>JBBQVP010000005.1:0-53049 GCA_038211455.1 Burkholderiales bacterium
GCCCAGCACGAGGAACGCCGCCATGCCAAGCGCGAGCGTGAGCGGCGTGCCCCACAAGAGCGGCGCGAGCACCGCCGCGGTGAGCACGTTGGTGGCGCTCATCGTGACGCCCTGGCAGCTCGAGGCCATGCCGCGCTTGTCCGGGAACAGGTCCAGCGCCAGCAGTTGCAGGTTCGGCATCGCCAGCGCGAGGCCGATGTTGTAGAACGGGAAGGCGAGGATCGCCCACGGCAGCACGGGCGGCATCCACAGCGAGAGCGCAACGTTGGCCGCGGCCGCGACGCCCATGATCACGCAGCCCAGCGAGATCGTGCGGCGCGGGCTGAGCCGCCCGGCGAGCCGGCCGGACAGCATCGCGCCGACCACCATGCCGGCCACGCCGGGGACGAACAGCACCGCGAAGCCTTGCGGCGACACGCCGAGGTGCTCGATCAGCAGCACCGGCGCCGACAGGATGTAGAGGAACATCCCGTTGAAGATCAGCGCGAGCGAAGCCGACAGGCGCATGAATTCGCCGTTCGAAAACACGCTCACGTACGAATGCCACAGCGACACCGGGTGCAGGCTCTGGCGCTTCGCCGGCGGCAGTGTCTCGGGCAGCCAGCGCAGCACCGCCAGCCAGAGCCCCGCGCCGAACAGCGCGAGGAAGACGAAGATCCCCTGCCAGCCGGCGAACGCGTAAATCGCGCCGCCGATCACCGGGGCGATCGCCGGGGCGATCGCGAACATGATGCTGATGCGCGCCATCATGCGCAGCGCGTCGGCGCCATTCAACAGGTCGCGCACGATCGCGCGGCTCACCACCATGCCCACCCCGCACGAGAGCCCCTGCAGCGCGCGGCCGAGCCAAAGGACCTCGATGCGCGTGGCGAACACGCAGAAAAGGGAGGCCAGCGCGTACACCGCGAGCCCGACGAGGATCACGCGGCGCCGGCCGAGCGCATCCGACAATGCCCCGTGCCACAGCATCATGAACGCGAACGGCAGCATGAAGGCGGTGAGCGTCTGCTGCACCTCGACCTGGCTCGCGCCAAGCGAATCGCGGATCGCGGGGAACGCCGGCAGGTAGGTGTCGATCGAGAACGGCCCGATCATCGTCAGCGCGGCGAGCAGCGCGGAGAGGCGGCGGGAGACCCGGGTCGGCGTCGCGTCGGAAGGATTCATCTGACCATGGTAGCGGGTATCGGATGGCGGGAATTCCGACTGCGCGGTGCGCAGCGCTGGAAAGGGGCAAAACCCCGATTGACACGTTTCCCTTTCCGCCCTAGCGTGTGTTCGCTTTGCGCAGATTTGTTCGGCCATCTAACAGTGCCGTGCATTTTCGCCGCCGGCGAATCCATAAGAAGATCTGAAACGGAGAGATGAAATGAGTTTTCTGCGTAGTGTGCTGCTCTGCGCCGCCTGGCTCGCGGCAGGTTTCGCGGCCGTGCCTGCAAGCGTGATGGCTCAGGGCGGGTTTCCGAACAAGCCGGTCAAGATGGTGGTGCCTTTTCCAGCCGGCGGATCGAATGATGCACTGGCGAGGATCGTGGGAGAAAGGCTGTCCGCCAAGTGGGGCCAGCCGGTCCTGATCGAGAACCGCGCCGGCGCGGGCGGCAACATCGGCGCCGAGGCGGTCTATCGCGCGGACCCGGACGGTTACACGCTTCTTTCCAGCCCGCCGGGACCGCTGTCGATCAACCACAACCTGTACAAGAACCTGCCGTACGATCCCGCGAAGTTCGTGCCGATCACGGTGCTGGCCATCGTGCCGAACGTGATCAGCGTAAGGGCCGACCTGCCGGCCAGGTCCGTGAAGGAACTGATCGCCTACGCCAAGGCCAACCCCGGCAAGCTGATCTACGCTTCGCAGGGCAACGGCTCAACCTCGCACCTGTCGGCGCAGATGTTCTCCACCATGGCTGGTGTAGAGATCGTGCATGTGCCTTACAAGGGCGAGGGGCCGGCGCTGGTAGACCTTGTCGCCGGACGGGTCGACCTGTTCATCGGCAACATCGCCGCCGGGCTCAAGTTCCACCAGGCAGGCAGGCTCAGGTTCCTGGCCGTGGCCAACACCGGCCGCAGCCCGGTGGCACCCGAGGTGCCCACCGCGGCTGAGGCGGGCCTGCCGGGTTTCATCGCCAACGCCTGGTTTGCGAATGTCGCGCCGCCCGGCACGCCGAACGCGATCGTGCAGCAGATCAACGCCGCCACGGTGGAGGTACTTCGCATGCCCGACGTGCAGAAGCGCTTTCTCGACCGCGGCGCCGAGCCGGTGGGAAACACGACCGCCGAGATGGCCGCCTTCGTGCAGGAGGAGATGGTGCGCTGGCAGGCTGTGATCAAGTCGGCCAACGTGACCCTGCAATAGCCTTCACGCACCGCACGACAAGCCGGACAACGGGAGCCACGATATGAACGCCTCCGAAACGCGCAGCATCTGGCCCGAAGGCATGGTCTCCGGCGCGCCGTACTGGGTCTACCAGGACGAGTCGACCTGCCGCGTGGAGCAGCAGAAACTTTTCGAAGGTGCGGTGTGGAACTACGTGTGCCTCGAGGCGGACGTCGCGAAGCCCGGTGACTACCGCACCACGTTCGTGGGCGAGATGCCGGTGATCGTGGTGCGCGGTGACGACGGCGAGATCTACTGCTTCGAGAACCGCTGCGCGCATCGCGGCGCGCTCATTGCGCTTGACGACGGCGGCAGCAACGCGCGGGACTTCAAGTGCGTCTACCACGCCTGGACCTACGACCAGAAGGGCAACCTGAAGGGCATCGCCTTCGAGGAGGGCTCCAACGGGCAGGGCGGCATGCCCAAGGGGTTCAGCAAGGAAAGCATCGGCCCGCGCAAGCTCTACACCGCCACGCTGTGCGGGCTGGTGTTCGCGAGTGTGTCGGATGCGGTCCCGACGATCGAGGAGTACATCGGCGAGACCATCCTCGCGCGCATCGAGAGGGTGTTGTGCCGCCCGATCGAGGTTATCGGCCGCTTCACCCAGGCGCTGCCGAACAACTGGAAGCTGTACACCGAGAACGTCAAGGACACCTACCACGCGAGCCTGTTGCACCTGTTTTTCGGCACCTTCCGCATCACGCGCCTGACGCAGGGCGGCGGGGTGCTGGTGAGCGATGACGGCGGCCACCACGCGAGCTTCACGATCGACGCGCCGGGTGACGCGAACAACGAAGCCTATGCGAAGCAGGGCATCCGCTCGGAGATCAAGGGCTACCGGCTGGCCGACCCCAGCATGCTTGAATCGGTCGATGAATTCGGCGACCGCATCCAGTTGCAGATTCTTACGGTGTTTCCCGGGTTCGTGCTGCAACAGATCAACAACTGCCTTGCGGTGCGCCAGATCCTGCCCAAGGGCGTGGGCCGCATGGAACTCAACTGGACCTACTTCGGTTTTGCCGACGATACGCCCGAGATGCGCAAGCGCCGCCTGAAGCAGGCCAACCTGGTCGGCCCGGCGGGCTTTGTGTCGATGGAGGACGGTTGCGTGGGCGGGTTCGTGCAGCGCGGCGTGGCCGCGGCGGGTAACGAGTTCTCGGTGATGCAGATGGGCGGTGACGCGACGCAGACCGACACCACGCGCGCGACCGAGGCCTCGGTGCGCGGTTTCTGGAAGGCCTACCGCGCGCACACTGGAATATAAGGCGGGGACTATGAGGCGGGGCAGATGAACGCGCGGCTGATCCAGCTGAACTCGGAGTACGCGCGCGCGCTTGACGACGGGCGCTTTGAGGCCTGGCCGGCGCTGTTTTTCGAGGACTGCCTGTACAAGCTCACCAGCGCGGACAACCACGCGCAAGGCATGGGCGCCGGGCTGATGTACGCCGACACGCGCGGCATGCTGGAAGACCGCATTTCGGCGCTGCGCGTGGCCAATATTTACGAGCGGCAGCGCTACCGCCACATCGTCGGCCTGCCTTCGATCCTCTCGACCGAGGCTGGGCGCGTGCGCACCGAGGCTTCGTTCCTGGTGGTGCGCATCATGCGCGACGGCACGATGGATGTGTTCGCCACCGGCCGCTACCTCGATGTGGTCGGGGAGGGCCCGGAGGGGCAGTTGCGCTTCCATGAACGCATCGTGGTGTGCGACAGCAACCGGTTCGATACCCTCGTGGCGATCCCGCTGTGACCGGCGCGGCGAAGGGCGCGGCGCGGCGGATTGCGATCTGCATCGGCGACCCGAACGGCATCGGCCCGGAGATCGCAGTCAAGGCGGCGAAACAGTTCGCCGGCGGCGAGATCGAGCCGGTCCTGGTCGGGGATGAATTCGTGATCCGCGAATACGGCGGCGCGGGGCTGTCGATTGCGCCGGTTGTGGCGCTCGAGGCCGCGGGCTTTTCGCCGGGCGCGATCGATCCGCGCGCCGGCGCGGCAACGGTGGCCTACGTCCGCGAGGCAGTCAGGCTCGTGAGCGCGGGGGAAGTGTCCGCGATCGTCGCCTGCCCGCAGTCCGAGACGGCGATCAACCGGGCGGGAATCCCGTTCTCCGGCTATGCGGGCCTGCTTGCGCAGCTCACCCGCACGCCCGAGGAGCAGGTATTCCTGATGCTGGTCGCGGCGGGACTGCGTATCGCGCATGTGACGCTGCACGAGAGCGTGCGCAGCGCGCTGGGTCGCATCAGCACCGAGCGCGTTGTCGCCGCCGGGCTGGCCACGGTAAAGGCTGTGCAGCGCCTGGGGGTTGCAGAGCCGACGCTCGGCGTGTTCGGCATCAACCCGCACGCGGGCGAAGGCGGCTTGTTCGGCGATGACGACGATCGCATCGTCGCGCCCGCGGTTGCGCGCCTGCGCGAACTCGGCGTGCGCGCCGACGGCCCGGTGGGTGCAGACGTGATGCTTTCGCAGCGCAGGCACGCTGTTTATCTCGCGATGTTCCATGACCAGGGCCATATCCCGATGAAGCTGCTCTCGCCGCTGCGCTCCTCCGCGCTGTCGATCGGCACGCCGGTGCTGTTCTCAAGCGTCGGGCATGGCAGCGCGCACGATATCGCGGGCAAGGGTGTGGCCGACCCGGTCTCGGTGGTGGAAACCTTCTCTCTCCTGGGTGGCGCGGGGCCGGTGAACTAGCGGTGTGCAGGAGATGAGTTCGGCCAGTTTCACCATCCGCGTAGCCAACACCGACATCGCGTTTCCCTGCGACGCGGACACCACCATCCTTGAGGCGGCGCGCCGCGCGGGCTACGAGATGCCCTACTCCTGCCAGCGCGGGGCCTGCGCGAGTTGCCGCGGCCTGGTGCGCGAAGGCGAAATAGAAACCCCGTACCCGGGGGACCTGTACGTCCTGTTCTGCCAGGCCCGGCCGAAATCGGACCTGGAGATCGTGCCGCGCGAGATCCGGCGCATCGACCCGAACGCGCGCAGCACGATCGATGCAAAGGTGCTGCGTGTGACCGACGCCGCGGACGACGTGAAGATCGTGCAGCTGCGCTTTCCCCCGGGCGTGCGGGTGAAGTTCAAGGCCGGGCAGTATCTCGAGGTGATCCTTGCCGATGGCGCGCGGCGCAGTTTCTCGATGGCCAACGCGCCGCAACAGAGCGACCTCGCCGTGCTGCACGTGCGCGTGCTGCCCGGGGGCAGGTTTTCCGACGACACCCTGCGCGGCCTGGCGGCGGGGGCGAGCCTGAAGGTGGAACTGCCCTACGGCGACTTCTGGCTGCGCGAGGGCGCCAAACCCGCGGTGTTCGTTGCCAGCGGCACCGGCTTTGCGCCGGTCAAGTCGATCCTCGAAGATGCATTCCGCCGCAGTGTCGCGCGCGAGATGGTGCTCTACTGGGGCGCGCGCCGCGAGAAGGACCTCTACCTTGTCGACCTGCCACAGAAATGGGCGGGCGCGCACGCGAATTTCCGCTTCGTGCCCGTGCTCTCGGAGCCGGATGCCGGTTGGGGCGGCCGTAGCGGGCTGGTCCACCGTGCCGTGATGCAAGACTATGCTTCGCTCGCGGACTGCGAGGTCTATGCCTGCGGCGTCACCGCCATGGTGGAGGCGGCGCGGCGCGACTTCTGCGCGCAGCGCGCGCTGCCGCGCGACGCCTACTTTTGCGATGCTTTCGTAACGCCGGCCGATGCGGCCGGCACCTGAGGAGAGGCCATGGAAAAGGATCTGGAACCACTGTACGCGCGCGGCATGAAAATGCGCAGGGAAGTGCTGGGCGATGCCTATGTCGACAAGTCACTCAGCACGGCCGACGAGTTCTCGCGCCCGCTGCAGGAGTACGTGACCGCGCACGGCTGGGGGGCGAGCTGGGCCCGGCCCGGGCTGGAGAAGAAGACCCGCTCGATGCTGAACCTGGCGATGCTGACCGCACTCAACCGGCCGCATGAATTCAAGATCCATGTGAACGGCGCGCTGAACAACGGGGTCACCAAGGAGGAAATCCGCGAAATCATCATCCACGCTGCGGTCTATTGCGGCGCGCCGGCGGCGCTGGACAGCGCCCGGGTCGCGAAGGAGGTGTTCGCCGAACGCGGGATCTGAATTCGCCGCCCCGCACGCGCGCGCGCCAAGCGGGTATCGTTACGCTTTCGAAAGGACACGGACCGAACCGATGAGCAAGCTCGAGCACTACTGGATGCCCTTCACCGACAACCGGCGCTTCAAGGCGGCGCCGAAGATGATCGTTGGCGCCAGGGACATGTACTACAAGACCGCCGATGGACACGAAGTCCTCGACGGGCTTGCGACCCTGTGGTGCGTGAACGCGGGCCATTGCCGGCCGCGGATCGTCGAGGCGATCCGCAAGCAGGCGGGCGAGCTGGATTTCGCATCGTCGTTCTCGACCGGCCACCCGCTCGCGTTCGAGCTGGCCGGGCGGATCGCCGAACTCGCGCCCGAGGGCATGGACCATGTGTTCTTCACCAACTCAGGTTCCGAGTCGGTGGATACCGCGATGAAGATGGCGGTGGGTTATCACCGCCTGCGCGGCGAGGCGAGCCGCACGCGCTTCATCGGCCGCGAAAAGGGCTACCACGGCGTGAACGTCGGTGGCATGTCGGTCTCGGGCGTGCCGACCAACCGCAAGGCCTACGGCGGGCTGCTGCTCGGTGGCACCGACCACCTGCGCCATACGCAGGACCTCGCCGCGCGCGCGTTCACGCGCGGCTGCGCCGCGACCGGCGCCGAACTCGCCGACGAACTCGAGCAGCGCATCATCCCGCTGCACGATGCCTCGAACATCGCGGCCGTCATCGTCGAGCCGGTGTCGGGTGCGGGCGGCGTGCTGGTGCCGCCGCAGGGTTACCTGCAGCGGCTGCGCGAGATCTGCACGAAGCACGGCATCCTGCTGATATTCGATGAGGTGATCTGCGGCTTCGGGCGCCTGGGCAAGCCCTTCGCCTCGCAGTATTTCGGCGTGACGCCCGACCTGATCACGTTCGCCAAGGGCGTGAGTTCGGGCAGCGTGCCGCTGGGCGGGGTGATCGTGAACAAGGCGCTGTACGAGACGTTCATGGCTTCGGCGGGCTCGGGCGTCGAGTTCTTCCACGGCTATACCTACTCCGGGCATCCGCTGGCCATGGCCGCGGGACTGGGCGCGCTCGACACCTATGCAGAAGAAAACCTGTTCGACCGGCCTAACCAGCTGGCGAAAGCGTTCGAGGACGGGGTGCATTCCTTCAAGGGTGCGCCGCACGTGGTCGACTGCCGCAACCTGGGCCTGATCGGCGCGATCGAACTCGCGCCCCGCCCCGGCGCGCCCGGGGCGCGCGGCTTCGAGGTGTTCGAGAAGTGCTGGGCGAAAGGCGTGTTCGTGCGTCCGGTCGGCGACAACGTTGCGTTCTGCCCCCCGCTGATCTGCGAGCCGAAGCACCTCGACCAGATGTTCAGCGCCGTGACCGAGGTCCTCCCCACCGTCGCCTGACTGCCTCGCACGGAGGGAGGCAAACGAAGGCAAAGGGAGGGGGAGTGGGGGAACCGCCAGGTTCCCCCGCGTCCTACAACCAGCCGGATTTCCGGAAGCGGAACCACAGATAGACGTCGGCGCAGACCATGCTCGCCAGCGCGAGCGGGTAGCCCCAGACCCAGTCGAGTTCGGGCATGTGCTTGAAGTTCATGCCGTAGATCCCGGCCACCATGGTCGGCACGGCCACCAGCGCTGCGTACGCGGCGAGCCGTTTGGTGGTCTCGTTCTCGGCCAGCGCGATCAGCGAAAGGTTCACCGAGGTCGCGGTGATCACCATGTCGCGGGTTGAATCGATCGTCTGGTTGAGCCGGATCAGGTGGTCGTAGACGTCGCGAAAGTATTCGCCCATGCCGGCACAGACTTGCGGCACGCGCCCGCCGTATAGCCGCGCCACAGATTCGAGCAGCGGTCCCGTGGCGTGCTTGAGGGTCGTGAGCTTTTGCTTCAGCCCGTACAGCGCCTCGATGTTCTGGCGCGCCGAGGTGCCGGCGAAGATGCGGTCCTCGATCGCCTCGAGTTCGACCTCCAACCCGTCGAGCACAGGGAAATAGCGGTCGACCACCGCATCCATCAGCGCATACAGCACATAGCCCGAGCCGTACTTCAGCAATTCGGGCTCGCGCTCGCAGCGCGCGCGCACGTCCTTGAATCCCAGTCCGGCGCGGCTCCTGACGCTGAGCACGTAGTTCCTGCCGACAAAAATGTCGATTTCCCCGACCGTGAGTTCGTCGGTGCCGGTCTCGACCGTGTGCAGGACGGCGAACAGGGAGTCGCCGTATTCCTCGATTTTCGGCCGCTGGTGGCCGTGGTGGGCGTCCTCGACGGCGAGTTCGTGCAGGCCGAACTCCTCCTTCATTTCCTCGAGTTCGCCCGGTTCGGCGTCTTTCAGCGCAACCCAGACGAAGCAGTCCGGCCGCCCGACATAGGTGCTGATCTCCTCCTTCGGGATCTCGGCGAGTTTCTTGCCGTCCTGGTAGGCGACGCAGTTGATCAGCATGACAATGCTCCGCAAGTAGGCGCACCCATCTTAGCAGTGCCTTTGGTGCGGCTCTCAGTGCTCCGCGCGCGACGCCGCCGGGTTGGACCGGTCCGACACGATGCTGCCGTCGACCAGTTCGATGATGCGGTCGCAGCGCTGCGCAAGGCGCGGGTCGTGGGTGACGATCAGGAAGGTGGTGCCGCCGCGCCTGTTCACGTCGCGCAGCACGTCGAATACGCCGTCGGCGGATTTGGTGTCCAGGTTGCCGGTGGGCTCGTCAGCGAGGATCAACGGAGGGTTCATGGCGAGCGCGCGGGCAACCGCGACGCGTTGCTGCTGGCCGCCCGACAGGTTGTTGGCGAGATGGTCGCGCCACGGCGTGAGGCCCACACTGTCGAGCAGGGCGGCGGCGGTGTTGCGCATCTCGGCGTCGGGGCGGCCGCGCGCGGTGAGCAGCGGCATCATGACGTTCTCGAGCGCGCTGAACGCGGGCAGCAGGTAGTGGTACTGGAACACGAACCCCACGCTGCGCCCGCGCAGCCGGGTGAGTTCGTTGTCACCGAGCAGCGCGGCCTCCTGCCCTGCCACGAACACCCGGCCCGACGAGGGCCGGTCGAGCAGGCCGATCAGGTTGAGGAGCGTGCTCTTGCCGCCCCCGGACGGGCCGATCAGCGCGGAAAACTCGCCGTGCTGCAGGCGCAGGTCGATGCCGTGCAGCACTTCGAGCTCCGCAGGCGTGCCGACCGCGTAGGACTTGCGCACGCCCTCGAGGCGCAACGTTTCGCCGGGCTCAGCCACGGATCGCGATCGCCGGATCGAGTTGCGCAGCGCGTCGCGCGGGTATCGCGGCCGACAGCACGCCGACCAGCGTGGCGCCCGCGGCCGCCATGAGGAACAGCGATGCCTCCACCTCGATCACGAACAGCTGCGTGCCATCGGCGTTCCTCGCCGCGCTGCGCCACACGAGCAGGAACAGCCAGCCGAGCAGCGAGCCGACCAGCGATCCGGCCAGCCCCATGACGCCCCCTTCGACGAGGAACACCCCGAGGATCTGGCGGCGAGAGGTTCCCATCGCACGCAGGATGCCGATCTCCCTGGATTTTTGCACTACCGAGACGACGAGCACGCTGGCGATGCCCAGCGCGGCGGTCAACCCGACGAAAAAGCGGATCACCGTGTTCGACAGGCTCTGCGCCGCCATGGCGGTGAAGAACTGCGCGTTGGTGCGAATCCAGCTGTCTGCCTGCAGGCCGGTCTCCGAATGGATTGCCTGCGCGATCAGCTCGGCTTCGAAAGGGTCGCGCACCTTGATCTCCAGGCTGGACACTCCGCCCGCGAGGTCGAGGAGGTTCTGCGCGACGCGCAGGCCGATGTAGACGTTGCGCTCGTTCACGCCCTTGTTGCCGAAATCGAAGATGCCGATGACGGTGAGTGTCTCGGTGGCGCCGGAGGATGTCGCGAGTCGCAGCTTGTCGCCGATGTTCGCGCCCAGGTCCGACGCAAGCTCCGTGCCGACGACGATATCGGAGGTACCCAGGGCAAGTCCGCCGGCGATCAGCTTCTCCTCGAGGCCGATCACCTGCACATAGCTCGCCGGTTCGATGCCGATGATCGTGACGGCCTTGCTCGCGTCGCCGCGCAGCGCAAAGCCGGGCCCGGCGGCGATCGGGGTTACGGCCGCAACCTGCGGCAGGCGCGCGACCTGGGCGCGCACTTTCTGCCACTGGTCGATCGATCGCAATTGCTGCGAACGCGGCTGCACCAGCGCCGCGACCGGCGCTGTCTCCTGCGGGCGCTGTGCGCGCGCAACCTGCTTCGGGGGGACGACGACAATCGGCGCCATGGAGTTGAGCGTGCGGCGGATGATGTTCGACTGCAGCCCCGCGATCAGCGCAGACATGAACACGATCACGGCGACGCCCAGCGCGACGCCGGACACGATCAGCAGGGTCTGGACCGTGCCTTCGCGCATGAAGCGAAACGCGGCGATGCACTCGAACGGGAGCAGGCGGTTCATGGGCCGGCGGCGCGGCGCACGCGGTCGCCCGCCTTCACGAGCACATTGGTCGCCGGGATGAGTTCTTCGCCCGTCGCCACGCCCTCGAGGATCTCAGTGCGTGCGTCGCCGCGCAGTCCGGGCTTCACGGGCAGTCGCACGGCGCGTTGCCCGCGCACCGCGAGCACCCACGGATGAGGGCCGGTCGCGTCATGCAGCGCGTCGGTCGGCGCGGCCAGCGCGTTCGCGCGCCGCGCCACCTCGATGTCGACCGACACGGTCATGTCCTGGCGCAGGAAACCGGGTGGCTCCGGCACCTTCAGCTTTACCTCGACCGACCCGCGCAGGGGGTCGACTCCAGGATTGATATAGGCGAGCTGCGCGGGGAACCGGCGCCCCGGGTAGGAATCCGCAGAGGCCAGCGCCTGCTGGCCCAGCGCCAGCCGCGCGAGGTTACGCTCATCGATCTGCACCACGATCTCGGTATCGCCGGCGGGCGCCAGCACCATCAGCGCCCTGCCCGGTTGCACCACGTCGCCGGCTTCGACATTGCGCCCGATGAGCGTCCCGTCGACGGGCGCGCGGATGAGCGTGTCGGTGAGCTTTGCGTGCGCGATGCCCAGGCTGGCGCGCGCCTGCGCCAGGGCCGTGGACGCGAGTGCGAAGTCGCTGCCGGTAGGTCGGTTGGTCTGCACCTGCAGGCGGGCGGCGCGCAACTGGCTTTCGGCGACGTCGAGATTACGCTGGGCATCATCGAGCTGCGCGCGGCCCACGAAACCCTGCGCTTGCAGTTGTGTGGTTCGCGCGTGCTGCTGGCGCATCTGCGTCAGGGTGGCCTGCGCCTGCAGCACGGCCTGCTCCGCGGCGGGCAGGCCCACTTCGCGCAACTGCCGCAACCTGGCTTCGGCCTGCGCCACCGCGGCCTTCGCCTGCGCTTCGGCCGCGCGCTCGTCGTTGTCCAGCAGCTCGATCAGCAGGTCCCCGCGGCGCACGGCCTGGCCTTCGCTGACCGGGATGCGCACCACCCGCCCGGTGACCACCGCGCCGATGGACACGCGCCTGGGCGACATGATCCGGCCGCTGGCCACCACGGTCTGCAGCAGGTCCCCGCGCGCGAGGCGGTAGACCTCAACCGGCATGCCGAGGATGCGGTCGCGCGCGGCATACGCCAGCGCGCCCAGCACGAGCAGGGCGGCCAGCACGCGCAGGAGCCAGCGGCGAAAGGGCGGGGTGTCCGGTGCGGCGTCGTTCACGGGGTGTCTTGCGCGGCACGGACTGGCGACCGCGGCGGGGCTGGAAAGGTCGCTCTATGCTAGCGGCCACTCTGCGGAGCCCGTTGATCTGGATCAACGCCGACGGGAACTGGTCGGGGCGGGGAGGGTAAAATGCATCCTTTTTGTTCGGGTAACTTCATGCTGCAACTGTCAAAGCGCGCGCAAAGCCTCGGCACCGAAAACGCCTTCGTGGTCCTCGCCGAAGTCAATGAACTGGCCCGCAAGGGCAAGGACATCGTCTCGTTCTGCATCGGCCAGCCGGACTTTCCGGCGCCGCTGCACGTGCAGGAGGCGGGCATTCGCGCGATCCGCGAAGGCAAGCACGGCTACACGCCTTCGGCCGGCATCGACCCGCTGCGTGAGGCGGTTGCAAAGTACATGGCCGGCATGCGCGGCGGCCTGCCGATCCGCGCCGAGGATGTCGTGGTCGGCGCGGGTGCCAAGCCGTTCATCGCCTACGCGATCCTCTCGACCACGGACTACGGCGCGGGCGACGAGGTGATCTACCCGAATCCCGGGTTCCCGATCTACGAATCGCAGATCATCGCCTGCGGCGCAAAGCCGGTGCCGATCAACCTGAAAGAGGCGCGCGATTTCTCCTTCGACCCGGCGGAGCTGGAAAAGCTGATCACGCCGAAGACGAAGCTGTTGATCCTGAACTACCCGCACAACCCGACCGGCGGGCTGCTCTCGAAGGCTGAGCTTGAACAGATCGCAGCAATCTTGAAACGCCACCCGCAGGTCTGGGTGTACGCTGACGAGATCTATTCGCGGCTGACCTTCGATGGCGAATTTTTCTCGATCGCGCAGGTGCCGGGAATGTATGAGCGCACGATTATTTCCGACGGGGCATCGAAGACCTGGGCGATGACGGGCTGGCGCATCGGCTTTATCTCCAATCCGACACTCGCGCCGGTCTTCACGCGCTGGGTCACCAACACCGATTCGTGCGCTTCGCAGATTTCGCAGTGGGCCGCGCTCGAGGCGATCAACGGCCCGCAGGACGCCGCCGAAATGATGAAGAAAAGCTTTCTCGATCGCCGCAACCTGATCGTCGGCCTGCTGAACAAGGTGCCGGGTGTTTCCTGCCGCACGCCAGGCGGCGCGTTCTACGCCTGGCCGAACGTCACCGAAGCCTGCCGCATGGTGGGCGCAGCTGATTCGGAGGAATTCAGGAAGCGCTTGCTGCACGAGGCGGGCGTGGCGGTGCTGGCCGACATCCATTTCGGCTCGCGCGTTCCGGGAGAGGGGCAACACGTGCGTTTTTCGTACGCCGCCTCCAACGAGATGATCGCGAAAGGCGTGGCCCGCATGACGGAGTTCATCCGCGCGAACACCGTCAAAGCCGCCTGAGGCGCGCGTGGCCACCGACTGGAAGCCGCCATCGGTCACGGTCGCCGCGGTGATCGAGAGCGACGGCCGCTTCCTGATGGTCGAGGAAGACCACGACGGCAGGCGGGTCTACAACCAGCCCGCGGGTCACCTGGACCCGGGTGAGAGCCTGGTCGAAGCATGCGCCCGCGAAGTGCTGGAGGAAACCGCGCACCTCTTCACCCCGGAATCACTGGTCGGCATCTACCGCTGGTATTACGCGCCGCGAGACGTGACCTTCATCCGCTTCACGTTCGCGGGGCGGCTCGATGGGCTCGAGGCCGGGCGCGCGCTCGACAAGGAAATCATCGCGACGCACTGGTTCACGCGCGCGGAACTGGCGGCGAATGCCCGCATGCACCGCACACCGCTGGTGATGTCCTGCATCGACGACTTTCTCGCCGGCAAGCGCTTCCCGCTCGACGTGTTCGCCCGCGGCTATGGCTGAGCGCATCGTCGTCGGCATGTCCGGCGGGGTGGACTCCTCGGTTGCCGCGCTGCTTCTCAAGAGGCAGGGGTTCGAAGTCATCGGCCTGTTCATGAAGAACTGGGAGGACGATGACGACGACGCGTATTGCTCGACGCGCGAGGACCTGATCGACGCGGCGGCGGCGGCCGATGTGATCGGCGTGGAACTCGAAGCAGTGAACTTCGCGGCCGAATACAAGGACCGTGTGTTCGCGAGCTTTCTGTCCGAGTACCAGGCCGGCCGCACACCCAACCCTGACGTGCTGTGCAACGCCGAGATCAAGTTCAAGTCGTTCCTTGACCATGCGCTGGATCTTGGCGCCACGCGCATCGCGACCGGTCACTACGCGCGGGTGCGTGAAACCGTGATCGACCGCGCGGAGGGCGTGAGCCGGTTCGAGCTGCTGCGCGGCCTGGATGCGGCCAAGGACCAGAGCTATTTCCTGCACCGGCTGAACCAGGCTCAGCTGTCGCGCGTGTTGTTCCCGGTCGGTGAACTCGAAAAGCCGGAGGTGCGGCGCATCGCGCGCGAAGCCCGCCTGCCGAACCACGCCAAGAAGGATTCCACCGGAATCTGCTTCATCGGCGAGCGGCCGTTTCGCGAGTTCCTCAATCGCTACCTTCCCAGGGAACCCGGGCCGATCAAGACGCCGGACGGCAAGCTGGTCGGCCAGCACGTCGGCCTCGCGTTCTATACGATCGGGCAGCGCAAGGGTATCGGCATCGGCGGCAGGCAGGGTGGCGACGGCAGCGCGTGGTACGTCGCGCACAAGGACCTGGCCGAGAACACGCTCGTCGTCGTGCAGGGCCACGACGATCCGCTGCTGCTGCGGCGCAGCCTGTCGGCGATCGACGCCACCTGGGTCAGCGGTGAGCTACCGCAGGAGGGCTCGGTGCATACGGCAAAAAGCCGCTACCGGCAGGCGGACTCGACCTGCAGGCTCACGCGCGTCGAGGACGACGAACTGTCGCTTGAGTTTTCCGAGCCGCACTGGGCGGTGACCTCCGGACAGTCGGTGGTGCTGTACGAGGGCGCGGTTTGCCTCGGCGGCGGGATCATAGCCTGAGGCCGGACAACCGCCGTTAGCCGGCGTCAGGCCCCGGCGCAAAGGCCTACCAGATGATGTGCCCGTTCACGATTGCGCTTTTGACGAAGCGCACGACGGGAACGATGGCGAGAACCGAGTAGCCAAACAGGTTCGCCTGGAACACTGCGGCGCGAAGGTCGGTTAGAGACACCCGCCTTAGCAGTTGCGCGGCAACCAGCGATTCACACCATACCGACAGGAAGAAGCAGGGAACGATGGCGGCAAGCGCCGCCGCATCGCCTTCACCCGTTCCGGTGGTGGCGATAAAGTCGAGCAGGCCGAGCAGCCAGCCGGCAGCGAATACGGCAGCGGTTGCGAGCACACTGGACGCCAGGTTGGCCAGCGCCGCCACTGCGGCGGCGCGGCCCACAGGAAGGGCAAGCCGTACCTTCAGTTCCCAGGCTTTGATTGCGACGATCGGGACGAACAGCAGCCAGGCATAGGCGGCGAAGTTTAGAAACAGCAGGGCGCCGTCATTCACGCGCTCAGGCCTTAGGCACGGTGTCCGCGAACGAGCTCCTCTCGGAAAGCTTGTCGAAATGCCGCGCGAGGTTCGGATGGCTTCCGCGCCAGTCGAGATCCGCGAAACGGAACGAGAGCCAGCCCAGCGCGCAGCCGCAGGCGATGTCGGCCAGGGTATAGCCGTTGTCCTGGCACCAGGGCTTCTCGCCGAGATCTTTTGCCATTTCGGCCAGGCCGCGCTCGAGTTTTCCCGTCTGGCGTTCGATCCACGCCTTGCTCTGCAATCCCGCTTCGCGCGCGCGCTCGTAACGGATGAGAATGCCTGCGTCTACCACGCCATCGGCCAGCGCTTCCCAGCGGCGCACTGCGATGCGCCCGCGGCTTTCCTCGGGGATCAGCCTGCCCATGGGCGAGACGGTGTCGAGGAACTCGGCAATGACGCGCGAGTCGTAGAGGGTCGCGCCATCGTCGAGCACCAGCACGGGAATCTTTCCGAGCGGGTTGTGCGTCGGCACCGGGCTGTCGGCAGACATGACTTCGACCGTCTCGAACGTGCACTCGACGCGCTTTTCGGCGAGCACGATGCGGACTTTGCGCGTGAAGGGACTCGGGACCGAGCCTAGGAGTTTCATGAGGGTTTTTTCCGGGGAATGACGCGATCGAATTGTATCATTCGGGTCTGCGGTGCCCGCGGAGCGGAAGCTATAATTGCGACCCCAACGCAATCATCGTGTACGCCATGCCGGGTCAAAGCCCCCTCACCCAATTAAACGCGCTATCTCCCCTCGACGGGCGCTATGCGCGATCGGTCGATCCGCTGCGCCGGCATTTCAGCGAAGCGGCGCTGATCCGCTACCGGCTGAAGATCGAGCTCGAGTGGCTGAAGGCGCTGGCCGCAGAGCCAGCGATCGGGGAGCTCAAGCCGTTCGGCACGAAAACCATTGCGGCGATCGACAAGCTCGTGGACGCGTTCTCCGAGAAGGATGCCGCGCACATCAAGAATATCGAGGCCGAGACCAACCACGACGTCAAGGCGATCGAGTACTGGCTAAAAGGAAAACTGGCCGGCAACAAGGAGGTCGACCGGTCGCTTGAGTTCGTGCATTTCGCCTGCACCTCGGAGGACATCAACAACCTCGCGTATTCACTGATGCTCGTCGATGCGCGCGAAGAGGTGATGCTGCCCAGGCTGGACGAGCTTGTGGAGGCCGTGCGCACCCTGGCGCACCGGCATGCGGGCCTTGCGATGCTGTCGCGAACGCACGGGCAACCCGCCAGCCCGACAACCCTGGGCAAGGAGATGGCAAATTTCGTGCATCGGTTGCGGCGCGCACGCACGCGCATCGCCGGCGTTTCGGTGCAGGGCAAGATCAACGGCGCCGTCGGGAACTACAACGCCCACCTGGCCGCTTACCCGGGGTTCGACTGGGAAAGCTTCTGCCGCCGGTTCGTCGAGAGCCTGGGCCTGGAGTTCAACCCCTACACGACGCAGATCGAGCCGCACGACGCGTTTGGCGAGCTGTTCGACGCCTGGGCGCGTGCCAACACGATACTTCTCGACCTGGATCGCGACCTGTGGGGCTATATCTCGCTCGGGTATTTCAAGCAGAGGCTCAAGGCCGGTGAAGTCGGCTCCTCGACCATGCCGCACAAGGTCAACCCGATCGATTTCGAGAATTCCGAAGGCAATGTGGGCATTGCCAACGCGCTGCTGCGCCACCTTTCGGACAAGCTTCCGGTCTCGCGCTGGCAGCGCGACCTGTCCGATTCGACGGCGCTGCGCAATTCGGGCAACGCGCTGGGGCACACGCTGCTTGCCTACGCTTCGTGCCTGCGGGGACTCGCCAAGCTCGAGGCAAATCCGGCGCGCATCGCCGAAGACCTCGATGCGAACTGGGAAGTTCTGGCCGAGCCGGTGCAGCAGGTGATGCGCAGGCACGGGGTGGCGGACGCCTACGAAAAGCTCAAGGAACTCACGCGCGGCAAGGGCGTGGATGCCAGGCGCCTGGCGGCATTCATCCGCACGCTGCCGATCCCTGCGGAGGCGAGGAAACAGCTGCTTGCGCTGACGCCCGCGACCTACACCGGCATCGCCGCAGATCTCGCGCGGCGGATCTAGCGCCCCCATCCCCCATTCGACGCGCCTTGCGGCGCGCCCGGGCCCGTGCTTTACGCCGGTACGATCTTCCTCTCCTCGCTGCTGCTGTTCCTTGTGCAGCCGCTGATTGCCCGCCTGATCCTTCCCTGGTTCGGCGGGACTGCCGCGGTATGGACCACCTGCATGCTGTTTTTCCAGTGCGTGCTGCTCGGCGGCTACGCCTATGCGCATGCGACCACGGCGCGGCTCGGGCGGCGTGGACAGGCGGCCCTGCATACCTGCCTGCTGGTCGCAGGGGTCGCGTTGCTGCCGATCGTGCCCGATCTCACGTGGAAACCTGCAGGCGGCGAAGAGCCGATATCGCGGATCCTGTTGCTGCTTGCGGCGACGGTCGGGCTGCCCTATTTCCTGGTCTCGGCCACGAGCCCGCTGGTGCAGGCATGGTTTGCGCGGGCGCGCCCCGGGGCAAACCCGTACCGGCTGTTCGCCGTGTCGAATTTCGCCTCGCTGCTCGCTCTGGTCGGGTATCCGCTGCTGGTGGAACCGTATTTGTCCAATGGCATGCAGATCAGCGCCTGGTCGTGGCTGTTCGCGGCCTTCGCGCTGTTGTGCGCCGTTCTCGCCTGGCTGTCGGCAGGGCGTCTCCCGGCGGCGGCCGCACCCCGGGCGCCGGTCGGGGTGACGCAGCCGGGGCGAGGGGAGATCGTGATGTGGCTCGGGTTGTCGGCAACCGGATCGGTGATGCTGCTCGCCGTGACCAACCACATCACGCAGAACATTGCCTCGATCCCGCTGCTCTGGCTCGCGCCGCTCACGCTTTACCTGCTTAGCTTCATCCTGTGTTTCGAGGGCCGCGGGCTGTATCGGCCACGCTGGATGTGGATTCCCGCGCTGGCGTGGTTCGGAGGCATGGCCTGGCTCCTTGTTGACCCCGCACACCAGCACGACCTGTATATCCAGCTCGGCGTGTTCCTCTCAGGCTTGTTCGTGGCCTGCATGTTCTGCCACGGGGAGCTCTATCGGCGCCGGCCGTCGAACGAGAACCTGACCGCGTTCTACCTCTGGGTGTCGCTCGGCGGTGCACTAGGCGGGCTGTTCGTGGCGGTAGTCGCGCCGCTCGCATTCCGGAACTACCACGAACTCGGCATCGGCCTGGTCTCCTGTGCGCTGCTGGCGACGATCTTGTTTCGGGGCATGGGCCGCGTGGCACTGGCAATGTGTTCGGCCACGTTGTTCGGTGTGACGGCGACCGTCGGCTACGACGTGTTCAAGTCGCGTGAGTATGTGTGGTTTTCGCAGAGAAATTTCTACGGCGTCCTCACGGTCAAGGAATACGGAGCCGAAGGGGACCCGGAGCACTTGAGGCGCCTGCTCCACGGCACCATCATGCACGGTGAGCAGTATTTGCAGGGCGCCGCGCGTCGCGCGCCGACCACCTATTACGGCTACACGTCGGGCATCGGGCGTGCGATTGAATCCAGGCAGGACGGGCCGGTGCGGGTCGGCGTGATCGGGCTCGGGGTCGGCACGCTCGCGGCCTACGGCAGGGCGGGGGACACTTACCGGTTTTACGAAATCAACCCGGATGTGGTCGCCATCGCGCGCCGGGACTTCGCTTATCTGGCGGATAGCAAGGCGAAGATCGAGACGGTGCTTGGCGATGCGCGCCTGAGCCTTGAGGCCGGTGCGGGGGAAAATTTCGACGTCCTCGCGGTGGACGCCTTCTCCAGCGACTCGATCCCGGTGCACCTGATCACGAAGCAGGCGCTGCAGGTCTATTTCCGGAACCTGAAGCCGGACGGAATCGTCGCATTCCATGTGTCCAACCGGTTCCTCGACCTGGGCCCGGTGGTCGATGCGCTGGCACGCGATGCCGGTGCCCACGCCGTGGAACTGTCGGAGAAAGGCGACGCGCGCAGGTCGCATAGCACTTGGGTGCTGGTTTCACGTGCTGCCTCGGCGCTGGAGCGGCCTGAGATCTACCCGGAATCCCTGCCGATCATCCCGCAGCGGGACTGGGGCTTGTGGACCGACGACTACTACAACCTGCTGCAGGTGCTGAAATAGGCGCGGGTTCTCAAACCACTGCGCCTTCGTTCTCCTCGCGGCGGTCCTTCTTCACTTTGATGAATTGCGAGCGGTCGACCTTCAGCCACATCAGCAGCGGGCTCGCGACGAGCACCGAGGAATAAATGCCGAAGCAGATCCCGATGGTGAGCGCGAGCGCGAAGTAGTGGAGCGCCGGACCGCCGAAGATCAGCATGGTCGTGGCCATGATCTGCGTGCTGCCGTGGGTGATGATGGTGCGTGAAATCGTGCCGGTGATCGCCGCGTCGATGACGTCGGGCGTGGTTGCCTTGCGCATCTTGCGGAAGTTCTCGCGCACACGGTCGAAGACGACGACCGACTCGTTCACCGAGTAGCCGAGCACTGCCAGCACCGCTGCGAGCACAGGCAGGGAGAATTCCCACTGAAACAGGGCGAAGAACCCCAGGATGATGATGACGTCGTGCAGGTTGGCGATGATCGCGGAGAGCCCGAACTTCCACTCGAAGCGCAGCGCGAGGTAGAGCACGATCCCGATCGACACGATGAGCAGCGCCAGCGCGCCGTTCTCCGCGAGTTCTCGGCCGACCTGCGGTCCGACGAATTCGACGCGCCGCAGTTCGGCGTCCTTGTGCTGTGCCTGCAGCGTGGCCATGACCTTGTTCGATAATTCCGCGCTCGACTGTCCCTGCACCAGTGGCATGCGGATCAGCACGTCGCGCGAGGAGCCGAAATTCTGCACCGCGGTGTCCTTGTAGCCGGCCTTCTCCAGAGCGTCGCGGATGCGGTCGACTTCGGCGGTTTCCTTGTAGCTGATCTCCATCACCGTACCGCCGGTGAATTCGACCGAGAAGTGCAGGCCCTTGGTTGCGAGGAAGAAGACCGCGAGGACGAAGGTGATCAGCGAAATGATGTTGAACACCAGCGCATGCCGCATGAACGGGATGGTGCGGCGGATCTTGAAGAATTCCATGGTCGTTTATTTCCAGGCCGTGTCGCCGATCGACAGGTGCTGCACCCGCCGACGATGACCATAGATCAGGTTGACGATCGCGCGCGACACCATGACCGAGGAGAAGATCGAGGTCAGGATGCCCAGGCAGTGCACCACGGCGAAGCCGCGCACCGCGCCGGAGCCGAAGATCAGTAGCGCGAGGCCGGCGATCAGTGTCGTGATGTTCGAGTCGATGATCGTGCCGAAGGCGCGCTCATAGCCCGCCGCGATCGCCGCCTGGGGCGTTGCGCCGCCGCGCACCTCCTCGCGGATGCGCTCGTTGATCAGCACGTTGGAGTCAATCGCCATCCCCAGCGTCAGGGCGATCGCGGCGATCCCCGGAAGCGTGAGCGTGGCCTGCAGCAAAGACAGCAGCGCGACCAGGAACAGCAGGTTGACCCCGAGCGAGATCGAGGAAATCAGCCCGAACAGGACGTAGTACATCGACATGAATGCGACGATCGCAAGGAAACCCCACTTGGTCGAACTGAAGCCCTTTTCGATGTTTTCCTTGCCCAGGCTTGGACCTACGGTGCGTTCCTCGATGATCTCCATCGGCGCGGCAAGCGATCCCGCGCGCAGAAGCAGCGCCGTGTCGTTGGCTTCCACGGTGCTCATGCGCCCGGAGATCTGCACCCGGCCACCGCCGATCTCGGAGCGGATCACGGGGGCGGTGACCACCTCGCCCTTGCCTTTTTCTATCAGCAGGATCGCCATGCGCTTGCCCACGCTCTCGCGGGTCACGTCCTTGAAGATGCGCGCCCCGGTGGCGTCCAGCGTGAGGTGCACCGCCGGCTCCTGGGTCTGGTTGTCGAAGCCGGGCTGCGCGTCGGTGAGCCGGTCGCCTGTCAGGACAACGGCTTTCTTGACCAGCAGCGGTGCGCCGTTCCGCTCGATATAGAACTCGTCGCCGAACGGGACCTGCCCCCTGGCAGCCGCGGCCAGTGTCTCCGGGTTCATGCGCTCTTCGTCGACCATGCGGATCTCAAGGCTGGCGGTGCGGCCCAGGATGTCCTTGGCTTTCGCGGTGTCCTGCACCCCGGGCAACTGCACGACGATGCGATCAGCCCCCTGCTGCTGGATGACCGGTTCGGCGACGCCGAGCTCGTTGATGCGGTTGTGCAGCGTGGTGATGTTCTGCTTGAGCGCATAGTCCTGGGTGCGCTTGATGGCTTCCTGCTTCAGCGTCGCCGTAAGCCGGAACTCCGCGCCATCCTGCGATTCGGACAGCAGGAGGTCGTTGATGTTGTCGCCGAGCAGCCGTTTTGCCTTTTCGCGCGTTTCGGCGTCCCGGAAGCGCACGCGGACGGTCTGGCCCTCGCGCGAGATGCCCGAATGGCGGATGTTCTTCTCGCGCAACTGGCTGCGTGCGTCCCCGGCGAGGCTGTCCAGGCGTTTGGTAAGCGCCGCCGGCATGTCGACCTGGAGCAGGAAGTGGACGCCGCCGCGCAGGTCAAGGCCAAGGTACATCGGGAGCGCATGGATGGCGGTGAGCCAGTTAGGCGAGGACGACAGCAGGTTGAGCGCAACCACGTAGGACGGGTTGGTCGCGTCCGGATTCAGGGCCTGGCTGATCAGGTCCTTGGCCTTCAGCTGGGTATCGGTGTCCGCGAAGCGCACGCGAACGCTGTTCGCGTCGAGCAGCGCCGCGGTGTAGGTGACCTTGCCGGCCTTCAGGGCCTCCTCGACGCGCGCAAGGACGCCGGCATCGAGCTTCACGGTCACCTTCCCGCTCGACACCTGCACCGCGGGGGACTCGCCGAAGAAGTTCGGCAGCGTGTAGAGGAAACCCAGCACGACGAAGATCGCGATGAGGGCGTACTTCCAGACGGGATAGCGGTTCACTGTTTTACGCCCGATGCGGTCGAATCAATTCGCTCTGCCGGATGCAGCCTACTGAATGGTCTTCAGGGTGCCTTTGGGCAGCAGGGTCTGCACGGCTGCTTTCTGCACGCTGATCTCGGTGTTGGCGGCGATCTCAAGGACGATGTAGGCCTCGTTGATCTTGCTGATCCTGCCCAGGACGCCGCCGGCGGTAATCACCTCGTCGCCCTTCTGCAGGGATTCGATCATGGCTTTCGCCTCCTTCGCGCGTTTCATCTGGGGACGGATCATCAGGAAGTACAGCAGCACGAACATCAGAATGATCGGCATCAGACCCATGAAACCGGCGTCGCCGCCACCGGCGGCAGGCGCCTGAGCGTATGCGGAAGAAATCAGCACGGGAAACTCCTGAGGAGAATCGAACAAGGCGCCCTGTGACCCCTGTGATGGCAGTCGGGCGCGGGAAGCGCCAAATTATAGCAGCTTGGCTCCCTCAGCCGTCCCCAGGGTCATGCGGCCGCCGCTCGGCGAGCATCTTTGCGCTGGTTTCGGCGAGTGTGCCGGCCTCGATTGCCGCGCGCATCTCGCGCATGAGGCACTGGTAGTAGTAAAGGTTGTGGATGGTCGCGAGGCGGGCGCCGAGAATTTCGTTGGCGCGCTGCAGGTGGTGAAGGTAGGCACGCGTGAAATTGCGGCAGCAGTAGCATCCGCAGGTCGCGTCCAGCGGCCGGGTGTCCTCGCGGTGCTGCGCGTTGCGGATCTTCACATCGCCAAAGCGGGTGAACAACCAGCCGTTGCGCGCGTTGCGCGTCGGCAGCACGCAATCGAACATGTCGATACCGTTGCGCACGCCGTCGATCAGGTCCTCGGGGGTGCCGACGCCCATCAGGTAGCGGGGTTTGCCGGCCGGCAGGCGGGGCGCGGTATGGGCCAGGATGCGCTGCATGTCGGCCTTGGGTTCTCCCACCGACAGCCCGCCTATGGCATAGCCCTCGAACCTGATGCCTTCCAGGCCGGCGAGCGACTCGTCGCGAAGGGCCTCGAACATGCCGCCCTGCACGATGCCGAACAGGGCGTTCGACCCACCAGACCGGCCGGTCTCCCAGGCGCGGCGCGAGCGTTCGGCCCAGCGCAGGCTGAGGCGCATCGAATCCGCCGTTTCGGCTTCGCTTGCCGGGTGGGGAGTGCACTCGTCGAAGACCATCGCGATGTCGGAGTTCAGCACGCGCTGGATGCGCATCGACTCCTCGGGCGTGAGCATCAGCCGGTCGCCGTTGATCGGCGAAGCGAAGCGCACGCCTTCCTCGGAAATCTTGCGCATGGCCCCAAGGCTGAACACCTGGAATCCGCCCGAGTCGGTCAGGATCGGCGCATCCCAACCCATGAACCGGTGTAATCCGCCGTGCCTTTCGATCACCGCGAGGCCGGGGCGCAGCCAGAGGTGGAATGTGTTGCCCAGCACAACCCGTGCGCCGATCTCGTGAAGCTCCAGCGGAGACATCGCCTTGACGGTGCCGTAAGTGCCCACCGGCATGAATACCGGGGTCTCGACCTCGCCGTGCGCGAGTTCCAGGCGGCCGCGCCGCGCCAAGCCATCGGTTGCTGTGACGCTGAATTTCACGGCACGCGGGTCAGGCTGCGCGCTCGATCAGCATGGCGTCGCCGTACGAAAAGAACCGGTAGCGGCCTGCGATCGCGTGCGCATACGCGCGCCGGATGTTCTCCAGGCCGCCGAACGCCGACACGAGCATCAGCAGGGTCGACTGCGGCATGTGGAAATTTGTGATCAGGCGGTCTACCACGCGAAACCGGAACCCGGGCGTGACAAACAAGTCGGTTTCACCCCCGCCGGCCTTGAGTTCCCCCGTGCGCGCGGCGCTTTCCAGCGCGCGCAACGCGGTCGTGCCGACGGCCATCACGCGCTTGCCAGAAGCGCGTGCAGAGGCGATTGTCTCTACAGTGGCCTGAGGCACGTTATAGCGCTCGCTGTGCATGCGGTGGTCGGCAACCTGCTCCACGCGCACGGGCTGGAAGGTGCCCGCGCCGACGTGCAGCGTGACGCGCGCGATCCGGATTCCCCTGGCTGCAAGCGAATCGAGCATCGCGGAGTCGAAATGCAGGCCGGCCGTGGGTGCCGCCACCGCCCCGGGCCGTTCGGCATAAACGGTCTGGTAACGCTCGCGGTCCTCGGGGGAGGGCGCATGGGTGATGTAGGGTGGCAGGGGAACCGAGCCGTGGTATTCGAGCACCGCGTCGAGCGGTTCAGAAAACCGCACACGGTAGAGGTCGCCCTCGCGGCCGATGACGGTGGCGCTTACGGCGTCGTCGATGCTGATCGCCGTCCCAACCCGCAGCGGCCCGCTCGCGCGGATCAATGCCAGCGCCTCGTGCGTGCCGGCCTGTCGCTCGATGAACACCTCCAGCTTGCCACCGGTGCTCTTCTTCGCTGCAAGGCGCGCCTTGATCACGCGCGTGTCGTTGATGACCAGCACGTCGCCGGACGCGAGGTGCTGCGGCAGGTCTGCGAACATGAGGTCGCCGAGCTTGCCGCTGGCCCCGTCCAGCCACAGCATGCGGCTCGCGCGCCGTTGCGCGGCCGGATGCTGCGCAATGAGCGAATCGGGCAGCACATAATCAAAATCGGCGACACGCATGGCTGCGCATTATAGTGGCGGGGCACACAGGGTCCGCCCGGTTGCGTGAGATAATTCGCGCCCACCGAGATGCCGGAATGGCGGAATTGGTAGACGCAGCGGACTCAAAATCCGCCGACTAATCATCGTGCGGGTTCGAGTCCCGCTTCCGGCACCACATGCTGCCCCATGATTTCGGCCCTCCCTGGCGCTGTTGCCGCTTTTTCCCGGATAACGACAGGCCGCCCAGCTGGGGAATGGTCGGCTGCGCCGCGGGCGGGTCGCCGTGTCCTCCCGGACGGCGGCAGTCTGCAAGAAATTGTCCTGTAAACGCAGGCACTTGCTAGACATTCTTGCGGGTGGCGGGTAGTCTGGTCGGCCCTGAAGGGACGGGAAATCATTCGACTGGCCATGGCGACAGCACAAGTCCATATTCTGCCGGCGTTGAAGAACACCATCATCGTCGTCGACGACCAGTCGACCGGCCGCGCAATCCTCGAGCAGGTGGTGCGCGGACTGGACGACCGCGTCATCGTCCAGCCGTTTGCGCGTCCCGGCGATGCCGTCGTATGGGCGACCAAGCACGTGGCGGACCTGGTCCTGGTCGACTATTCGATGCCGGACATGGACGGCATTGAGTTCGTCAAGCGGCTCCGCGCGCTTCCCGGTTATGAACACGTGCCGATGGTGATGGTGACGGTGCACGACGACCGCAAGATCCGTTATGCGGCGCTCGACGCCGGGATCACGGATTTCCTGATCAAGCCGATAGACGCGCGCGAGTGCCTGGCGCGCTGCCGCAACCTGATCACGCTGCGTCGCCAGCAGCTTGCGCTCGAAGACCGCAAGCGGCTGCTCGAAGGCATGGTCGAGGACGCGACCCAGGAGATCCGCGAGAGGGAAAAGGAAACCCTGCTGCGACTGGCGCTGGCGGGTGAATTCCGGGATGAAGAGACCGGCAACCACCTGGTACGCATGGCGCGTTATTCCCGCCTGATTGCCGATACGATCGGCCTGTCGCACGAGGAAGCCGAGACAGTGGAACTCGCCGCGCCGTTGCACGACATCGGCAAGATCGGGATCCCGGATGGAATCCTCCTCAAGCCGGGACGACTCGATGACGCCGAGCTCAAGATCATGCGCCGCCACCCGGTGATCGGACATGAAATCCTGAAAGGCAGTGCCTCGAAGTACGTTCGCATGGGTGCGCTGATCGCGCTCGGCCACCATGAGAAGTATGACGGTTCGGGCTATCCGAACGGGCTGGTCGGAGACCATATCCCGCTCTGCGCGCGCGTCGTTGCGGTGGCCGACGTGTATGACGCGCTGACCGCAGTGCGGCCCTACAAGAAGGCCTGGCCCGTGGAGGAGGCCTTCGGCTATCTGCGGGCTCAGCGCGGCCGGCATTTCGACCCAGACATGGTCGATGCGTTTCTTGGCGTTGAAAGCGACATCGCGCGCGTCCAGCAGGAACTCGGCGACAGGATCGCCGGGCACGAGGCGCCGTGAAGCCGGTGCGGGGCCTCCTCGAGGCCATGCGCCTGCGGTTCATGGCGCGGCCCGACACCGAGCTCGAGCAGGCGCTGGTGAGGATCGCGGTCATCGTGGTGCTGGGCCTCTACATGCTCAAGGGCCTGGACATCGAGCATGGCGGTGCACTGCAGCCGGATGTGCTCGTGTTCTTCGCGTATTTTTCCGTGTCGGCCGGCACGCTCGCCTGGGCGTTCGTTTCGTCGAACATCTCCCACGTGCGCCGTTTCATCGCGCTTGCAGCCGACATTGCGACGCTGACCTGGACCATGTGGTTTTTCGAGGAGCGCGCCCTTGCGCTGTTCCTCGTCTATGTATGGGTGACGCTTGCGAACGGCTTCCGTTTCGGCCCGCGTTACCTGCTGCTCTCGCTCGGCCTGAGCGCGGCGGGTTTCTCCGCGGTGCTTGCGACCAGTCCCTACTGGAGCGCGCGTCTGGGCGAAGGGGCGGGCCTGCTGCTCGGCCTGGTGGTGCTCAGCCTGTATGTCCTGTCGCTGGTGAACCGGATGTTCGACGCGCTTTCCCGCGCCGAGGCCGCCAACCAGGCGAAGCGCCGTTTCATCTCGGTGGTCAGCCACGAGATGCGAACGCCGTTGAACGCGATCATCGGCATGGCAGACCTGCTGCGCGACACGAAGCTCGCGCGCGAGCAGGCCGACATGCTGCAGACCCTGCGCGGCTCCTCGCAGATCATGCTGGGCCTGGTCGAGGAGGTCCTGGATTTCTCCAAGATCGAAGCCGGCAAGCTGACGCTCGAGCATTCGGCCTTCGACCTGCACGCGCTGGTCAACAGCACCTCCCGGATCGTTGCATCGCAGGCGGTCGCCAAGCGGGTCCAGTTTGTCGTGTCGATCATGCCCGAGGTGCCGCCGGCATTGCTTGGCGACCCTCACCACCTGCGGCAGATCCTGATCAACCTGGCGAGCAACGCCGTCAAATTCACTGAGCAGGGAAGCGTCACGCTCCACGTGTCCGCGGAAGAAGAAACCGGACCTCTCGTCAGGCTGAAGTTCTCGATCCGTGATACAGGGATCGGGATCGCGCCGGAGGCGCAGAAGCGCATCTTCGAGAGTTTTGCGCAGGCAGACCAGACCACGACCCGCCGCTTCGGCGGGACCGGCCTGGGGACGACGATCGCGCGCCAGCTGGTAGAGCTTATGGGCGGGCGGATCGGCCTGGAGAGTGCGGTCGGCCTGGGCAGCACGTTCTGGTTCGAAGTGTCGCTGGAAAAGCAGGTGGAGCAGCCTGGCCTGGGGAGCGGCGAACTCTCCGGTTCGCGGATCCTGCTCGTGGGATTCCCACGCGCCGAGCTCGCCTCCATGTCCGAGGCGCTCGCGTCCTGGGGCGCACTGGGGATACCGGTTGGCAGTGTCGAGGAGGGCACCCAGCGGCTCGCCGCGGAAATCAGCCTTGCACAGCCCTACCACAGTGCACTGTTCTATGCCGCGAGCGGGTCGGGTGGCGTGCAGGTGGCGCAGCGCTTCCAGCGCACCGCGCCAAGCCCTGCACCGCCGGCGATCCTGTGCACCCCGCGGAACCTCCAGGTGCAGCGTTTTGCCGCGCTGTCGGCGGGCTACTCGGCGGTTCTGGAATTGCCGTTCGAGAAGCGCCAGCTGTTCAACGTGCTGCATTCGGTCGCGGCAGTCGACGAGGTTCGCGACGGCGTGGTCCGGCTGGAAGACTATGCCCGGCGCGGCGCGAACGGGCGCAAGTGCCGGGTGCTGGCCGCCGATGACAACCCCACCAACCGGGAAGTGATCGGAAAGATCCTTGAGCGTGGTGGCCACTCGGTGACGCTGGTGTGCGACGGGGACGAGGTGCTCGACGCGATGGAGCGCGCGACGTATGACATCGTGCTGCTCGACCGTAACATGACGCGCATGGGCGGCACCGAGGCACTGCAGATGATCCGGCTCGCCGGCCGCGGGCTGGAGCATATTCCGGTGATCGTTCTTTCGGCCGACGTCACGCCGGATGCGCGGCAGGAGTGCATGGATGCGGGGGCAGATGCTTTCCTGCCCAAGCCGATCGAGGCCATCCGCCTGCTTGAGGGCATCCAGGAGCTGGTCGCCAAGAGCGCGGGGGGCGCTGCCTCGGGATCGGTCGTATTCTCCGGCGGCGAAGCGCCGGCGCCCGCCCCGTTCAGCCAGATGGCCGTGGTCAATGAAGAGACGCTTACGCAACTCGAAGCTCTCGGTTCACCGGGTTTCCTTGAGAGGCTGATCGAGGTATTCGTCGCGGACAACGTGGTACTGCTTAAGAAAGTACAGGAATCGATCGCAGTACAAAATTTCACCGAGTTTCGCAACCACCTCCACGCCATGAAGGGCTCGGCGGCGAGCATGGGTGCAGAGCGCCTGACGCGCATTTGCAATGACCAGGGAAAATATGCCGACGCAGAGTTGCGGCTCAAGTCCCTCCAGCTGCTGAAATCCCTGGAGCAGGAGCTTTCCGCTGCGCGCGAAGCCCTGCTGCGACACTTGAACGAGAAGCGCCAGTCGGCTGTCTGAGCACCGCTGACCGGTCAGGCGCGGTCGGGAAGTGCAGGGGGAGCGGGTAATAAGGCCTGCGGGGTCGGGATAGAATGTCCCTCGGCACCGCTTCCGCCTTCCAATCCCACCCAACGAAGAGGCCTCCGCTCATGTCATTCTTCATCGCGCTGATTGAATCCACTGACGCAAGCCGTCGCGAACTTGAGGCCGAGCCGAAGATTCATTCGATGATCCACCACGGCCTGAGCCTGGCCGAATACCGCGCCTTCCTTCACGACCTCTACCATATCGTCTGGCACTTCTGCCCGATCATGGCGGCGGCGGCATCCCGATGCGACGACCGGTTCCGCTCGGTGCGCTTCGAACTGTACGAGAGGATCGAGGAGGAGAAAGGCCACGAGGAGTGGGTGCTCGAGGACATCCGTGCCGTCGGGGGGGACGTGGAAGCCGCCCATACGCGCCCGCCCAGCGCGCCTGTGCAGAGCGTGATCGCGTTCAATTACTGGAGCGCCGAACGCCAGCATCCCTGCTCGGTGCTGGGGATGCTCTACCAGCTGGAAGTCATCTCCTCAGTGTATGGCGGGCGGGTCGCAGGTGCGATCGCGAAAGCCATCGGCCGGGAGGTGGATACCGGGGGTTTTCGCTTCCTCACGTCTCACGCGTCGATGGACCAGGATCATATGGCCAAGCTGAACAAGCTCGTGAAGACGATCGACGACCCGGGAGCACAGGCAGCCATAGTCAACTCGACGCGCGTCAATTTTCACCAGTTCGGGCAAATGTTCGGCGCTGGCGGTTTCGCCGCCAACATCCCGGACTCTGCATAGCAAGCGACTCGCGCCGCAATGGGGCGCCCCTATTCGTTTGCGGCGCGCGCTTCAACCGTGATGTCGCTGACGTCGCCCTGTTCCATCCGGCGCATCTGTGCGCTTACGATCATTCCCATCTTGCGCAGGTCGCGGTCGTCAAGGCGCAGGGCACAGTCGACCCAGGTGTCCGCGATACCGTCGAGCTCCTCGCGCGTGATCGGGAACACGTGCTGCCGCGCGCGCAGGATGCCCTGCATGCCGTTGCGCCGACGGGCCTGTTTGGCGATCCATTCGTGCACTGCGCTCTCGCCGCTGCCGTCGGGCGCGACGACATCCACCAGCCCCATCGCGTGCAGCGTTCTTGCCGGCAGCACTTTGCCCGAAAGGATCAGGTCCTCGGCCGCGCGCATGCCGATGCGCCGCGCGAGCAGGCTGTAGGCGCCCATTCCCGGAAACAGGTTGAACAGGATTTCGGGCAGGCCCATCTGCGCCGATTCTTCGGCGATGATCACATCCGAGGACAATGCCGTCTCGAAACCGCCACCCAAGGCATCCCCCTGGACCAGCGAGATCGTCGTGAGCGTCGGGCTGTCGTAGTTGCGGATGCGCGCATGGACGTTGTCTATGCACAGCCGCGCGTAGTGCGCGAGCGCCTCCCGGTCGCGGGCCTTGATCAGCAGCAGGAACAGGGCAAGATCTCCGCCCAGCCCGAACACCTTCGGTACGCGTGACGCCGCGACATAGTAGTTCACGCTGCGCATCTCGCCTTCCCAGTTGATGCGACCGCCGTTGGCCCTGAGCGCTTCGTCGTGCCTGTTGATATCGTTCAGCAGGCCAAGGTTGAAGCAGGGTGTTCCCTGCGGGTTCATCAGCCCCCACAGGATGCCATCTGCCGGTTCAAACTCGAAATCAAGCTGCCTGTATTTCTTGCCACAAGCCGAACGCAAACCCGAATCGAGAAACTTAACTTCGTGCATATTGCTCATGATTCACTCCCTTCGATTTGAGCCCCCCCGGGGGCTATTGCCGTTGCCCGAAATTCAGGAAAACCCTGATGATTCGGACACTTCCGAAAACAATTAGACGCGGCTTCGAAGGGTTGTGCAATGACAGATTCTTACAATCCCGGCGTGGATTGAGTCGTCCTGTTGCGCGCCAACGACACGGCAGGACAGCGGGGTAAATGCCCGGGCGGCGCTCAGGCAGCCGCGGCGTCTTCGGCAGGCCGCAGGTAGCTACCCTGGGACAGGAGCGCGCGTTGCAGTTCGCGGATGTCGATCGCGCGCGGCGCAAGGCCGCGATTCGCGGCAATGGCGGCGGCGGTCCCGGCTGCCTGCCCCGTGAGCCAGCACTGCGGGATCTCGCGCAGAAACGAATGCGAGGTCGCGTCGCAGGCGATGTGTCGGCCGCAGGCCAGCACACCATCCAGTGCCTCGGGAACGAGGCTCCCATAGGGGATCGAGATGTTCGGGAACTTAGGCGACAGGCAGGGTGATACGCCGATCTCATCGGGATGGACCAGCCCGGTAGGCCATTGCGCTCGCGAGACGCGCGAGACGCCCGCGAGCCGGCGCGCATGGCGAACCCCGAGCTGCGGCGCACCGTACAGCAGGTAGGCGTTCTCAAAGCCCGGCGCGTGGCTGCGGTAAAACTCGAGGTGCTGCGCCATCAGATCGCGCGAGCGGATCTCCACCGTGGTCAGGTCGTCGACGTCGAGCGCCGAGAAACCCGACTGCCGCGGCCCCATGTAGAGAGCAATGTCGTTGCGCCAGGACACGAATGGTTTTTCAAAAAAGCGCAGCTTTTCGCGCCCGTGCTGCATGAACTGGGCGAACTGGTCCGGGCTTCCCACCTTGAAGTTGATCCAGCGATCCATGTCGACGCCGCCGAACAGCCACGAGGTGTTCATGCAGTGGTGGATGTCGTCCTCTTCGATGTCCGTCTCGCAGCGCGCACCGGCGCCAGCGTGCAGGTCGCCATCGCCCGTGGCATCGACCACGACCCTGGCGCGCACCGCCTGGCGTCCGGACTTGCTTTCGAAAATTGCACCGCAGACTTTGCCCTCCTCGACGATCGGCGCGGCGATCCAGGCGTGATGCACGAGGTGGACCTTGCGCTCGAGCAGCAAGTCCTGGGACAGCAGCTTGAGCCGCTCCGGGTCGAGCGTCGGCGACCAGGTCACCACGCCGTGGAACGCGCTCGTGCGCTGCGACCAGTAGGCGGCGCGATCCGCGTCGCGCGAACCCCACTCGCGCGGGTCTGGCCCCGCGACGGCGCCCGCGGGAAGGCGCGCGAAGATTTCTTCTGCAAATCCGCGGATCACCAGGCGACCGTCCCAGTCCGTCATCCGGTCGATCCAGATCACCAGGCCGCCGGTCGACAGGCCGCCGAGGTGGTTGTAGCGTTCGAGCAGGACAACATCGGCGCCCATGCGCGCAGCCGCCGCGGCAGCCGCGGTGCCGGCCGGTCCGCCACCGGCGACGAGCACGTCGCATTCCCTGTAGATCGGCGTTTCCCGCGCCGTCTCGCGCACGCTTCCGAGGTTCTTCCTGGCGCGCGGGCCGCCTTCCTTGCCGCGGAACATGTCGGATACGAAGAACTGCTCGTCGGGATTCTTTTCGGCCATGCCGCTCTCCGCGAGGATGGTGGGCTCAAGGGCAATTGTAGTGCAGGCAGCGCAGGGCGCTTGCGTGGATGCTGCCAAACCGGGAATATCCGCGTCTTCGCCTGAACACCCGCAGGAATGACATGATTAATACAAGTCTGGCGCGGCGCGGGATTGCCGTGGCCTCGCATTCGCTTGCCGCGCAGTCCGCCACTGCGGTGCTGCGTGAAGGCGGCAATGCCATCGAGGCGATGGTGTCGGCGGCCGCGACCATCGCGGTCGTGTATCCGCACATGACTGGAATCGGCGGTGATGCGTTCTGGCTGGTTTCGATTCCCGGCGAGAAGCCCGTCGCCATCGACGCTTGCGGGCCCGCGGCGGCGGCAGCTACGATTGCCTATTACAAAGCGCAGGGTCTCGATTCGATCCCGCCCAGGGGCGCGCCGGCCGCGAACACCGTTGCCGGCACGATTGCCGGTTGGGACTGTGCGCTGGGGATTTCGCGCGCGCGCTGCGGCGGCAGCCTGCCCCTTGCGCGCCTGCTGGCCGACTCGATCTACTACGCCGAGCGCGGTGTGCCGGTCACGCTGAGCCAGGAGCTGAACACGCGCGGTAAGCGCGCCGAACTGGAAGGCGTGCCCGGCTTTTCGGGACGTTTCATGCCGGAAGGGGAACCGCCGTTGCGCGGGGCCCTGTTCGTGCAGAAACAGCTGGCCGCGACGATGCAGCAACTCGCGCGGGCGGGGCTCGGCGATTTCTATCGCGGCGAACTCGCGCGCGCCATCGCGAAGGATCTTGCGGCCGCCGGAAGTCCCCTGGTGCTGGCCGACCTCGAAGCCTATGTCGCGCGCGAAGTCGAGCCGTTGCAGCTCGCGCATTCGACCGGAACGCTCTACAACATGACCCCGCCTACCCAGGGCGTGATCTCGCTGGCGATCTTGGGGATCCTCGATCGGCTCGGGCTCGCGAAGCTCGAAGCGGACAGTGCGGACCACGTGCACGCGATCGTCGAGTCGACCAAGCAGGCATTCCTGGAGATTCGCGACCGGCATGTGACCGACCCGGCGCATATGACGCTCGCGCCCCAGTCGCTGCTCGAGGATGCCCGCCTTGGCGCGCTTGCCAGCCGCATCGACATGAAGAAAGCGCTGCCCTGGGGCGGTAAATCGAAGCCCGGCGGAACGGTCTGGATGGGCGTGATCGACGGCGAAGGCCGCGCCGTGAGTTTCATCCAGAGCATCTATCATGAGTTCGGTTCCGGCCTGGTGCTTCCCGGATCGCAGATCAACTGGCAGAACCGGGGCTGCAGCTTCTCGCTGGACGAGGCTGCCGTGAATTGCCTGCGGCCCGGCAAGAAACCGTTTCATACACTGAATCCGGCGCTGGCCCGGTTGCGTGACGGGCGGACAATGGTGTACGGCACCATGGGCGGTGACGGGCAGCCGCAGACGCAGGCAGCGGTATTTACGCGCTACGCGGTCTTCAACCAGACCGTGCAGCGTGCAATCAGCGCGCCGCGCTGGCTGCTGGGCCGCACCTGGGGATCGGCATCCGAGACGCTCAAGCTCGAAGCGCGTATTGGTGCCGCGCTCATAGAAGACCTGCGATCCCGTGGCCATGATGTTGAAGTGCTGGGAGATTTCGAAGAAACGATGGGACACGCCGGCGCGCTTGTGCGGCATCCGAACGGTGTGCTGGAGGGAGGATTCGACCCTCGTGGCGACGGAAGCGTCGCAGGATACTGAACCGGACGCACTGACGGTGGAAAGAACACTCCACATGGGTTAAAGTTTTGGAACCCGGACAAATATCGGGTACGCCGCACGGGGGATACGAATGTACGCAATTGTCTACAAGACCGACGGCTTTCCAATCTGCCGCCAGATCGACGGAGTGTCGCCGGATCCTGTCGTGACCTGGACTACGGAATCGGACGCGAAGACCTTCATCACGTCCAAGGGAGGGGAGGCCGATTTCCAGCCAGTGGCCATTACCGATGACGCGATGGACCAGATCGCAAAGGCGATGGCTTGCCCGGTTGAGTCGCTGACCTTCGACCCCTATCCTGGATGAACTGCGCGGGCTGAACAGCGCGAGTTGAACTGCGCCGGCGCGCCGCCGGGTCCGCAGCCGCGCGTGCTCAGAACTCCAGATTGTCTATCAGCCGTGTCGCGCCCAGGCGGGCTGCGCCCAGCACGACCTTTTGCGCGTCGTTCGCCGTGGCTGGTGCGAAGTCGGCGGACCGCCGCACGGAGATGTAGTCGGGCTTCCAGCCGGCCTCGGCAAGGTTGCGCACGGCCTCGGCGCACAGCGCTTCGAACGCATTCGCCCCGCCGAGCACACGCTGTTTTAGCGCCGCCAGTTCGGCGTGCAGGCGCGGCGCTGCGGCGCGCTCTTGCGTGGAAAGGTAGGCATTGCGCGAACTCATCGCCAGTCCATCGGCCTCGCGCACGGTCTCGCCCGCCACGATGCGCAGCGGAAGATCGAACTGCTCCACCATGCTGCGCACGACCATCAGCTGCTGGAAGTCCTTCTTGCCAAAGACCGCGACATCGGGCTGCACGCAGTTCAGCAGCTTGAGGACGACCGTGGCCACGCCATGGAAGAAGCGTGGACGGAACGCGCCTTCGAGTTCCTCGGCGAACGCCGGCGGCGTGACGATGAAGCTCTGCGGCTGTGGGTAGAGAACGCGCTCGTCGGGCGCAAACAGCAGCTCCACACCTTCGGCGCGCAGCATGTCGCAGTCGTTTTCGAAGGTGCGTGGATAGCTTTCGAAATCTTCTCCGGGGGCGAACTGCAGGCGGTTGACGAAGATGCTGGCGGCGACGTGTGCTGCATGCACACGCGCAAGTTTTACCAGCGCGATATGCCCGGCGTGCAGGCTGCCCATGGTCGGGACAAAAGCAAGCGCGCCGAGTTTCGCGCGTGCTGCGCGCAGCTCTGCAATCGATCTGGCAATCAGCATCTGACGCCGTTCCTGGGTTCGGGCCTGTTCAGCCGCCGCTGTTGAAAAATTCCCGCCGGCTGCGCATGGTTGCGATCCGGTGCATCAGGAGGTCCAGGTCTTCCTCGCGGTCGACGAAATTCAGGTTCTCGGAATTCACGATCAGCACCGGCGCGCCGGTGTAGTGGTAGAAGAAGCGGGTGTAAGTCTCTGCGAGCAGGGCGAGATACTCCTCGCTGACCTGACGCTCGAAATCGACGTTGCGGCGGCGCACCCGGCTGATCAGCGTGTCGGGCTGCGCCTGCAGGTAGATCACGAGGTCGGGTTGCGGGGCCTGTGGCTTGAGCGTGTCGAAAATCCGGTCGTACAGCGACAGCTCCTCGCCGGACAGCGTGATACGGGCGAAAAGCGGGTCCTTGTCCAGCAGGAAATCCGCCACCGTGACGTGGCTGAACATATCGAGCTGGGCGAGGGGTTCGAGTTGCTTGGCGCGCTGGAACAGGAAGAACAACTGCGTAGGTAGCGCAAACCGCGCCATGTCTTCGTAAAACCGGGCGAGAAACGGGTTCTCCATCGGCTGCTCGAGCAGCATCTCGGCAGACAACCGGCCGGCCAGCTTTTTCGCCAGGCTTGTCTTGCCGACGCCGATCGGCCCTTCGACGACGATGTATTTAAGGTTTTCCACGCAAGGCGGAATATACCTTGCCGCGGCCCCCCGGACGCCACGCGCCGGTGTCCGGAGTCAGTCCGCTTTTTCGCAGTCCTGGGCGTCCAGCGCGGCCAGGCAGGCAGCGGCGGTGCCGTGGCCAGGAATCACAGCCAGCGGTGCGATCTCAAGCAGCGGCTTGAGGACGAACGCGCGCTCGTGCATGCGCGGGTGCGGCAGCGTGAGTGCCGGCGTCACACGCACTTCTTCGCCGTAGAGCAGCAAGTCCAGGTCAAGGGTCCGGGGGGCATTTGGAAAGCTGCGCGCGCGCGCATGCGCCGATTCGATCCGCTGCAGCTCGCGCAGCAGAACTTCCGGGGACAACCCGGTATCGAGTTTAGCCACTGCGTTGATGAAATCCGGCTGTGCCGCGTAACCCACTGGTGCCGAGCGCCAGAGCGATGAGCGTGCTTCGAGGGATGAGTCCGGCAACCGTGCCAGCTCGTCGAGGGCGCGCCTCACCTGTGTGTCCGGGCTGTCCAGGTTGGCGCCCAGGCCGACGAACGCGCTCGACTTCATCCGGATCTTCCCGCGCCCGCTCACGCGTCGGGTTCGGACTCCGTGTCGTACTCTTTCCCCGAGGCCTGGCCGGCACCGTCGGCAGGCTTCTTGCGCCGGCGCCGGCGGCGCGTCTTCGGGCCACTGTCGGGCAACAGCATGGCCTTGCGCGTTTCTTCTTCGGCGCTCTGGAACGAGCGCCACCAGATTTCCAGTTCCTCCGGGACTTCACCGCTGGCGGCGCGCAGTGCGAGGAAGTCGTATGCCATGCGGAACCGGGGTGATTCAAGCAGCCGGTAGGGCCGCGAACCGGAGCGCTGCTCGAAGCGCGACTGCATTCCCCAGACCTCGCGCATCGTGGTCGTGAGCTTGCGCGTGATGGCCAGTTTCTCGCACTGGGTCTCGAGCACTTCGTCCATCGCGGCCTCGAGCGCGGTAAGCGCGCGTTCGCCCTTCTTTTCACGCGCCTTTGATGCCGCAAGGACCTCGTGCCAGAGCAACGCTGCGAACAGGAACGCGGGCGACACCGAGCGCTCCGTCTTGATCCGTTCGTCGGTCTGGGCGAGGGCGAGCGTCACGAAGCGCTCGCCCAGCGGCTGGTCGAGGATCACGTCGAGCAGCGGCAGCAGGCCTTGGGACAAGCCTTCGTCGCGCAGGCGGCGCACGCATGCGCTCGCATGACCCGAAAGCAGGAGCTTCAGCATCTCGTCGAACAGGCGCGCGGCGGGAACGTTGCCGATCAGCGGTGCGAGCTTCTTGATCGGCGCGCGCGAGCCGGCCTCGATCGACAGCCCAAGCTTGGCCGCAAGGCGCACGGCGCGCAGCATGCGCACCGGATCCTCCCGGTAGCGTTCTGCCGGTTCGCCAATGGCGCGCATGGTCCGCTTCTTCAGGTCCGAGAGGCCTTCGTGATAGTCGATCACTTCCTCGGTGGCGGGATCGTAGTAGAGCGCATTCACCGAGAAATCGCGCCTCCGCGCATCCTCCTCCAGCGTGCCGAACACGTTGTCGCGCAGCACCCGCCCGTGCGCGTCCTTCTGCGTTTCACCCGTGTCGGCCGCGCGGAAGGTCGATACCTCGACGGTTTCCTGGTTGAGAATGACGTGGACGATGCGAAAGCGCCGGCCGATGAGGATGGCCCGCCGGAAAAGCGGCTTCACTTGTTCCGGCCGCGCATCGGTCGCGACGTCGTAGTCCTTGGGCGTGGCGCCAAGCAGCAGGTCGCGCACGGCGCCACCGACGACATACGCAGAAAAGCCGGCCTCGTGCAGCACGCCGCACACTTTGAGGGCGGCAGGGCTGATGCCATTGCGGTCGATGCCGTGTTTGGCGCGCGGGACGCGTTTCGGGCCGGCGGCCTTGAGGCCGAGCACCTTGCGGATGAACTTCTTGATCATGCCTCCTGGGATTCTATCGTAGTGAGATCACGGGCCAGCCCCGGCGTGCCGCCTCGGCGGCCAGCGTCGGGTCCGGGTCGACCACCACAGGCTGTTTTACCAGAGAAAGCAGGGGCAGGTCGTTCTGCGAGTCGCTGTAGAAGGTGCTGTGCGCATAATCTTCAAGCGTGCTCCCCAGTCCGGCAAGCCAGTCCCTTACCCGCACAATTTTGCCTTCGCGAAAGCAGGGGGTGCCCTCCACCCGTCCGGTAAAGCGGCCGTTCTCCCGCTCAGGCTCGGTGGCGATAAGGTTACGGATCCCGAAGGCTTCGGCGATCGGGGCCGTGACGAAACTGTTGGTGGCGGTAACCACCGCGCAGAGGTCCCCCGCGTCGAGGTGACGGCGCACCAGCTCGGTCGCCGGGCGCCCGATCATGGGGCGGATGCGGGTTTCCATGAACTCCGCATGCCAGCGCGCAAGGTCTTCCGCAGTGTGGCGCGCCAGCGGCTCGAGCGCGAACTCGAGGTACGCCTCGATGTCCAGCGTGCCGGCCTTGTACTGCTCGAAAAACGCATTGTTGCGCGCCTCGTACTCGTCACGATCGAGGATGCCGCGGTCGATCAGGAACTGGCCCCACTCGTAATCGCTGTCGCCCTGGAGCAGGGTGTTGTCGAGGTCGAACAGCGTCAGGCTCACGGGCGTCACTCGGTGTCAGCGAGCGCTTCGCGCACGAGCGGAATCGTGACCGGGCGCTGGCGGGAAAGCGAATAGGTGTCGAGGTGCGAAAGAATCGCGACGAGCGAATGCAGGTCGCGGCGCACGTGAGTCAGCAGGTAGTTCACGACCTCGTCGGGAATCCGCATCCCGCGTCGCGCGGCCGCATCGCGCAGGTAGGCCGCCTTGTCCGCGTCGCTCAGCGGCTTGACCTCGTAGACCAGCCCCCAGGCCAGGCGGCTCCTGAGGTCGTCACGCAGGCCGAGTTGCGCGGGCGGGAGCGGCCCGACGGCGAGGACGGTGTCCGCGACGCGGTCGGCGCGCGCTTCGCGCACTTCGTTGATCCGGTTGAACAGCGCGACCTGTCCCGGGGCGTCGAGGGTGTCCACGTCGTCGGCGACGACCAAGCGGGCAGGGTCGCCCGCCGCGTGCAACGTGGCGCCTAGAAGATGGCTGCGGCCCGATCCCGGCGCGCCCCACAGGTAGACCACCGATTCGGCCAGGCGCCCGGCGGCCAGCGCGCGCAGGCTGTCGAGCAATTCGGCGTTGTCCCCGACGACGAAGCCTGCGAACGTCGGCTCGGGTTGCGGCGAGATTTCGAGGACCAGCTGCCGCATGCTCACCTGGCAGAGTCCTTTTCCTGCGTCCCGCCGTACAGGTTGCTGGAAAGATAAGCCGCGCCCAGGTGCCGCATCCCGACCAGCAGGGCGGCGCTTGCCGGGAGCGCGAGCAGCACGCCGAAGAAACCGAAGACCTGGCCGAACGCGAGCAGCGAGAAGATCACCGCGACCGGGTGCAGGCCGATGCGCTTGCCCACCAGCATCGGCGTCACCAGGGTTCCCTCCAGCGTCTGCCCGAGAGCGAATGCGAGCCAGACAAAGAGCACCCCGGTAAAGCTGTCGAACTGCAGCAGCGCGGCGATGGTGCCCAGCACGGTGCCGATGAATGCGCCGATGTAGGGCAGGAACACCAGCCCTCCCGTGATGATGCCGATCGGCAGCGCGAACTCCAGGTCGGTCATCCACAGCGCGATCGAATAGAACAGCACCATGACCACGATCACCAGCAGCTGCCCGCGCAGGAACTCGGCGAGCACCGCGTCGATCTCGCCGGCGATGCGGACCACCAGCGCGTGGCGTTCGCGCGGGATCGCGTTTTCGATCCTCGCGACGATCAGGTTCCAGTCGCGCAGCAGATAGAACAGCACCACCGGCACCAGCAGCAGGTTGATCAGGAAGCCGAGCAGCGCGAGCCCGCCGATCTGCAGCGAGCCGAGCAGTTGCTGCACCAGGCCGCGGTTGGACTGCAGGAACTGCGTGGTGAACAGCTTGAGCGATTCGCGGTCGAAGACGATCGAGATGCCGAAGTGCTCCTGCAACAGAGGTGCTCCGTGGTTGTTCAGCCAGGTCAGGAAGTCGGGCAGGCGCTCGAACATCATGCGCGCTTCCTTGTAGAACAGCGGCAGCACGACCAGCAGCAGCGCAACCAGGACCACGATCACGAAGATCATCACCAGGACGACCGCGGCGCTGCGGCCGAGGAAGCGCCCGCACAGGCGGTTGACCAGCGGGTTCAGGACGTAGGCAAGGATCGCGCCGGCCAGGAACGGCGCAAGGATCGGCGAGAGCAGCCAGACCAGCCAGGCGACGACAAGGGAGATTGCAAGCCAAGCCCACACCCGCGGATTCGCGAAGCCGATGCCGTTCATTTGAAGTAAAATGCGAGAGGAAAATCGCGTAACGCGTAGCCCGCAACTCTAACACGCCGGATAGGCGTCTTCCCCTCTGGTTCGAGCATGAGCAAAGGCCTGTCCTACCGCGACGCAGGTGTCGATATCGACGCGGGCGACGCCCTTGTCGAGGCCATCAAGCCGTTCGCCCGGCGCACCATGCGCCCCGAAGTGCTCGCCGGAATCGGCGGGTTCGGCGCGCTGATGGAGATCCCGAAGAAATACCGCGAGCCGGTGCTGGTGTCGGGCACCGACGGGGTGGGCACCAAGCTGAAACTGGCGTTCGCCTTAGGTCGCCACGACACGGTGGGCATCGACCTCGTCGGCATGAGCGTCAATGACGTGCTGGTGCAGGGCGCCGAGCCGCTGTTCTTTCTGGATTACTTTGCCTGCGGCAGGCTCGAAAACGCGGTCGCCGCGGATGTCATCAAGGGCATCGCGCAAGGCTGTGAACTCGCGGGCTGCGCGTTGATCGGCGGGGAGACCGCCGAGATGCCGGGGATGTATCCAGAGGGGGAATACGACCTCGCGGGCTTCTGTGTCGGGGTGGTGGAGAAAGCGAAGATCATCACCGGAAAAACGATCGCGCCCGGCGATGTGGTGCTGGGGTTGGCCTCCAGCGGTGCGCATTCGAACGGTTATTCGCTGGTGAGGAAGATCCTCGAGCGCGCGAAGCCCGACCTTAACGCGGACTTCCACGGCCGGCCGCTTGCGGACGTGCTGCTGGAGCCGACGCGCATCTACGTGAAGTCCGCGCTTGCGCTGATGGCCGCGCTGCCGGTCAAGGGTCTCGCGCACATCACCGGCGGCGGGATCACCGGCAACGTGCCGCGGGTGCTGCCCGAGGGGACGCGCGCGGTGATCGACGGCAAGTCCTGGCCGCGGCCGGCGTTGTTCGAGTGGCTGAAGTCCGAGGGCGGGGTCGCCGAGGACGAGATGCACCGGGTGTTCAATTGCGGGATCGGGATGGTGATCGTGGTTGCGGCGGTGGATGCGGCGCAGGCTGCGAAGCTGCTTTCGGATGCGGGCGAGGCAGTGTGGGAGATCGGTTGCATCGAGAAGCACGTTGACGGCGAACAGACCGTCGTCGTGTAGCACACGGGCCGTCGGCTAAGCTGTAAATCTTAAAGATTTGTTGCGCGAGGCCGGCTCCACGAGCTGCTCTCCTGCCAGTTTATGTATCGATATCGGTACGCTCTAGAGAAAACCGGCACTCCTGCTACGACCCTCTGCGCGCCAGATAAATCCCCACCAGCACCACCCCGCCACCTGCAATCTGCAGCGCGACCAGCGGCTCTCCCAGCAGCACCCACGCGAACACGCCCGCCATCACCGGCTGCAACAACAGGCTGACTGACGAGAACGATGCCGGCAGGTGAGCGAGCGCGTACGCGATCAGCCCCTGCCCGCAGGCATGCGAGATCAGCGCTATACCGACCAGCTTCCACCAGCCTTCCGCGCTGACCGGCAGCATCTGCTCGCCGGTGGCGAGCGCGACCGGCAGCAGTACCAGCGCGGTGATCGCGGTGGTGACGGCCATCAGGCGCAGGGTTGCCACACCGCGGTCGCGCAGGCCTTTTACTGTGAGCAGGTACCAGGCGTAGAACAGGGCGGTGATGAGGCCGAACGCATCGCCAAGTAGCGCGGTGGAGGAGAACTTCACGCTGGTGCTGACCAGCATGCCCACCCCGGCAAGCGCGGTGACGAGGCCGGCGAGAAACATCCGGCTCGGCTTCTGGCGAAAGAACATCCACGCCGCGAGCGTGACAAAGATCGAGGCGAGGTTAGCGAGCAGGGTGGAGTTCGCCACCGAGGTGAACTTGACCGAGAAATGCCAGAAAAAGAGGTCGCCGCTGAACGCGAGGCCCGCGGCGAGGAGCAGCCAGCGCATTGACCTGTCCGGGACAACGGGCGCAGCGCGCCGGTCGAAGAGCATGTACATCGGCCACAGCACCGGCAGGGCGAGCGCCACCCTCCAGAACGCGGTCGCCGTGGGGCCGGTTTCCGACACGCGCACGAAAATCGGTGACAGCGCGATGCACACGGCGCCGAACAGCAGCGCGAGCAGGGCGAGCCCTTCGCGAGGGCGCAGGTGTTTACTCAACGGCGGTGTACGCAACGGCGGTTTACTCAACGGCGAAGGTTGCATCGTGGCAATTATCGCAGCGCCGCGAGGAGGTGCGGGTGGTAAAATTTTCCATCCCCCATGAACACGCCACGCTTCGTCCATCTCAGGCTGCACAGCGAGTACTCGGTGACGGACGGGATCGTCCGCATCGACGAAGCGGTGACGCGCGCGGTGGCCGACGGCATGCCCGCGCTGGCGCTGACCGACGCCGGCAACCTGTTCGGCCTGGTGAAGTTCTACAAGGCGGCCCGCGCGGGCGGCGTCAAGCCGCTGATCGGCGCCGACTGCTGGGTGCAGAACCCGGCCGATCGCGACAAGCCTTCGCGCATCCTGCTGCTGGTCGCCTCGCGCAAGGGGTACCTGCGGCTGTGCGAACTGCTGTCGCGCGCCTGGCTGACCAACCAGCATCGCGCGCGCGCCGAGATCGACCGGCAATGGCTGGCCCATGGTGACGGCGGCGGCACCGAGGGGCTGATCGCCTTATCCGGCGCGGCGCTGGGCGACATCGGCCAGGCGTTGCTCTCCGAGAATCGCGCAGCCGCGGAAAAGCTGGCGAAGGAATGGGCGGCGCTGTTTCCCGGGCGCTTCTATCTCGAATTGCAGCGCGCGGGCCATCCGCAGACCGAGACACTGGTGGCACGCACGGTGGAGCTTGCCTGCGGCCTCGGCCTGCCGGTTGTTGCGACGCACCCGGTGCAGTTCGTTGCGCCCGACGATTTCAAGGCGCACGAGGCGCGCGTGTGCATCTCGCAGGGCTATGTGCTCGGCGACCAGCGGCGGCCGAGACTCTTCACCCAGGAGCAGTACTTCAAGACACAGGAGGAGATGGCGGCGCTGTTTGCCGATATTCCCCAGGCGCTGGAGAATTCGATCGAGATCGCGCGGCGCTGCAATCTCACGGTCGAACTGGGCAAGTCGAAGTTGCCGGAGTTCCCGATTCCCAAGGGCGAGACGATCGAATCGTTCCTGCGCGCGCAGAGCGCGCAGGGCCTTGCGGCCCGGCTCGAGAAGCTGTTTCCAGATGCCGCGGAGCGCGATGCTGCCGCCACCCGGTACCGCGAGCGCCTGGATTTCGAGAACGACACCATCCTGCAGATGGGTTACCCGGGCTACTTCCTGATCGTGGCCGACTTCATCAACTGGGCCCGAGCGGTACGCGAGCCAAGCTTTCCGAACGGCGTGCCGGTCGGCCCGGGCCGCGGTTCGGGCGCGGGCTCGCTGGTGGCGTATTCCCTCGGTATCACCGACCTCGATCCGCTGCGCTACGACCTGCTGTTTGAGCGGTTCCTGAACCCGGAGCGCGTGTCGATGCCCGACTTCGACATCGACTTCTGCCAGGACGGGCGTGACAAGGTCATCGGCTACGTGCGCGAAAAGTACGGCGCCGAGTGCGTGTCGCAGATCGCCACCTTCGGCACCATGGCCGCGCGCGCGGTGATCCGCGACTGTGGCCGGGTGCTGGACCTGGGCTACAACTTCTGCGACCAGATCGCGAAACTCGTCCCGTTCCAGCCCGGCAAGACGATCACCCTGGAAGACGCGCGCCGCATGGAGCCGCTGCTCGCGGAGCGCGAAGAGAACGAGGACGAAGTGCGCGAACTGCTCGAGCTCGGTGGCAAACTCGAGGGCCTCACGCGCAACGTGGGCATGCATGCAGGCGGCGTGCTGATCGCGCCCGGCAAGCTGACCGATTTCTGCCCGCTGTATGCCGCCGAGGGCACCGAGAACGTCATCTCGCAACTGGACAAGGACGACGTCGAAGCCGTGGGGCTGGTGAAGTTCGACTTCCTCGGCTTGACGACCCTCACGGTGCTCGACTGGGCGGTGCGCTACGTGAAGCTGCTCGGCAGCGTCGATGGCGACGCCGAATTCGACCTCGAAAAAATCCCGCTCGACGACCCTGCGAGCTACAAGCTGCTGTCCGCGGGCAACACGGCGGCCGTGTTCCAGCTGGAATCCAGCGGGATGCGCGACATGATCCGCAAGGCGAGGCCCGACCGATTCGAAGACATCATCGCGCTGGTGGCGCTCTACCGGCCGGGGCCGATGGACCTGATTCCTGACTATATCGAGCGCAAGCACGGCAAGCGCTTTGAGTACCTGCACCCGCTGCTCGTACCCATCCTCGAGCCGACCTACGGGGTCATGGTGTACCAGGAGCAGGTGATGCAGGCTGCGCAGGTCTGCGCCGGGTATTCGCTCGGCGGTGCCGACCTCTTGCGCCGAGCGATGGGCAAGAAGAATGCCGAGGAGATGGCCGAGCAGCGCGAGATCTTCGTCAGCGGCGCAAAGGACAAGGGGATCGGCGCAAACAAGGCGAACGAGATCTTCGACTACATGGAGAAGTTCGCGGGCTACGGCTTCAACAAGTCGCACGCCGCGGCCTACGCGCTGGTTGCCTACCATACGGCCTACCTGAAGACTCACCACGCTGCAGCCTTTCTGGCGGCCAACTTGTCCGCCGTGATGGACGACACCGACAAGGTACGCACGCTTCACAAGGACAGCCTCGCCAACGGCCTGGCTATCCTGCCGCCGGATGTCAACGCATCGGACTACCGCTTCACGCCGATCAACGCAAGCACGATCCGCTACGGGCTGGGCGGCATCCGCGGCACCGGCCGCTCCGCGATCGAGGGGATCATCGCGACGCGCAAGTCGGACGGCCCGTTCACCGGCCTGTTTGATTTCTGCCGGCGGGTCGACCGGCGCCTCGTCAACCGGCGCGCGATCGAGGCGATGGTTCGTGCCGGGGCGTTCGATGCCATCGAAGCGAACCGTGCGAGCCTGCTGGCCTCGGTGGGCCTGGCGATGGAGGCAGCCGAGCAGGACGAACGCCAGGCCTCGCAGGAGAGCCTGTTTGGCGACCCCGCCGAGTCGCGCGGCGCGGCCTTCCGCCTGATCGAGGCCAAGTCCTGGGATATGAAGCAGCGGTTGCTGGAGGAAAAGACGGCGCTGGGCTTCACGCTTTCCGGACACCTGTTCAATGCCTACGCGCGCGACCTCGAGGGATTCGCGCACACCCCGCTGGCGAAGCTTGCGCCCACGCAGGGTACGGTCTGGCTCGCGGGAGTCATTGCATCGCTGCGAGTGCAAATGACCCGGCGCGGCAAGATGGTCGTGATCGTGCTAGACGACGGCACGGCGCAGGCCGAGATCACCGTGTTCAGCGAGTTGTTCGACCGGCACCGCGACAAGCTGAAGGAAGACGCGCTGCTGGTCGCAGTCTGCAAGGTGCAGACGCCGCGCGATGAATCATTTGGCGGCCTGCGTGTCGCGGCGGAGGAACTGCTCGATCTCGCCGCGCTGCGTAGCCGGTATGCGCAGAACCTGCGCCTGGACATCAACGGGCAGGCCGACGCGAAGAAGCTCAAGGACTACCTCGCGCCGTTCCGGGCCGCGGCCAATGGTTCGAATGGTTCGAACGGTTCGAACGGTTCGAACGGTTCGAACGGTGGCTGCCCGGTGATCGTCGATTATCACAACGGCACCGCGCGGGTCGATGTCGCGCTCGGGCCGGAGTGGCGGGTGCGTCCCGACGAACAACTCCTCAACCAGCTCGAGGAGTGGCTCACGCCCGAGCACGTGCGGGTCATCTACTCGTTCGCGACGGCGGCCTGACCCCGCGGGTCAGCGTCCACACCGCGAGTGAGCGTCCTCAGGCCGGATTGCGGCTCAGCGCCGCTCGGTGCCGATATCCGGTTCACCGCACGACCGCAGGATTTCCGCGCGCACGGCATCACGCAGCCTGACCGCCGCCGCCCAGTCCACGCCATCGGCGGCGATCGGTGCGCCGACCGTCACCGAGACGGCCGCGCGGCGCAGGTACCAGGTGCCGTCGCGCAGCACCGAACGGACGCCGCGCAGGGCCACCGGCACGACCGGGATGCCGGCCTGCGCCGCGGCCTGGAACGCGCCGGTGCGAAAATCCATCAGGCCCGTATGGCGCGTAAGTGTGCCCTCCGGGAACACGACCAGCGAAACCCCGCGCTTTGCCGCCTCGCCAAGTTCGGAGGCGTGTTCCGCGCTCTTTGCCACGTCGAAGCGCTCGATGAACTGGGTGCCGAACCCCGAGAGCAGGGCGCGCATCAGCGGGTTGTCCCTGAACTCGCGCTTGGCGACGAACGCGTAGCCCCGGTACTCGAGCAGCGACAGCAGCACCAGCGCGTCGAGGTAACTGGTGTGGTTGACCGCAAGAACGACCGGCGTGCTGGTCTGCAGGTGCTCCAGGCCGCGCGTCGCTACCGGGAGGCCGGAGAGAATCAGGAACCACTTCGCTACGCCCTTGCCGACGTTCCAGCAGATCCGGCCCGGTGCGAGCAGCGCGGCGAGCAGCGCCCAGGGAAAAAGCAGCGTGAACGCGAGGTAGCCGCGCAGCGCGAAAAGCCCTCCCACCACAGTGCGCAGGCCGCGGCGCAGCTGCGGCATGGCGCCCGCGAGCATCAGGCGCGCGAACTGCATCCACACCGCCTGCGGCTTCACGGCCGAAGGCCCGCGTTCGTAGTACTCGCGCGCAGCGACGCGGCGGATCTTGCCACTGGAGGTTTTCGGAACGGTGCCCGGCGGCGCGAGCACGATGTCGTCCGCGGGCCCGCCAAGCAGGCCCACGGCGAGGTCGTTGATCATGCGCTTGAGGTCTTCATGGCGCGAGGCATCACGGTCGCGCATTTCCGCCAGCACGACCACGCGCTCGGTGCCGGCCTCGGGGTCCCGGCTGCCGAACACCGCGACGCAGCCGCGGCGGACGCCGGCCAGGTCGCCCACCGCCTGCTCGAGTTCGTAAGGGCTGATGTTGCGCCCGCCGCGGATGATGATGTCCTTCTCGCGTCCTGTGAGAAACAGCACGCCCTCGGAGAGGTAGGCGCGGTCGCCGGTGTTGACCCACTCGCCATCGAACAACGTCTTGGTCGCCTCCGGGTTGCGGTAGTAGCCTGAAGTCGAAGACGGGCCGCGAAACTGCAGCAAACCTTCCTGCCGGTCCGGCAGTTCCAGCCCGGCGCCGTCGACTGTGCGGATGTCGTGGCCGGGGATCGGTGTGCCGCAGCCGATCACGATCAGCGGCGAGGGGTCTTCCGGCGTTGCTTCGACGGCCTCGCCTGAGCGCGTGAAACGCTCGCGGTCAAGACGGTCCGCGCGCCACGGGCTGCCCGGGACCGTGATCGCCACGCCTACCGACGATTCGGCCAGGCCGTAGGAAGGCGAGAGGCAGTTTTTGCGCAGCCCGAACTTGCCGAAGCGCTTTTCGAACTCGATGATCGTTTCCGGACTCACCGGCTCGGCCGCGTTGAACGCGAACCGCCACGAGGAGAGATCGATGCCCTCCATGTCCTCGTCCGATATTCGCCGCAGGCAAAGTTCGAAGGAGAAGTTCGGCCCGCCCGACATGGTGCCGCGGTGGCGGTGGATCGCGCGCATCCAGCTGGCCGGACGCGAGAGGAACGCTAGCGGGGACATCAGCACGGTGGGAAAGCCCAGCACCAGCGAGGCAAAGTTCGCGCCGATCAGGCCGAGGTCGTGGTAGAGCGGCAGCCAGCTCACAAACACGTCTTCCGGATTCGCGTTGACGGCGGCGCCCATCGCGCGCACGTTGGCCATCAGGTTGGCGTGCGACAGCACCACGCCCTTGGGGTTGCCGGTGCTGCCGGAGGTGTACTGCAGAAAGCCGGTGTCGCCGGGTTTGCCGTGCGCCGGTGTGAAACCGTTGCCGTCGCCCTTGCTCAGGTCCTCCGGCACCAGCACCAGGCGCAGCGACTCGACCTGCGCGCGCAGCAGGTAGGCCAGCGCCTTGGCCTGCGGCACCGTGATCATGATCGTCGGGCCCGCGCTCTTCAGGATGCTCACATGGCGCGTCATGTGGTCCTCGATCGTGGTCAGCCGCGCCGGCGGGTAGAGCGGCACGGGTACACCTCCGGCGAGCAGCACACCGTAGAACGAGTAGAGGTACTCACGGCAGGTCGGCAGCATGATCGCGACCATCTGGCCGCGCTCGAGGCCCGCCCGCGTGAGCTGCGCCGCGTAACCCATCGCGCCGTCCCACAGCGCGCGGTAGGTGAGCGGGAACTCCTTTTCTTCCTCGTACATGAACACCGTCAACCGGTCCGGCTGGCGCTCGACGTGGTACTGGAGCGCCTCGGTCAGCGTGCGCGCCTGGGCGTCGGTCGGCGCGCGCACGACGTCGGCTTGCACAAGGCTAACCACGCTGCGATCCGCGGCCTGCGGTGCATGCCCCGCGCCCGCCAGCAGGAAGCGCAGCAGGTCGCGCGGTGTCTCGGCGGTCGCCAGCGCCTGCTCGGGCAGGCTCGCGTTGAATTCCTTTTCCAGGCGCAGCACCAGTTCGACCCGCGCGAGACTGTCCAGGCCGAGCTCCTTTTCAAGCGAGCTGTCGAGGCTCACGTGCGGCTCGACGTTCGGCCGCGCCTCCTTCGTCACCGCGGCAACGACTTCCAGCAGCCGTTCGGGACTGATCTCGGTGTTTGTCTCGTTCATCGCTGAATCCCGCGCGTGCTTTGGCGCATGTTATCGCGGCCTTTTATCGACCCGCCACGAGTGTACACTCGGACGCAACAATCGTTTCCGAGTGAGGACGCCGTGATCGTCAAGCAGATCTGGACAGGCAACAATTACCGCAACTTCAACTACCTGATCGCCTGCGGCGAGACCGGCGAGGCGCTGGCGATCGACCCGCTCGACGTGGCGAAATGCCTCGCGGCGGCGAAGGAGGCGGGCTGGGAGATTACCCAGATCCTCAATACCCACGAGCACCAGGACCATACCGGCGGCAATGCCGCGATGGTGGAGGCGACCGGCGCGAAGATCCTCGCGCACAAGAACGCGAAGGACAAGATCGCCAATGTCTCGCGCGGGCTCTCGGCGGGAGACATCATCAAGGTTGGCAAGACCGTCGAGCTTGAAGCCTTGGATACCCCCGGCCACACGATGTGCCATATCTGCCTGCGCTCGCACACCGACAAGCCTGCGCTGTTTTCGGGCGACACCATGTTCAACGCCGGCGCGGGCAACTGCCACAACGGCGGCCACCCCGCGGAGCTCTACAAGACCTTCGTCGAGCAACTCGCGAAACTGCCACCCGAGACGCTGCTCTATCCCGGCCACGACTACATCGAGAACAACCTCAAGTTCACCCTCGACCGCGAGCCGGACAACCGCGCAGCGAAAGCGATGCTCGACAAGCTCGCCGGGCAGGACACGAATCGCGCGCACGTGAGCTCGATGCAGGAGGAGGGCGAAGTCAATCCGTTCTTCCGGCTCTCCAGCCCGACGCTGATCGCGCGGCTGCGCGAATCGTTTCCGGACCTGCCGGAAAATCCCGATGCGCGCACGGTGTTCCTGAAGCTGCGGGAGCTGCGCAACGACTGGTGAGTTCCGTGTGAGCTGCAAGGGTTTCGCGCAGCCGCAGGAAGGCGCGGACCACATACACGGAGACTTCGGTCGCGCGCGGCGAATTCAGGATGGTTGCGGCCATGATCGCGCCATGCTCGGTGAACGCGAAGGGTGCGTAGCGGCGCCCGCCACGACCGGTGTTTGAGATCGCAATTCGCGATCTCAAAGCGACAAGCTCCTGATTCTTAACTTCAAACATAAAGTCGGCGGGAAAGCGTGCGAGATGCCGCCGAACTGCTTCGTTGAAGCGCCCTGTGGAGATCCCGTAGAGCGCGGCGAGGTCCGTATCGAGCATCACGCGCTGTCCGCGCAGCGTGAGGATGCGGCCGGCAATGGCTTCGATCCGAAAAGGAGGCAACTTTCCTTGCATAAGACTGTAACGCGGTAGAGTCCGAATCGCTGACGCGGGCGGCGCGTTTCGCGACAGGTCGATAAACAGAGACATCTTACTAATTGTGTATGGATATTCCTTTACTGGAGCCATTATCCGGTCAGATTGTGTATCGATACAGATACAATTTCCTCCTGTGAAGGCAGCTCCTGGCGTGGTGCGGGTCCGCCAGATCATCCCGCCTTTCAGTGATCGTTCCCTTACCGTAAAGTAAGGGTTTCACAATAGTGGGAGCAAGGTCCGCCGTGACGACATCGACGCTAACCACCAAGGGGCGGGTCACCATCCCGCTGGACGTGAGGCGACGGCTCGGGCTGAGTGAGGGCGACCAGATCGAGTTCGTGGAGGCGGAGGACGGTTCCTTCGCCATCAGGCCGGTCATCAACGACGTGCGTACGCTGAAACGCTTGTTGCGCAAACCCACCAATCCCGTGAGTGTCAACGACATGAAAGCCGCTGTTCGCGCCTTTGCGCGGGCGGGCCGTCGGCTGGGGTAAAGCGCCCGCCAGGCTGCGCGCGGGCCTGCAGAACGCCTTGAAGATCGGCGTTTACTTGACTTTAGAGTCAATTTAATTGATGCTAAAAGCATGTCTGTTGACTCTGCTTCCGCGATCCTCTCGCGCATCACCGCCGCCGCGAAGTCGCTCGGGCTGAACCGGCGCGAGCTCGCGATCCGCGCCGGCGTGAGACCGGAAACGGTGTCGCGCATTGCCACGCGCGGCACGTGCGACTTCGCGACGCTCGAGCGGCTCGCGCGGGCCGCCGGTCTCGGCATTGCGCTGGAGGCGCAAGGGGAGAAGGGACAGGGCCGGGACGCGGTGTTCGGCAAGCAATCAGTGATCCGGTCCCTCGCGAGGGCTCACGGCGTTCGCACGGTTGCGTTGTTCGGCTCAGCGGCGCGAGGCGACGATGGCCCGGGCAGTGATCTGGACTTCATGGTCGAGCTCGAGCCCGGGCGCAGCCTGCTCGATCTGATCGGCTTCACGGAAGATCTTCAGCAGACTCTGGGCCGCAAAGTTGACGCGGTCACCCGGGCGGGCATGAAGCCGCGCGTGCTCGCCGCTGCGCGTCGCGAGGCGATCCCGGTTGTCTGAGCATGGCGCGCTCAACAGCGGATCATCTGCGCGACGTGCTCGAGGCTATCGCGGCGATCGCCCGCTACACGCGGGGCGGCAAGAGAGCGTTCGAGAACGATCCGATGCAACGCGACGCGGTGGTCGCGCGCCTCATCCAGATCGGCCAGGCCGTTAAGGACGCCCAGGCGGAAGGGCTTGACCTTGCAGGGCTACGACCGGGCATCCCCTGGCGCAGCATCGCCGGCATGCGCGACCGCCTCGCGCACAAGTACTGGCTGCTCGATGTTGCGATCGTCTGGGCGGTGGTGAAGAAGGACCTGCCCGGGGTGCGGTCTGCGGTGGAGGAGATACTCGAACTCAAGCGCGGGAAGAAGGCGCGCCAGGGTTTCAAAGGCCCAGTGTGACCTCGAGTGCCAGTGTCGCCCCGGCGAGCGCATCCCACCCGGAGGTATGCCCGATTGCGTCGATGCGGTCGATGTCGACCGGATCGCCCGAAAGCAACGCAACGATCGCGTTGTTCACCGTGTCTCCGGACTCGCCCTGGGCCGCGCAGGCAAGGTGCGCCTGGCTGATGCGGTTGGTGCCGGTGCGCGCCAGCGGCACTGCCCAGTCCGCAAGCTGTCGGGCGGTTGCGCCGCGCCCCGCCGCGTGCAGTGCGCACAGCGCACCACCGATCAAGTCGTCCCCCGAGGGCGTGAGGCCGGGACCGAGGCCGATGAGTCCAGCCGCGCCATCGGGCGCTCCGTCGGGCTCAGCGAGCCAGCGCGAGAAAGCTGCGACGGCACGAGGGCGCTCGCGCGTTGGCTCGATCAGGAACCCAAAGCCTTCCGACGGTAGCCGGCCTCTCGCTGCTTCCCGCAGGCGCGCAAGCGACCGGGCAGCGAACCTGGCATTCCACGCCGGCGCCAAGCGCAGACGCCAGAGAGCAGCACCCTCGATATCGATACAAAGGACGTCGCCAACGGCCAGGTTGCGGGGCAGGATTTCACAGTGCGCATTGAGCGGCCCGTTCCCCACGGCCCCGACACACGCAAGCCCCGCAGGCGCCTCCACGTAGCAACTGCGCTCGAATACGGCGATCACGCGTGCCTCGCCGGATGAAAGTGCCGCCTGCGCGAACCGCCCGAGCGAAACGACCCTAACCGGCAACAACATGGGTGCCGGTCCTGCCCTCCAGCGCCGGCAACGCTTCCTCGAGGTGCGCGATGATCGCGCGCTGGCCACCGCCCGCCATGAAGGAGAGCGCGGCCTCGATCTTCGGGCCCATGCTGCCCTTGGCGAAGTGGCCCTCGGCCTGGTAGTCCTTCAGCTCGCTCGCTTTCACCACGGCGAGGTCGCGCTGTTCGGGCTTGCCGAAATTGACCGCAACCTTCGACACCGCGGTCAGGATCATCAGCGTGTCGTAGCCCAGCTGGTTGGCGAGCAGCGCCGAGGTCAGGTCCTTGTCGATGACCGCGGGGACGCCCTGGTGCGAACGGTCGGCGCGCGCAATGACCGGGATGCCGCCGCCGCCCGCGGCAATCACG
>JBBQVP010000006.1:0-51859 GCA_038211455.1 Burkholderiales bacterium
GCAGGCGCAGTTCACCCGCCATGGTCTCGACGCGGGTGAGCTTGTCACGGATGCTGCCTTCGTTGGTGCCGCCGCGGATGGTGAAATCGTCACCGGCCACGACCACGTTACGGCCTTCGATCTTGCCGCGGCCGATCACCAGGCTCGCCGGAACCAGCGAGACCAGGTTGCCGGCTTCGTCGTAGCTCGATTTTCCGGCGATGCTGCCGACCTCGATGAAGGACTGCGGGTCGAGCAGTTGCTCGACGCGCTCGCGCACCGTGAGCTTGCCGCCGGCGCGCTGGCGCGCGACACGCTCCGCGCCGCCCATCTGCTGCGCAAGGCGCTGCCTTTCGCGCAGCATTTCGACCTCTTTTTCCCAACTCATGTGCCGTGCCGATCCAGTTGGAGACAAGCCGTTAGTCTATCGCCGGAATCGGGGCTGTGCGGTCTGGCGTAAATTTGCTCGCTGCCTTAATCTGGCGCTTCAGCGCAACGCGCAGTTTCGCACTGCGACGGTGCGAGTTTCGCGCAACCTTCCAGGAGACGCCCGCATGACCGACAAGCCGCAGCCTTCCGGCACCCGCTTCGACCTCGTGATCGAAGGCGGCCGTGTGATCGACCCCGCAAGCGGCCTCGATGCGCCGGCCGACATCGGTGTGACCGACGGGCGCATCGCCGCGATCGCGAAAGCCTCCGAGGGTGGGCTGCGCGCGAGCGGCGCTGAGAGACGCATCGACGCGCGCGGCAAGCTCGTGTGCCCGGGCCTGATCGACATCCATGTGCACGTCTACGAGTACGTGACCAACTTCGGCGTCTGGGCCGACGACGCAGGCGTCGGTGTCGGCGCGACCACGATCGTGGATGCCGGCAGCACCGGCCCGTGGACGGTCGGCGGGTTCAAGGCGCATGTCGTCGACCGGGCCGCGACCGACGTGCGCGCGTTCGTGTCGATCAACGTGGCGGGCGCGCTGATGGGCGGGATGAAGGGCGACGTCCTGCACGGCCCCGCGATGACCGACGTGGGCTCGGTCGTGGCGGCGGTCGGCAGGTATCCGCGCGAGATCCGAGGGATCAAGTGCCATGGCGAATCCGGCGCGTATTCGCACTGGGGCACCGAGGTGCTCGCCATGGCGGCTGAAGCGGGGCGCGCGACCGGGCTGCCGCTGTATGTGCACACCGGCGAGTTGTTTCCGGTCGTCGAGGCGAAGCGGCCGGCGCCGCGCAGCGTGCTGGGCGAATTCCTCCCGCTGCTGAAGGCGGGCGATGTCCTCGCGCATGTCTACAGCAATATGCCGGACGGCATCTGCGGCGAAGACGGTACGGTGCCGGAGGTACTGCGCGCGGCGCTCGACAAGGGCGTGCGGTTCGATATCGGCTATGGCATCAATTTCAGCTACCGCATCGCCCGGATGCTGATGGCCGCGGGCATCTTTCCGCATACGATCAGCAGCGACGTGCACGGCGATTTCAACAGCTACCACGACAACAGCAAGCTTAACTACAGCCTGCCCGGTGCGATGAGCCGGCTGCTTGCGCTTGGAATGCCGCTGATGGAAGTCATCCGGGCAACGACCGAACACCCGGCAAAGGTGATCGGCGAGGCGTACGAACTCGGCCGGCTCGCTCCGGGCACAGTCGCGGACATTTCGATTCTAGAACTGCGCAAGGAACCCTGGCGCCTGCTCGACGGGCGCTACGAGTGCCTGGAAGTGGAGGAGCGCTTGCTGCCGTGGCTGACCCTGCGCGCCGGTGTCGGCCATCAGCCCTGCGCCGCGATGCTGCCGGACCTGCTCGATGCGCGCTTGCAGCAGGACAGGCGCGCCGCCTGAGCTCGAAGGTGTATCTGTTTCGGTACACAGACTGACAGGAAACCGGCCTGGGTGGCCGGGTTTTATAAACTAAAGTTTAACTTATCTGCCGGCGCGACCTCAAGTTAACGCCTTTTCCAGCGCCGCGGCACGCCGGGCGAGGCTATCCTTCGGCCAGTGGACCTCGCGGTCGTAGTACTCCGGTACCGACTTTGCGCCCGGCGGAAGCGCCACCCAGGGCAGCTTCGTGGAAGTGTAGATATGCATGTCGGGCGGAAACTCGCCGGGGTTCTCGAGTGTGCCGACGCGCACGAAGCGCATTGCCTTGCCCGCACCGGCGTAGTTGCTCCACAGCGCGATGCGGCAGGCGGGGCAGCGAAAGTACGTCTGCCCCCTGCCGCTGTTGGATGGCGTGTCGACAGCCTCTGGTTCTCCCTGCAGCAGCTCCACGCGATCTGATTCGATGATCGCGTTGAGCGCGAACGCCGTGCCGGTTTCGCGCTGGCACCAGCGGCAATGGCAGCTTTGCACGTACATCGGCGCGCTGGTCAGGCGGTAGCGCACTGCGCCGCAAGTGCAGCGGCCTTCGAAGGTCTCGTCCGTGGCCATCCGATGTCTCCTGTGTCTGTCCTAAGCCGGGCTCTTTTCCGACTTCGGCAGGTTGGCGATGTTGGTCGTCCACGCAAGTGCCGAACGGCACCAGATCTGCGTCGTCGGCAGCAACTGGGCACGCTCGCGCGCGGAGCCGGTGCGGATCCCGTAGGCCTGCGGATTCTCGGCCGAGGTCGCGTAGATCGGTGTGCCGCAATTGCCGCAGAAACCCTGCGCGCGCCGCGCGCCGCTTTCACCGACCTTGACGTAGATCTTCGGAACGCCGGAGAGGAGCCTGAAATCGGCTTTCTTCGCTGGAACGCTGCAACGGTAGGCCGTGCCGGTCAGGATCTGGCAGTCGGTGCAGTGGCACAGGCTGACCGTGGCCGGGTCGACTTCGGCTTCGTAAGTGATCGCGCCGCAATGACATCCGCCGCTGATGTGCATGTGGAGACTCCCCTCAGGTTGTGGTGGCTGAATCGGTGCCCAGGTCCGGGCGCGCGTCCCGCAGGAACACGGGAAGGTCCGTGGCCGGGGGGCGGGCCGGCACCTGGCAGAACAGGTCCGCGACAAAGCCGCGGTGATAGCTCGTGTGATTGACGACATGCAGGACCATCTCCGCGCGCGTCATCGCGCCTTCGCCGCCACCGACGAAGGTGAATTCCAGCCGCTCATCCAGTTGCGCCGGGGAGACCGTGTCGCTCCAGGCGACATACCACGCGTCGATCTCCTCCTGCGCGCGCAACAGCGCGTCGAGTGGCGGATGCTCGGCCGTGTTGCGCGCCGTGTGGCCATGGTCGCGCCCCTCGAGGTGCGCCTGGAAGATCTGGTCGATGACGAAATTGTGGTTGAGCGTGTGCACCATGTTCTTGAACAGCGTGGCGCGCGGTTTGGTCGCTTCGCCCTCGGGCAGGCCGGCGACCGCAGCGAAGATCACCTGGTTGGCCCAGGCGTTGTAGCGCGTGAGCATGCGGATCGTGTGTCTCAGCGTCATCACCGAATTTCCATGGTTTGGATTCCGATCCGTCTTCGATGTGCTGAAAGCGCAGTGGCTAGCGTTCTGCCGGCGGGACGTCTTTGATCGCAGCCGAAAACTGCGCGTGCGCCACGGGGTCGACCGGCCGGTGCTTGACTGCCGTGCTTGCGGGATTCTTCACAAGGCAATTGTTGTTCTTCAAATTCCGTGCAGGCCGCACCGGTCGCGGCACGAAGCCACCGCCGCAGTTCGGGCAGACGTTCGTCAGCACGCCCTCGGCGCAGGCTGCGCAGAAGGTGCATTCGTAGCTGCAGATGCGCGCCTCGGTGGACTCGGGCGGCAGGGCCTTGTTGCAGTGTTCGCAGGTCGGTCGAAGTTCAAGCATGGGTGGCGGCGTCCCGGTCGGTGAGCGAATAGGCGAGTTGATACGACCCGGTGACGATGCCCTCCGCGCCGGCCTTGACGAGCCGGCTTTCGGACAGTGCGTCGGCGGACAGCGCCGCGACACGCGCCGCGTCGTAGCCGGTTGCGAACACCACCCAGTCCACCCCGGCATCCTGGCCGCGCAGGCGTTGTTCGCCCGTGGGTTCCGGTTTCACCGCCGATTCGAACAGGTGCGCGCTGGTCAGGCCGGGCCGCGCCGCAATCCCGGCTAGCACTTCGCCGTTCAACCAGTCGCGCAGCGCGCCCTCCTTCCCTGCGACCGGCTTGAACCGGACCACCAGGCCCGACTGGCCGACGCCCACGCCAAAGCTGCCTGTCACGCCGCAGAAGCCGCGCGTCATGCCGCGGAAGTGGGCCATCATCTTTGTGGTCCACGGGGTCGGGTTGTTCAGGCGCTCGAAATAGGCGGGCGAGGTCAGGACGGCGATGTCCTTGACTTCGTACATCGCGAAATAGCGCGGCGATCCCGTAGCGGAAGTCCAGCGCGTGCCGCGCAGGAAACCCGGGACCGACAGGCGTTCGGGCAGGTGCTCGCGCGTGTACCACTCGTCGAAATCGGAGAGTGCCTCGGGCGCCATGTCGAACGCGAGGATCATTGCGGCGTTGCCCAGCAGTGCCATGCTCAAACCTCCCAGGTTGCAGTGTCTAGTTCCAAGCAACGATCGCCAGCGCAAAGATGAAGTAAAGCACAATCAGCAGCGCTCCGCCCGCGCGGTGCAGGCCGTGGCGGTGGCTGGCGGAAATGAGCGCAACGAGTTTCATGCCGAACAGCCAGAACGCGCAGAACACGATCTGCGGCGAAGTCGCGAAGCCCAGCAGCAGGGCCGGCAGGCAGAAGCCGGCCAGGATGTTGAGGGTGTTGCTGTTGAGCGACTCGCTTACCACCGCGGCGCCGCGCCCCTCGCGCGCCAGGCGGATCGCCGCGGCGACGTTCGGGATCGAAGTCAGCGCGGCCAGCACGAGCATCCCGGTCACCGCGTCGCTGATTCCGAGGCGGCCGCCGAGCAGGATCGCGGTTTTCACCGCGCCCACACTTGCGGCCACGATCAACGTGACCGAGAGGGCCACCCAGGCCGTGTCCCGTCCGGCCGTGTGCGTGGCGGCGGAACGCTTGCGTGTCACGCTGTGCGCGTGGCCGACCGCGGCCGCGAGAAAATGCCGCGCCGCCGCAGGGAGCGCAAGCGCCGCAATTCGTGGCGGGTGCATGGCCGTGAACGTGACGTAGGGGACGAGGATCACGGCGAGCATCGCGAGGCCCGCCCAGACCGGACTCCATTCCAGGACAACCGCGAGAACCACCACACTCACCAGGAGGCTCGTTCCGCCGTTGAACCAGAGACCCTCGCGGCCGATCGAGACGCGCCCGGCGACCAGCGCGCTCAGGCCCAGCAGGCCGGCGAGATTGAAGATGTTCGAGCCGAGCACGAGGCCGACGCCGACTTCGTGATTGCCTGCGAAGAGTGCCGCAAACGCCGAGCAGATTTCCGGTGCGTCCGCGCCCAGCGCGGTGACCAGGCCCAGCAGCCCTTCGGAGAAGCGCAGGCGCGCGCCGATGCGTTCCAGCGCTTCGGTCAGGCGGACGCTCGCCCACGACATCACTGCCACGCATGCCGCGAGAACCGCCGGCGCTATCCAGTCGCCCATCGGAGGGGCCGTGCCGCGCTTCAGTCCCGGTCGCGCTGCATCACGTTGCGCCGGATCACCACCGGCTTGCCACCGTGCGACTGCTTGACCATCCACTGCGCCAACGCGGAATCGAGGTGGAAGGCATGGCCGGGAAACCAGTCGGCGAGCGCGGCGGCGAGCCGCCGGCCTTCGGCGCTGTCGCCCTCGCGGACAAGTTCCAGCACCTGAGTGACGGATTTCAATACTGCCGCGTGCTCCTCGATATGGCAGTCGCGTGGCGGAAAGCCGGTCTTTTGCATCCAGCCGTCTTCTTCGGCGAAATGTGACTCGGCGTGCCGCGCGAAGGCTTCGAGATGGCTTTCGAGGGCGGCGTCCTCGCATTGCAGGAGAGCGTCGACGATCGTGACGAACTCGCGATGCGTGTCATCCATCGCGCCGTAGCCGAGCAGGTAATCGTCAGTCCAGGTGAGTCCGTTCGGCATGAGGGTGCGGCGAGAGTTGAAACGTGTTGCGGAGTATAGCGACGAAAGTATCGGCAGAGCGTACGCGCCGGGGCGCTCGCCGTCGCGTGACTATTCCGCTGCGGCCAGGATCGCCATGGTGATGCGCGACACGCAGGTCAACTGATCCTTGTCGTTCCTCAGTTCGATCTGCCATACATGCGTGGTCCGGCCGATATGCACCGGTCGCGCGGTGCCGGTGACCCAGCCTTCGGACACGCTGCGCAGGTGGTTGGCGTTGATATCGAGGCCCACCGCGCGCCGGCCGGAGGGCGAGGAGAACGCAGCGCCACAGGACCCGAGCGTTTCGGCCAGTACTACGGAGACGCCGCCGTGCAGGATGCCCATGGGCTGGCGGGTGCGCGCGTCGACCGGCACCCGCGCACGCAGGAAATCCGCGCCGACTTCCAGGAATTCGACCCCGAGGTGGCCGGGCGCGGTGCCGACATGGATCGCGGTGAGCTTTTCAACCGATACCGGCTGTTTCCAGATGCTTGTCACCTTCAGGCTTGTCATGTTCAGCGCTGCGCCCGTTGCAGGGCCGCGTTGGCAAGCACGTTGACGCCCGGCAGGGTGCGCTGCAGCGTCGCGTGCTCGTGGTTGTTGTGGGTGATGCCGTCCGTGCACGGGGTGAAGATCATTGCGGTGGGCGCGACGCGGGCGATGTAGTAGGCATCGTGCCCGGCCTGCGAGGGCAGGTCCAGGGACGCGATGCCGAGATTGCGCGCGGTATCGCGCACCAGCGCAATGCACTCCGGGCTGAACAGGTCCGCATTCCAGGTCCAGTTCTCGAGCATCTTCATCGCGGTGTTCGAGCGCTTCGCGGCCTCGAGCATCGCGGCCTCGAACTCGGCGAACATCTGCGCGGCGACGTTCGGGTCTTCGTGGCGCACGTCGCCGGTGAACTGCGCCCAGTCCGAGAGGATGCCTGGCTTGTTCGGCCAGGCCACCAGCCGCGCGGCGGTTCCCTTGCCCTGGGTTGCGTGGTGCTTCCAGCCGATGTCGTTGACCGTGACGGCGAGCATCGCGGCGCCGACCAGAGCGTTTCTTCGCTTGTCCATCGGCCAGGGTCCGGTATGCGCGGTCTCGCCTGCGACTTCGACCACGAACCCGTGCGCGGTGTAGCCGTGGGTCACGATGCCGACGTCGATGCCCTTCGAGTCGAGGATCGGGCCTTGCTCGATGTGCAGCTCGAAATAGCTGTCAAGTTTGCGCCCGCCGACTGGTGCCGCCCCGGCATAGCCGATGCGTTTCAACTCGTCGCCGAAGCGCAGGCCCTCGTCGTCCTTGCGATCGAGCACCCAGTCGGTCGCGAGCACGCCGGCGAACGCGCCCGAGGCGATCATCGGCGGGGAGAAGCGCGCGCCTTCCTCGTTGGTCCAGGACACCACCTCGATCGGCCGCTTCGTCGCGAGGCCGAGGTCGTTCAGCGTGCGCACCGTTTCCAGCCCCGCGAGCACGCCGAGGATGCCGTCGTAGCGCCCGCCGTTGACCTGGGTGTCGAGGTGGCTGCCGATTACCACCGGCGGGAGGGTCTCGTCGGCACCGGCGCGCCGCGCGAAAATGTTGCCCACGCCGTCCACCGTCACAGTGCAGCCGGCGGCCTCGCACCAGGCGACGAATTCGTCGCGCATCTGCCCGTCGGCGTCGTTCAGCGCGACGCGGGCGAGGCCGCCCGGGCGGCCGAGGCCGATCTGGGCGGAGCGTTCGACCGACTGCCAGTAACGGGCGGCATTGACGGACAGCGGTGCGGGGTGCGGAGCGTTCATGGGCGACCTTTGGGGCTGGGGGGCAGGTGAAACTATAAGCCGGGACGCCCGCCGCGCAACCCTGGGGAGGCGCGGGCGTGATACTTTTGCCCTTTCCGCTCTGCCGCTCTCAGAGGAACAAACCCATGTCCCATGACTATGACCTGATCGTGCGCAACGGCAGCGTTGTCGACGGCACCGGTGCGGCGCCGATTGCCGCGGACGTTGCTATCAAGGACGGCGTGATCGCGGCGATCGGCCGCATCGACGGCTCGGCGACAAAGGAAATCGACGCGACCGGGAAGCTCGTCACGCCGGGCTTTGTCGACATCCACACCCACTATGACGCGCAGGCCGTCTGGGACAGCCACCTCGCGCCGTCCTCGCTGCACGGCGTGACCACCGTGGTGATGGGAAATTGCGGCGTGGGCTTCGCACCCTGCCGTCCGCAGGATCGCAACAAGCTGATCGAACTGATGGAGGGCGTGGAGGACATCCCGGGCGCGGTCATGCACGAGGGCCTGGACTGGACCTGGGAAAGTTTCCCGGAGTATCTCGACGCGCTGGAAAAGAAACCGCGTGACGTCGATGTCTGCGCGCTGCTGCCGCACTCTGCCGTGCGCGTGAACGTGATGGGCGATCGCGCCGTTGCGTTTGAGCCTGCCACAGCCGACGATATCGCGAAGATGCGCGCGATCACCAAAGAGGCGGTTGAGGCCGGTGCCTTCGGCGTCTCGACCAGCCGCACCACCTCGCACAAAACCCTCGCGGGCGAGTACATCCCGACCCTGCGCGTGTATGAAGACGAACTCATGGGGCTGGCAGGTGGCTTGAGTGACGCGGGCAGCGGCTTTATCGAGGTCGTGTCCGACTGGATCACGGACGCTGGCCCGGACACGATCAAGGCCGCGCCGGATCCGGTCGAGGCCTTCGGCATCCTCAAGCGCGTCGCGCAGAACAGCGGCCGGCCGATGGTCTACACGCTGGCGCATCGCAACAGCCTGCCGGAACTATTCACCACGCTGCTGGAGCTGAACCGCAATGCGTACGAGAAGGAGGGCGTCAATATCCGGCCGGTGTTCGCGCCGCGCGCGATCGGCGTTCTGCTTGGTTTGCAGGCAAGTCAAACACCCTTCAGCGGTTGCCCGAGCTTCAAGCCGCTGAACGCGCTGCCGCTCGAGGAGAAGGTCGCCAAACTGCGCGACCCGAAGATCCGCGCGCAGATCCTGTCCGAGGATCCGGTGAAAGGCTCGACTTTTCCGCTCATCCACCGGCTGTCGTACACCCACATGTTCCCGTTCGCGGACAAGAACTACCAGCCGAAGAAAGACGAGAGCGTCGCCGCACTTGCAGAGCGCGACGGCCGCACCGCGCCGGAGGTGGCCTATGACCTGCTGACCGACAACGGCGGCCGGAACTTCCTCTACATGCCGATCACCAATTATTCGGACTTCAGCCTCTCGTCGTCCGAAACGCTGCTGGGCGAGAAGATGGCCATCATGGGTCTCGGTGATGGTGGCGCGCATGTCGGCTTCATCGTCGATGCGGGTTTTCCGACCTGGCTCCTCACCCATTGGGGCAGGAACGAGAAGAAATTTGCCATTCCCGAACTCGTGCGTCGCCTGACCAGCGACACAGCCGGTGCCGCGGGCCTGGGCGATCGCGGTCGCGTGCAGGTCGGCTTCAAAGGTGATCTCAACGTGATCGACTGGGAAGCGTTGGACTTCGAAGTCCCGTACATGGTGCACGACCTGCCTGCGGGCGGAAAGCGCCTGATGCAGGGCGCAAGCGGCTACGACTACACCATCGTCAGCGGCGTGGTCACGCATCAGGGCGGCAAGCCGACGGGGGCGCTGCCGGGCAGGCTTGTTCGCGGGCAGCGCGCTGCGCCAGCTTGATCTCTTCAGGGCTGTCTGAGGATCTGACGCCGCTTAGTTGGCGGCGCCGATGCCCCCGTTCGGTACGCTGTTTCCCGAACCGACAAACCGCCGCGAAATCACGCCCTTCGAAATTGCCTATTCGTTGCGGCGGCCATTTTCATGCTACGATTGTGGATACATTTTAAAAAATGTGGTCACAGTTATGGAAGCGAGCATCCGCGAACTGAAGGCGAACCTGAGCGCCTACATCAAGAAGGCCGCTGCGGGCGAGACCGTGACGGTCAATGTGCATAACCGCCCGGTTGCGCGGATCGTGCCCATCAAGACCGAGGTTACGATCTCGAGCCTGGCGAAGCTCCACGGAGTGCAGTGGAATGGCGGTAAGCCCGCCGGGCTGCCGAAAGGCGAAACCATGCGCAAGGGTATTTCGTTGTCGGCTTGGGTGAAGCAAGACCGCCGGTGATCCTTTATCTGGATACGTCAGCGTTGGTCAAGCTTTATGTGCGCGAACCGGGGTCCGCACTGCTTCATACGTATGCGTCCAAGGCGGACGCATTGTCTACTTCGGTCGTTGCCTATGCCGAGGCGCGTGCCACATTCGGCCGGCTGGCGCGCGAAGGGGCCGCGAGCAAGAGCCGGCATCAGCAGCGCCTGAAGCAGTTCGAAAGCGACTGGGAAGCGCTGTTGCGCATCGACCTTGTGCCGGAAGTATTGCGTAGCGCAGGCAATCTCGCGGAGACCTACGCGCTTCGTGGGTTCGATTCAATCCACCTCGCGAGCGCGCTCTGGCTGAGCGAGCGCGCTTCCGTGCCGATAGACTTCGCTGCTTTCGATCGGCGGCTCGCGGCAGCAGCTTCGAAAGCCGGCCTATCGCTTGCGCCGAATTCGCGAACGTGAAGCGCTCGTACGACAAGATCAATCGCCGTCCGGCGGTGGTGCGGGGAGCGGCGGTAGTGACGTCGCCGCAAGTGCGCCGAGATCAGGCGTAAGTGCGCCGGGTCTGAAGCCGTCCAACAGCAGGGCGAATGCGCTCACCCCGGCACCGCCCGTAGCAGCGCCACGCCGCGGGCCGCTCTTGATTCGCATGCGAACCTGGGGTAAGGTAATACCGTATTACCAATCGCCCTGTCAGCGGAATCGCGGTCCATGTCGCAAACCTCGAAACTCACCGAAAAGTACCAGGCCACGATCCCGGCCGATGTCCGCAAGGCCCTGAGCCTCAAAAAAGGCGACCTGGTCGCCTTCGATATCGCCAAGGGAGAAGTGCGCCTGCGCCGCGCGACGCCGGTGGACCTGGCCTATTCGCAGGCGCTGACCGGAACGCTCTCCGAATGGGATTCGAAAGCCGATGAGCGCGCCTTCCGCGACCTTTGAGCGCTTCGAGGTTCTGGTCGTCCCGTTTCCGTTCACCGATCGGCTCGCGACCAAAAGACGACCCGCGCTGGTGCTGTCGAATGTCGCGTTCAACCGATCCGCAGGACACGCCGTCATGGCGATGATCACCAGTGCGGAACAGACCGCCTGGCCGAACGACGTGACAATCCGCGATCTGGACGCCGCCGGCCTGCCGATGCCGTGCGTGGTGCGGATGAAACTATTCACATTGGACCGCCGGCTCGTGCTTAAAGCCGCCGGCCGCCTGTCGAAGCGCGATGCCGACTCAGTCGCAAGATCGCTGAGTACGATACTGAAATAGGATCCCGCTGGTTCACGCACCGGTCTGCACCGGAAGGTGACGAATTTTTTGCATGGCAGCGGCGCCCGGGGCTGCGCCGGGTCACGGGCTGAGGATTCCAGCGCTGGCGCGCGTCCTTCGCCGGCCGGCGAGGAACGCGCAGATGGCAAGGCCCTGCACGCAGGCTGCGGTTGCAAATACTGCGGGCGCGTCGCCCGGGACCTGGCCGGCCGCGTGCGCGCTGAACTCGCGGACCAGGGCGAAGAAAGCCGGCGAAATCGCGAAGCCTGCCTGCGCGATCGCAACGATCAGCGCGGCAACGCGCGGGACGTCCTCCTTCACGAACTCGACCTGGGCGATCAGCGGGGGCAAAGAGGTTGCGTTGCCGAATCCCACGCCGAACAGGACCACGCCGGCGAGCAGCAGCGGGACGTTGGTGCCCGCGGCAAGAACGAACACCATGCACCCGGCGATCTGTGCGCAGTAGCCCCAGCACGCGACAAGCCGGCGATCCGCGCCGAGCGGCATCAGCCAGCCGAGCAGGGTGCGCCCGCCGATCGCCATGACCGTCACGAAACCCATCGCGAGACCCGCAGGCTGGGCGCCGAGCGCGGGCACCAGCAGGGAATACAGGTGCGAAATCATGCCGATCTGGGCGAACAACCCCAGTGTCATGCCCGCGCAGAGCGTGATGAACCTGCGGTCCCGCCACAGGGCTGCGCCGGGCAGGGGGTGGGCTTCGGCCGACGTTACCGATACGACCGTGGCGCCTGGTTCATCCCCATCCGGCATGCGGTCGGTCGGCTTCGCCATCGACTCAGGCGTGCGCGAGAAGACCGAATCGGCGAGGATCCACAGCGTGATCAGCATCACAACCGCGATCAGGGCTGAGGCCGCCGGAAATCCCACCGCGCCGATCGCCGCCACCCAGAGCGGCGAGAACACGATTCCGCCGACGCTCCCGCCGTTGTAGGCCATGCCGAGGGCGGACGGGCGCGAACGGACGAACCACGGGGACACGATCGTATTCAGCGCCGCGGCGCTCATCGTGCCCCATCCGATCCCGCTCAAGCCCGCGGCGACGAACAACTGCCAGGGCGCGGCCGCAACCGCGAGGCCGACGATGCCCGCGGCCATCGAGACTGCGCCGGCTTTTGTCACCGCGCCCGCGCCGAAGCGACGGTGGAGGGCCGGCATGTTGGCGCCGGTCACTGCACCCGCGAGGAAATGCAGGCTGATGGCCGTCGATACGAGGAGGATCGACCAGCCGCGGGATGCGTGCAGGACGCTTAAGAACACCGGCGGGCCGTAGAAGCCCAGCCCCCAGCCGAACACCGCGAGCACAAACCCGGCCCGGGCAACCCGCCAGCCGTAGAACTTGTCTGCATGCGTCCCGCCAGCCATCGATCGAATTCCGGTTTGCGCGTAGGCCGACACTATCGCCTGCTTCTTCGCAGAATGCTTCGGCCCGCGCCGAAGCATCCGGGCCGCGGTCGGCCTAACCTGAGGCCTTCCGTCGCCTTCCGTCCAATCCGCCCAACCATGGCAAGCAACGCCAGATTTGCCGAAATCGCTTCCCTCGCAGGCGACACCACGCGCGCCGGCATGTTGCACGCCCTGATGGACGGACGCGCGCTCACGGCGTCGGAACTCGCGCGCGTGGCGGGCGTCTCGCGGCAGACCGCGAGCGGGCATCTCGCCAAAATGGCGGGCGCAGGCCTGCTGCGAATGGAAAAGCAGGGCCGGCACCGGTATTGCCGGATTGCGTCGTCCGCGGTCGCCCGGATGATCGAGAGTATCATGCAAGTGGCATCCGGCCCGAGGGGCGTGCGCCCCGCGCCCGTCACCGGCCCGCGTGATCTGGCCTTGCGCAATGCCCGGACCTGCTACGACCACCTCGCCGGGCATCTCGGCGTGGCGCTTGCAGATGCGCTCGTGAAGCGGGGCCACGTGGAACTCATGGAGGACGGCGGCCTCGTGACCGGCTCTGGGATCGCGTTCTTCCGGACATTCGGCATCGACCTCGCGTCGTTGTGGGATGGCCGCGGCAAACGCACGCGCGTTGTTTGCAGGCCCTGCCTCGATTGGAGCGAACGGCGGGCGCACCTTGCCGGCGCCGTCGGCGCCGTGCTGTGTGCGCATGGCTTTGACGCGGGTTGGATACGCCGTCTCGCCGGCACCCGCGCCGTGGCTGTTACTCCGAAGGGGCAGCGCATCTTTCGCGAGACTTTCGGTGCACGCCTGGAGCGCGTTCCTGCAACGATAGGGCGATAGGAAAATAAACCGTCCGGCGAACGTCACCCGTTACATTACTTTGACGAATTGTGTGCTCGAACCCGTCTCCTGGAGCCGCGTTCCCGTCAGTTTGTGTATCGGTACCGGTACATTTCTGTCGCGCAATCAGTCGCGCGCCAGGGTACTCCGCGCTGTGTGTTCGAGAACAGCGCGAACCTGCTCCGCGGTGACGCCGGGAAACCATTCCACGAACTGCGATACCCGGGCGCCGTCTTCGAGGTTCTCGAACAGGGCTGCTACTGGCACGCGAGTACCCCGGAAGACCCAAGCGCCGCTTACGCGTTCCGGGTCGCGCTCGACCATCGGGCAGGAAGACCAGTCGATCATGGTTCGGCCATTTTATGCCGGTGCCGCTGGTCGAGAGCCTTTCGGCCACATGACGTCGTTCAGGCCCGCGCGGCGTATTCCTGCGCCACACGGTCGTGCGTCGTCCAGAACGGGCGCGGTTTCACGCCGTTGAGCAGGTCGGCGAGCATGCCCGTATGCACGTCCCAGCCGCCGGTGACGTTCTTCGCCACATCGGGTGTGAGGCCCCGGTGGGTGACCGTCAGCAGCACGTCCTTGCCCTTGGGCGTCAGTTCGTAAGTCACGTCGGTTTCGTTGTCGCCCCAGAGCCATGTGTGGGAGAGCAGGCGCATCGGTTCCAGGCGCGTGATCGTGCCGGTGAACGCATGGACGCCCGTGCCCGGGTGTTTCGCGAGGCCTGCCTCGTCGTTCGGCAGCTTGTTGTTGTCGAACTCGAGCTTGATCTTGCCGCCGACACGCAGGTCGAATTCGCCGCCCGCGAGCCACTTCGCGCGCTTGTCGGATTCGACTAGGTAGGCCCAGGCGCGCTCGACGGGACCGGGAAGGAGGCGCTCCATCTTCACAGTGCCGGGTTCGATGTAAGTGGCGAGTTCGGGTGCGTTCATTTCCTGCTCCTTTTGGGTTTGGGTGGCTTCTGTGCGGCGTTGATCGCGTCCTCGGCGCGCAATGCGGCCTCGAGCGCATCCAGCCTGCGGTTCCAGAACTTGCTTGTGTCGAGCATCCATTGGGTCAGTTGGTCGAACGGCTTTCGCTCGAGCGAAAGGAAGTGGTCGCGGCCTTCGATGCGGCGCTTGACGAGTCCCGCGCGCTCGAGGAGGCGGATGTGCTTGGAGACCGAGTTGAGGGAGATCGGGAAGGGTTCGGCGACTTCGGTGACCCGGGCGTCGCCCAAGGCGAGGCGTTTCAGGATGGAGCGGCGGGTGTCGTCGGCCAGGGCGATCAGGGTGTTGTCGAGGTGCATGAGATTAATGTTAATATAAAAGGATTAATATTGAAAGTCGCCTATTTACTGGCGTACTTTTCAGGGTAGGGCTTCATTGCGAGGCCCTCGGCGAAGAGGGGAAACATCTATTCCGGGCGGTGAGGCCGACAGTCGCCCAGACGTCAGCCTACATTCAAAAGATACGTCTAAAGCGTATAATAAAAAATGTTCACGGTTGCGACCACCCCTCGTTTTGAGAAGGATGCGGGACGGATCTGGTCAGAGAGCGAGATCGACGATTTGATCGCCAGCGTTTCTGCTGACCCATATCAGGGCGACCTGATTCCGGGCACCGGCGGATTGCGCAAACTGCGGTGGGCGAGAAAGGGCACCGGCAAGCGTGGGGGTGCAAGGGTAATCACCTACGCGATCGACCAGCAGGGACTTGTTTGGCTGTTGACCGCCTATGCAAAAGCCGCGCTGGACAGTATGAGCGCCGCGACGCTGACCAAATTGAAAAAGGAACTTCTCGATGACTAAGAAAAAATCCGACGACAAAGGCAAGGCAGGGGCCGGACTGCTTCAGGCCGTGCGTGACATGAAGGCGGGGCGTGCCGCACGCGTGTTTGTGCCCGATGGAAAGGGCGGCATGGTGCGTTCGGAAGTTGCGCGGGCGCGTTTGCTGTCCGGCCTCACGCAGCAGAAGTTCGCTTCGCTTCTCGGCGTCTCTCTTCGCACCCTCCAGGAATGGGAGCAGGGGCGAAAAAACCCTTCGGGTGCAGCGCGTACCCTTTTGAAGATCGCAGGCAAAAATCCGAAAGCGTTGCTTGCGGTGGCGGACGAGTAGGGGAGACCTGCAGTGTCCAGGTGCGGGCAGTCACGTACAGGTCTCGAGAACCTGACTCATTGTGCATTCCCAAGCCGTGTAGTGCGATTACACAACACGGTTCCCATGTAAGCGGCTCCAATAGCCGGGTTTTATCCGGGAAACTTCAACTTTCTAGTGAATCTCCGGATCCGGAATCGCCGCCGTCCCCTCCAGGAAATCAAAGTCGCACCCCTCGTTCGCCTGCTTGATATGGCGTGAAAAAATCGCTCCGTAGCCCCGCTCGTACTTGATCGCCGGGCGCTTCCAGGCGGCCTTCCGTTTCGCGAGCTCGGCCTCCGACACCTTCAGGTTCAGTTCGCACTTCGCCACATTCAACTCGATCATGTCGCCGTTCTGCACGAACGCGAGCGGCCCGCCGACATACGCCTCGGGGGCGACGTGCAGCACGCAGGTGCCGTAGCTGGTCCCGCTCATGCGCCCATCGGACAACCTCACCATGTCCTTCACGCCCTGTTTGATGAGTTTTTTCGGCATCGGCAGCATGCCCCACTCCGGAAACCCCGGTCCGCCCAGTGGCCCGGACATTTTCAGGACCAGCACGCAATCCGCATCGACGTCGAGCTCATCGGTGTCGATGCGCGCGGCCATGTCGTTGTAGTCCTCGAACACCACGGCGCGGCCGGTGTGCTGCATGAGCTTGGCATCGGCGGCGCTGGTCTTGATGACGGCGCCGTCCGGCGCGAGGTTGCCGCGCAGCATGACGATGCCGCCCGAGGCCTTGAGCGGCTTGTCACGTGGCAGGATGACATCCGCGTTCCAGACTTTCGCACCCTCGATGTTTTCCCCGAGCGTTTTCCCGTTGACGGTCCTGGCGGACAGGTCCAACAGGTCGCGCAGTTGATAGAGCAGCGCGCGCAGGCCGCCGGCGTAGAAGAAATCCTCCATCAGGTACTTGTTGCCCGAAGGGCGCACGTTGGCGATGACGGGGGTTTTCGCGGAAATCTCGTTGTAGCGCTCCAAGGGAAACGCGAGCCCGGCGCGGCCGGCCATCGCGACCAGGTGCACGATGGCATTGGTCGATCCGCCCATGGCCATCAGGGTGGTGATCGCGTTGTCGAACGAACCTTTGGAGAGGAAGTCGCGCGGCTTGAGGTCCTCCCAGACCATCTCGACAATGCGCCGTCCGGTCAGCCCGGCCATGCGCGCATGTTTGGAATCCGGCGCGGGAATCGAGGAGAAACCCGGCAAGGTGAAGCCGAGCGCCTCGGCGAGCGACATCATCGTCGCCGCGGTGCCCATGGTCATGCAGGTGCCGGCCGAACGCGCCGAGGAGTCCTCCATGTCGTCCCAGTCGGCCTGCGAGATGCGGCCGGCGCGCAGCTCGTCCCAGTATTTCCAGGTGTCCGAACCCGAGCCCAGGGTCTGGTCGCGCCAGTGCGCGTTCAGCATCGGCCCCGCGGGCAGGTAGATCGTCGGCAGGTTCATGCTGGTGGCGCCCATGATGAGCGCGGGCGTGGTCTTGTCGCAGCCGCCCATGATCACTGCACCGTCTGCCGGGTACGACCTCAGCAGTTCCTCGGTCTCCATCGCGAGGAAATTGCGGTACATCATGGTGGTGGGCTTCTGCATCGTCTCGGCCAGCGCCATCGCCGGCATCTCGAGCGGGAAGCCACCGGCCTGCCAGACGCCGCGCTTGACCTCTTCGACGCGCTGCTTGAAATGCGAGTGGCAATGGTTGATGTCCGACCAGGTGTTGATGATCGCGATCACCGGTTTGCCGGCGTAATCCTGGCGGGCGTAGCCCATCTGCGCGGTGCGCGAACGGTGGCCGAACGAGCGCATGTCATTCAGACCGTACCAGCGGTGGCTGCGCAGTTCTTCGGGCTTTTTCTTATTCACGGGGCGATCCTCCTCAGGCGGGAGCAGGGATTCTAGTCTGCCGGCGTATGATCGGCGCATGGACGGGACTTCGTTTCACGAGACGCCGCAAAAGCTGGGGCGGGCGGTGCTGGACTGGTTGCTGAGCTGGTGGCGGGTATTCCATTTCGGCGCGAGGGCGCTGGTAATGGCGGGCTCGCCCTCGGCCTACGATAGCGCGACCGCGGGCCTGATGGCGCGCCAGGTCTACTTCACAGCCTGGCAGATCCTGCCTGGCTTCGTCCTCGTCTGCGCGTTACTCAGCTACATGGTGATCCGGATCGTGGTGCTCGCCGCGGGAAGCTACGGCCTGGCTGAATACGCGCTGAATATCGTGGTCCGTGTGCTGGTGCTCGAGCTGATCCCGCTGTTCGTGGCCTTGTTTGTGGCGTTGCGCTCCGGCGCGGCGATCAACACCGAGGTCGCGCTGATGCACATCCGCGGCGACCTCGAAGCGCTGCAGCGCGCGGGCGCGGACCCGATGCGCCACGAACTGGTGCCGCGCGTGATCGGCAGCGCGTTGTCGGTGGTGGCGCTGACCGTGATCGGCGGCTCGATCTCCCTGGTGCTCGCGTACATCGCGATGTACGGCCTTACCGCGGGGGGCGCGCAAGACTATACGAACGTGATAGGTCAGGTATTCGACCTCGGCATTACCCTCGGGCTCGGATTGAAGGCGCTGTTCTTCGGGCTGGCGGTGGCCGTCATCCCGATCACCGCCAGCCTCGATGCGCCGCGCAACATGCGTTTCGCGCCGATCGCCGTGCTGAACGGCATGGTCCGCCTGTTTCTGTCGCTGGCCCTGATCCAGGGCGCATCCCTGGCGGTGAAGTACATATAATCCGCGCGCCATGGATAAAGAACCCGCATCCGCGCCTGCATCCTCTTCGAACGAGACCGTGTCGGCCCTGCCGATCCGTTTCCTCCAGTTCAAGGTGGCGTTGTTGCTCGCGCTGACCCTGGTGCTGTCGATCGCGTTCGTGGCGTACGTGCTGTACGCGCGCGGGGTCTTCGAGCACACCCAGCGCGTGGTGCTGGTCACCGATGACTCCTACGGGGTCAGTGTCGGTATGCCGCTGACGTTCAAGGGCTTTGCCATCGGGCGGGTCAAGCGGATCGAACTCGGCGAAAAAGCCAAGGTTCGAATCACGATCGACGTGCCGGAGAAGCATGCGCACTGGCTGCGCGTCTCCAGCGTATTCACCATTGAGCGCGCACTGGTGGGCGGCGTGCGCATACTCGTCGAAACCGGGGATCCGGAAGCATTGCCCCTGCCCAATGGTGCGGAGTGCGGGGAAAAGTTTCCAGACCCGCCCCGATCGGACGGTGTCACGTGCCTGGCCCTGCGCGGCGACGCGACCAAGGACATTCCGGCCCTGGTCATCAGCATCAAGGATTTGCTTGGCAACCTGAAGAACATGACCGCGGCCGATTCGAGCCTCGGCACGAGCCTGGGCAACCTGCGCACGGTGACCGAGCGCATGGCCGGGCGCACGGGCGTGCTCGGCGCGGTGCTTGGCAGCGAGGAAAATGCGCAGAAGGTGATCAGCGCGCTCGACCGTGCGAATAAGCTGCTCGCCTCGCTCGACGCGGTTTCTCTGAAGCTCGACCAGACCCTGACAAAGGCGGACGCGCGCGTGTTCGGCGCGGGCGGCATGATGGACGAGTCGCAGAAATCGGTGCAGCAGCTGAACGCGATCCTCGGCGAGGTGCGCGAGAGCCTGAAGAAGGCCGACGCCGTGTTGGCCGAGGTGCAGAAGATCGGCGCGAACGCGCGCGGCGCAACCGAGGACCTCGCGAGCCTGCGCGCCGAGGTCGATGCCAGCCTGCGCAAGGTTGGCGGATTGATCGACGAAATCAATCGGAAGTGGCCGTTCAAGCGTGACACGGAGCTGCGGCTGCCATGAGGGCGGTTGCCGCATGCCTAGCTTTTCTGCTCGCGGCCTGCGCGGGCGGGCCGACGCCGCCGGACTGGCAGGTCAACGCGCAACTTTCGCTGAACAACTTTGAGAAGTCCTGGCTGACCGGCAACACGCGCGCCGCCGAGGCGGAGTTCGCGCATGCCCGGGCCGAACTCGCCGCAACCGGCCGGGCCGACCTCGTCGCGCGCGCCGAACTCGTGCGCTGCGCGGTGCGCACGGCGAGCCTGGAGTTTGACGACTGCCCGGGGTTCCAGGCGCTCGCCGCCGATGCGCTCGCTCCCGAGCGCGCCTACGCCGCGTTTCTCGCGGGCCGCTGGGAGGGGTTGGATGCGGCCCTGTTGCCTGAACCGCAGCGCGGAGTGGTCTCCGGCGTGGCAGGCCTGCCCGGGCCCGCTGCGGAGCCATTGTCGCGGCTGGTCGCGGCAGGGGTGCTGTTGCGCAGCGGCCGCCTCACCCCGGCCGGGATTGCATCGGCCATCGAAACGGCATCGGCCAACGGCTGGCGCCGGCCGCTGCTGGCGTGGCTGCGCGTCGAGGAAAAACGTGCCGCCGCCGCCGGCGACGCGCAGGCGCAGGCTGCGATCGGGCGGCGCATACGCCTGGTCGGTGGCGCAGCGCGGCAATAGAAAAGTCTCCACGGCCGAGCCCGGTTCGCGCCGCGCTCGTGTAGTGTGCGCGGTACAAAACGCGGTACAAAACGCGGTACAAAATCGAGGAGACCGAAAATTAACTACACGCCCACGCTGTTTGCCGCAATCCTTGCCGCGGTCGCTGCGCACGCGTCCGGTGCATTAGCGCAGGGCTACCCGGTTAAGCCGGTGCATGCGATCGTTTCCTTCACGCCGGGCAGTTCGACCGACATCGTCGGCCGGGTCGTGATGCAGAAGGTCTCGGAATACTGGGGGCAGCCGGTGGTGGTCGAGAACCGGGCGGGCGCGGGTGGTTCGATCGGCTCGGCCGTGGTCGCCAGGTCCGCGCCGGATGGTTACACGCTGCTGATCAATTCGTCGGCGCATGCGGTGAACCCGGCGATCTACGCCAGGCTCCCGTACGAGACGACAAAGGATTTCGTCGATATTGCGCCGTTGTCGATCCAGCCGAACGTGCTGGTGGTGCCCGCCGCCTCGCCAATCAAGACGATGGGCGAACTGATCGCCGCCGCGAAAGCAAAGCCGGGCGCGATTAACTTCGGCCATGCCGGCGTCGGCAGCGGCACGCACCTTTCCACCGAGAAGCTGATATCCGCCGCGGCGATCAACGTCACGCAGGTGCCGTTCAAGGGCTCGCCGGACGTCATCGCGGCGCTGCTCAGCGGTTCGGTCGATTGCTACTGGGCGCCGATCTCGGCGGCGATGGCGAACATCCGCAGCGGCAGGCTGCGTCCGCTGGCGGTGAGCACGCCAAAGCGCAATTCGCAACTGCCCGAGGTGCCGACCACGGGCGAGGGCGGCGTCGCGAATGCGGATTCGCCGCTCTGGTTCGGTGTCTGGGCGCCGGCGGGAACGCCGGCCGATGTCGTGAAGAAGATTTCGGCAGATGTCCGGCGCGCGCTCGCCGACCCGCCGGTGCGCCAGAAGCTTGCCAATCTTGGCAACGACCGCTCGACATGCCGCCCGAGGAGTTCGCCCGCTTCGTACGCGCGGAAATCGACGCCTACGCGCAGGTCGTGCGGGCTGCGGGGATCAAGCCGCAGTAGTTGCAGGAGTCGCCGGCGCCTTCAGCGGGACACCCGAAAGGCGCTGCAGTTCCTCGAATGCGAGCCCCTCGACCATGTCGACGACGTGCAGCCCGTCGGGCTTCACGTCGATGACCGCAAGGTCGGTGTAGATGCGACTGACGCAGCGCGCGCCAGTGAGCGGATAGCTGCAGCGCTCCACCAGCTTGCTCTCGCCTGACTTGGTCAGGTGCTCCATCATCACCAGCACGTGCTTCGCGCCCACGGCCAGGTCCATTGCGCCGCCGACCGCGGGGATCGCGTCGGGCGCGCCGGTGTGCCAGTTCGCGAGGTCGCCCGCGACAGAGACCTGGAACGCGCCGAGCACGCAGTAGTCCAGGTGTCGGCCGCGGATCATGCCGAACGAATCGGCGTGGTGGAAAAATGATCCGCCGGGGAGCAGGGTCACCGGCTCCTTGCCCGCGTTGACCAGGTCTTCGTCCTCGGCGCCGGGCGCCGGTTTGGGCCCGATGCCGAGTACGCCGTTCTCGCTGTGCAGCAGCACCTCGCGCCCTGCGGGTATATGGTTGGCGACCAGCGTCGGCAGGCCGATGCCGAGGTTGACGTAGGCGCCTTCCGGAATGTCGCGCGCAACGCGTGCCGCGATCTGGTTGCGATCTCTCTTCTTCATGCCGCCGCTCCTGTTTTCACGACCCGCTTCACGAAGATGCCGGGCGTGACGACGGCCTCGGGATCAAGCGCGCCGAGTTCCACGGTTTCCCTCACCTGGGCGATCGTGCATTTCGCGGCGCTCGCCATGATCGGGCCGAAGTTGCGCGCGGTCATGCGGTAGGTGAGGTTGCCCCAGCGGTCGCCGCGATCCGCCTTGATCAGCGCGTAGTCGGCGTGGATCGGGTACTCGAGCACGTAGTCGCGGTCCGCGATACGCCGCGTCTCCTTGCCCTCGGCCAGCAGCGTGCCGTGCGCGGTCGGCGTGAAGAACGCGCCGACGCCCGCGCCCGCTGCGCGGATCCGCTCGGCCAGCGTGCCCTGAGGCACGAGTTCGAGCTCGAGTTCGCCCGCGCGGTAGGCGCGGTCGAAATGCCACGAGTCGGCCTGGCGCGGGAACGAGCAGATGATTTTCCTCACCTGTTTCGCCGCGATCAGCGCGGCGAGCCCGCTGTCGGCATTGCCCGCGTTGTTGTTGACGACGGTGAGTTCCCTGGCGCCCTGCGCAATGAGTGCGGCCATCAGTTCCGAGGGCATGCCGGCGCCGCCGAATCCGCCGATCAGGATGGTGGAGCCGTCAGCGACATCGGCAACGGCGGCTTCGAGTGAAGGGACGATTTTATTGATCATGGCGTGATTCTAGAGGCAGGGCCGCCATTTCTGCCCCGGCGTATCGCTGAATCGCGCGAAAATCAGCTATTTATGAGAAGTTACTTTCGGTTAATTTTTTAAGATACTGTTTATTAACGGTTAAATATTTCCAGAATCGGTGCTCAGAAATTCGGCTAAGTCCTTGTTGGAACGAGAAAAAACCCTTGACCGGCTGTTTCCCTTCGCATAAAGTGGAGAAAGGTAGAAAAAAGTGGCGAAATTGGGTGAGATTTGGCCGATTCGCCCGGGAAAAAAACAATGAGTGGGACATTTCACGGGGCAACTGTCATCACGCTCGACGCCAAGGGCCGGCTTGCGCTGCCCACGCGTCATCGCGATGCCCTTGCTGCGAGTGGCGCGGAACTCGTCCTGACGGCGCACCCCGATGGCTGCGTGCTGCTCTACCCGATGCAAGCGTGGGAACCGGTGCGCGCCAAGGTGGAGAAATTTCCGTCGCTGAACGCCCAGGGGAGCTGGTGGAAGCGCCTGCTGCTCGGCTTCGAGGAGCACGTGTCCCCGGATGCCTCGGGCCGGATCCTGATTTCGCCGGCCCTGCGCATGCACGCAAAGCTTGAGCGCGAACTCGTGATGTTCGGGCAGGGCGGCTACTTCGAGTTGTGGGACAACGGCCAGTGGACCGCGAAGCTCACGCAGGCGATGGCGCAGTCCGGCGGCACGCCTCCACCCGGCATGGAGAACTTCTCGCTGTGAGCCCGGCGAGAAGCCTTCCTCCAGCCTTTGATGACTGCGCACACGCCGGTCCTGCTCTCCGAAGCGGTCGCCGCACTCGCGATTCGTGCGGACGGGACCTACCTCGATGCGACGTTCGGACGCGGCGGACACAGTCGCGCGATCCTCGAAGCACTCGGCCCGCAGGGAAGGCTGATCGCGCTCGACCGGGATCCGCAGGCGGTTGCGGAAGGCCAGCGCATCGCGGACCCGCGCTTTTCGATCAGCCACGCGAGCTTCTCGGCGCTCGGGGAGATTCTCGACGCCGGGGCCACGGCACCGCTCGGCGCGGCGCGGCTGGACGGTGCGCTGTTCGACCTGGGCGTGTCGTCGCCGCAGATCGACCAGCCAGAGCGCGGTTTCTCGTTCCGTATGGACGGGCCGCTCGACATGCGCATGGATCCGACCCGCGGCGAGTCCGCCGCGGAGTGGCTGGCCCGGGCAGATGAGTCCGACATCAGGGAGGTGATCAAGGACTATGGCGAAGAACGGTTTGCTAAACAGATTGCAGCGGCGATTGTTGCTGCTCGGGCAACCGAGCCTCTCGGGCGCACGCGGCAGCTTGCCCATCTCGTGGGTCAGGCGGTCCGCACACGCGAGGCCGGGCAGGATCCGGCGACGCGCACCTTCCAGGCTCTACGGATTTTCGTCAATCGGGAGCTTGAGGAAGTGTCGTTGAGCCTCCCGCAAGCGGCGGCGCGCCTGGCACCCGGCGGGCGGCTGGCGGTGATCAGCTTTCACTCTCTCGAGGATCGCATCGTCAAGCGCTTCATCCGCTCGGCAGGCGCGCCCGACCTGCCGCGTGACCTGCCGTTGCGCGCAAGCGAACTGCCGCAGCCGTTGCTCGAACCTGTGGGCCGCGCGGTTCGTGCCTCTGACGCCGAAGTGCGCGCAAACCCGCGAGCGCGCAGCGCGACCTTGCGCATCGCGACGCGTACCGCGGCGCCTTGGCGTTCGCAATCCGGGGCGCCATGGCGAAAGTAAGCCTCCTGCTGCTCGCGGTTCTTGTGGTCTGCGCGCTCGGGCTGGTGACTTCACAGCACAAGGCGCGCAAGCTCTTTTCCGATCTCGAACGTGAACAGGAGCGCTCGCGCAACCTCGACATCGAGTACGGCCAGCTGCAGCTCGAAGCCAGCACCTGGGGGCTTCACTCGCGCGTGCAGAAGATCGCGACAGCCGCGCTTGCGATGCACGCGCCCGACCCCCGCCGCGTGCGCCTCGTGAATCCGGCGGAGAAAAAGTGAGCGTCGTCGCCTCGCCCGCCTTCATCCGCCTGCCCGTGTGGCGCGCGCGCCTGGTGCTCGTGGCGCTGCTGGCGGCGTTCGGCGTGCTCGCGGGGCGCTCGGTCTACCTGCAGGCGGTGGACAACGATTTCCTGCAGATGAAAGGCCAATCGCGTTTCTCGCGCGTGCTCGAGGTGCAGGCGACGCGCGGACGCATCCTCGACCGCAACGGGGAAGCGGTGGCGATTTCCACCCCGGTGAAGTCGATCTGGGCGATACCGGAGGATGTAAAGGCCTCGCCCGCACAGTTGAAGAAGCTCTCCCTGGCGCTGAATGTCGATGCCTCTGAACTGGAAAAGCGTCTCGCCGACACGAGGCGCGATTTTGTCTACCTGAAGCGCCAGATATCCCCGGAGCAGGCCGAGAGCGTGATCGAACTTGGCCTGGAGGGAATATTTTCCCAGCGCGAATACCGGCGCTACTATCCCGGCAGCGACAGCATGGCCCACGTCATCGGGTTTACCGGTGCGGGCGATGCGGGGCAGGAGGGCATAGAACTCGCGTTCCAGGGGTCGCTGGCCGGCAAGGCGGGCAGCCGGCGAGTGATCAAGGACCGGCTCGGCCGCATCGTAGAGGATATCGAGTCAATCCGGGCGGCGCAGGACGGCCACGACCTGACCCTGTCGATCGACGGAAAGATCCAGAACATTGCATTCGGCGCGCTCAGCGCTGCCGTGGAAGCGCACAAGGCGAAGGCCGGCGCAATCGTCGCGCTCGACATCCGCTCGGGCGAGATCCTCGCGCTCGCGAACCTGCCTTCCTACAACCCGAACAATCGCGGCAAGCTGACCGGCGCGCAGCTGCGCAACCGCGTGATGACCGACATGTTCGAACCGGGCTCCACGCTGAAGCCCTTCACGGTCGCGCTCGCGCTGGAAGAGGGCCGCGTGCGCCCGGACAGCGTGATTCAGACGGCACCGGGAAAACTCACGATCGCAAACTACACGATCCACGATGCGCATGCGGAAGGCGCGCTGACGGTCGCCCAGGTCATCCAGAAATCGTCCAACGTCGGCGCGGCCAAGATCGCACTCGGCCTGCCGCGGCAGGACATGTGGGAGATGTTCAAGCGCGTCGGGTTCGGCTCTCCGTCAGAACTCGGTTTTCCGGGAGAGTCGCCCGGCAAGGTGCGCGACTGGAAGTCGTGGCGGCCGATCGAGCAGGCGACGATGTCCTATGGGCACGGAATTTCGGTGTCGCTGATCCAGCTTGCGCGCGCCTACAGCATCTTTGCCCGCGACGGCGAACTCGTGCCGCTGACCCTCACCAAGGCAGGCATGCCAGTTGCGGGCCGGCGCGTGATCACGGCGGAAACCGCGCGTGCGATGCGCGCGATGCTAGAAGCGGCGGTGCAGCCGGGCGGAACGGCGCCGCGCGCGCGCGTCATGGGCTACCGCGTGGGGGGCAAGACGGGCACTGCGCACAAGCAGGAACACGGCGGCTATGCGGCGCACAAGTACATCGCGTCCTTCGTCGGGTTCGCGCCAGCCTCTGATCCGCGAGTGGTCATCGCGGTGATGATCGACGAGCCCTCCAACGGCCAGTACTACGGCGGCGTGGTGGCCGCACCTGTTTTCTCGAAGGTCATGCAGGGGACGATGCGCGTGCTCGGGGTCGTGCCCGATGCGCCGATGCAGCCGCTGGATCAGCCCGGCGAAGGCCAGGAACTCAAGGAGGGAACGTGATGCGCTCGATCGTGCTGGCGCTGGTGGAGGCGGTGTGGTCGACGCAGGGTGTGATGCGCGGCTGCTGGGGCGACCTCAGGGACGCATGTGACGGGATGGGCGAGTGGACATATTCGGCGCACTGGCGCAACAGGGAGCGATGATCGATCGGATCGTCTCCGACAGTCGCCGCGTCACACCCGGCGCGGCGTTCTTCGCGTATCCGGGCGAGGCGGCCGACGGCCGCCGCCATATCCCCGACGCCGTTGCGCGCGGCGCCGCGGCAGTGATCTGGGAGACCGAGGGCTTCGCATGGGATCCGTCCTGGCCAGTACCGCAGACCGGCGTGCGCGGACTCAAGCAGCAGGCTGGACAACTCGCGAGCGAATTCTTCGGCCGGCCTTCGGAGTCGCTCTGGATGTGCGGCGTGACCGGGACCAACGGCAAGACGACCTGCACGCAGTGGATCGCTGCCGCGCTGAACGCAGCCGGCGCCCGCGCGGGCGTCATCGGCACGCTCGGGGCGGGCTTCAACGGCAAGCGCACCGAAATCGGCAACACAACCCCGGACGCGATCGAACTTCACCGGCTGCTGGCCGAGTTCCGCAACGAGGGGGCCGATGCCGTCGCGATGGAAGCGTCCTCGCACGGGCTGGTGCAGGGCAGGGTAAACGGCGTCGCGTTCGACTGCGCGCTGTTCACCAACCTCACCCACGATCACCTGGATTATCACGGCTCGATGGATGCCTATGCGGCGGCCAAGGCGAGGCTGTTCGAGTTCGAGACCCTGACGCACGCGGTGCTGAATCTCGACGACGTGGCCGGGGTGAGGCTGGCGCGCGGCCTGGCCGAAGGGTTCGCGCACAGGCGCTCGGGCCGCCGGTTCGCCGGCGGCCGTCCGCGCACCATCGGGTACAGCCTTTCGCCGGCCGGCATCGCGCCCGGGAGCGTGGACGATTTTCTGGCAGTGCGCGATATCCGCGTGGGCGCGGAGTGCACCACGGCGGCTCTGGTGACGAGCTGGGGCGAGCGCACGCTCTCGCTGCGCCAGCTCGGGCGGTTCAACGTCGCGAACGTGCTGGGCGTGCTGGGCTGCCTGATCGCCCGCGGCCTGGATGTCGACGCGGCGATCGCGGCGATCGCGAAGCTCCCTGACGTTCCCGGACGCATGCAGCGCCTTGGCGGGTCGGGACGGCCCCTCGCAGTCATCGATTACGCGCACACACCGGACGCGCTGGAAAAAGTCCTGAACGCGTTGCGGCCGGTTGCCGAGGCGGGTGGCGGGCGCCTGGTGGCCGTGTTCGGCGCGGGCGGGGACCGTGATGCGCTGAAGCGGCCGCAGATGGGCGCGATCGCCTCGCGCCTGGCCGATCGCGTCGTGCTGACCGCCGACAACCCGCGCAGCGAAGATCCGCGCGTCATCATCGAGGCCATCCGCTCGGGCGTGACAGTCTCCCGCGGTGTCGAACCCGAGGTCGAGCCCGATCGCGCGAAAGCCATCGCGTCGGCGATCGGCGAGGCACGTTCAGGGGACGTGGTACTGGTCGCCGGCAAGGGCCACGAGACTTACCAGGAGATCGGCGGCACGCGCCGGCCGTTCTCGGACCTGGACGTTGCCGGACAGGCGATTGCGGCATGGAGGCAGCCATGATGCGTCTCGCGCAGGCGGCCGATGTCCTGTACGGCACGAGCACGGCGCCGGAGGTGGCGTTCGAGGGCGTGTCCACCGACAGCCGGTCGATTGCGAGGGGCCAGTTGTTCGTCGCGCTGCGCGGCGAGCGCCATGACGGCCACGCCTTTCTTTCCGTGGTGGCGCGCGCGGGCGCGGCGGCAGCGATGGTGGATGAAGCCTACCTTGCCGAAAGCGCCTCGGGCACGGCGCCGTTGCCCCTGCTTGCGGTGGAGGACACGCGCCTTGCGCTCGGCCGTCTCGCGCAGCACTGGCGGGCCCAGTTTTCTCCGGTGCTGGTCGGCATTGCGGGATCGAACGGAAAGACCACGGCCAAGGAAATGCTCGCCAGCATCCTGCGCAGCGCCGCCGGCGGAGACAGCGTGCTGTCGACCGCGGGCAACCTGAACAACGACATCGGATTGCCACTGACGCTGCTGCGCATGCGTGCTGCGCACCGGATGTGCGCGATCGAGCTCGGAATGAACCACAAGGGCGAGATCGCCTATCTCGCGCAGATCGCGCGCCCGACGATCGCGCTGGTCACCAACGCGCAGCGCGAGCACCTGGAGTTCATGGGGTCGGTTGACGAAGTTGCCGAGGAGAATTCCGACCTGTTCCGCGCGCTTGCGCCCGACGGCATTGCAGTGATCAACGCCGACGACGCGCACGCCGCCACGTTCCGCAGTGCCGCCGCCGGCCAGCGGATCGTGGATTTCTCGCTTGAGCGCGGGGCGACGGTCACCGGCCGCTACCAGCTCAAGCAACTGTCCTCGTCGATCCGGATCAACTGCCCGGCCGGTGAGGCGGAAGCGACGCTCGCGATCCCGGGCGTGCACAACGTGATGAACGCGCTGGCCGCCGCTGCGTGCGCGCACGCAGCGGGCCTGCCGCCAGCGGCGATCGCCGCTGGCTTGAGCGCATTCCGACCCCATACCGGGCGCCTGCAGGTCAAGGTCACGGCGCAGGGCGCGACGGTGATCGACGACAGCTACAACGCCAACCCGGACTCCGTGCGCGCAGCGATCGACGTGCTCGCTGCGGCCCCGGGGAACACCGTGCTCGTGCTCGGCGACATGGGCGAGGTCGGTGACGAGGGTCCCGACTTCCACAGCGAAGTCGGGCGCTACGCGAGGGAACGAGGCATCGGCAGCGTATTGGCTCTCGGCGAATCCACGGCGCACACGGTTGCGGCCTACGGTCACGGCGCGCGGCACTACGCCACGCTGGAAGATCTGCTCGAGGCGCTGGCGGCCAGGCGCGACGCCGGGACCACGATCCTGGTGAAGGGTTCCCGATTCATGCGCATGGAGCGCGTCGTGGCCGCATTGTGCGGCGGTCCTGCGGAGGCGCACTGATGCTTCTCGAACTCGCCCATTGGCTCGCCAAGGACGTCCGCCTGTTCAATGTGTTCGGGTACATCACGCTGCGCGCGGTGCTTGCCTGCCTCACGGCGCTCGCGGTGTCGCTGATTCTAGGCCCGCTGGTGATCCGCAAGCTCACCGCTTACAAGATCGGCCAGTCGGTGCGCGACGACGGTCCCAAGTCGCACCTCACCAAGGCCGGCACGCCGACCATGGGCGGGGCGCTGATCCTGCTGTCGATCGGGTTCACCACGCTGCTGTGGGGCGACCTGTCCAACCGTTTCCTCTGGGTGGTCCTGCTGGTGACGGTCGCTTTCGGCGCGATCGGCTGGGTGGACGACTACCGCAAGGTCGTGCACCGCAACCCGAAGGGGCTCTCTGCGCGGGCCAAGTTCTTCTGGCAGTCGGTGGTCGGGCTGGCGGCCGCGGGTTACCTTTCGTGGAACGCCGCCACGATGCCGGCGCTGAACGACCTGATCGTGCCATTCTTCAAGCACGTCGCCTATCCGCTCGGGACGTTCGGCTTTATCTTCCTCACGTTCTGCGTGATCGTGGGCACCTCGAACGCGGTCAACCTGACCGACGGCCTGGACGGCCTGGCCATCATGCCGACCGTGATGGTGGGCAGCGGCCTGGGCATCTTCGCCTACGTCGCCGGGCATTCGGTTTTTTCCAAGTATCTCGGCCTGCCTTATATCCCCGGGGCGGGGGAACTCATCGTGTTCTGCGGAGCGCTGGCGGGCGCGGGCCTGGGCTTCCTGTGGTTCAACGCCTATCCCGCCGAAGTCTTCATGGGCGACGTGGGCGCGCTGGCACTCGGCGCGGCCCTGGGTACGATCGCGGTGATCGTGCGGCAGGAGATCGTGCTTTTCATCATGGGGGGGGTGTTCGTCGCCGAGACCCTGTCGGTGATGATCCAGGTGATCTATTTCAAATTCTCCGGCGGCAAGCGCATCTTCCGGATGGCGCCGCTGCACCACCACTACGAGCTGGAGGGCTGGAAGGAATCCCAGGTCGTGGTGCGCTTCTGGATCATCACCATGATGCTGGTGCTGTTCGGCCTCTCGACGCTGAAGCTGCGGTGAACATGCTGATGCACGCGCCACTGTCCGCCAGCCCCGCGTTCTCTGCACTGTCCCGGCCTGATCCGGTGGCGCTGGCGGGAAAGCGCGTGCTCGTGCTCGGCCTTGGCGACACCGGGCTCTCGGTGGCGCGCTGGGTGGCGCGCGAGGGCGGCCTTGCGCGGGTGGCCGACACGCGGGCGCAGCCCCCGCGGCTCGCTGCTCTGCGCAGTACTGCGCCCGGTGCGCAGTCGATATGCGGTGCGTTTACGCCGCAACTTCTGGAGGGCATAGACCTCGTTTGCGTCAGCCCGGGGCTGTCCCTCGGGGAAGGCGTGCTGCAGGAAGCGCTTGCGCGCGGATTGCCGATCGTGGGCGACATCGAACTGTTCTCCTGGGCGCTGGCCGAAAAGGGGCGGGGCAAGGTGATTGCGATCACGGGCACCAACGGAAAGACCACGGTCACTTCGCTGACGGAGCACTTGCTGCGCGGCGCAGGGTTCGATGCGCAAGTTGCAGGCAATATCTCGCCGCCCGCGCTGGATGCGTTGTCCGCCCGGCTCGACGCGGGTACCCTGCCCGAGGCCTGGGTGCTCGAGCTCTCGAGTTACCAGCTGGAGACGACCTGGTCGCTGGCGCCCGACGCGGCGGCAATGCTCAACCTCACCGAAGACCACCTCGACCGGTATTCGGGGCTGACCGCGTACGGCCAGGCCAAGGCGCGCATATTCGAGGGTGCCCGCGTGCAGGTCCTGAACCGGGACGACCCGCATTCGCTTGCAATGGCCATGCCTGGTCGCAGGCAGATCACCTTCGGCCTGGACGGGCCGCCCGACGAAGACGATTTCGGCTGTGTCACGATCAAGGGCGCGAAGTGGATCGCGCAGGGCAGGAATCCGCTCATCGCTGTCGATGCGCTGTCCGTGCATGGATGGCACAACGCCGCCAACGCGATGGCGGCGCTGGCCCTCGCCCGCGCGAGCGGCTCGGCGTACGCGCCGCTGGTTGATTCACTTGCGGCGTTTCGCGGCCTGCCCCACCGCCTCGAGAAGGTGGCGACGATCCGCGGCGTCGACTACTACGACGACTCAAAGGGGACTAACGTCGGTGCGACGATTGCCGCGCTGCGCGGGCTGGCGCGGCGCGTGATCCTGGTCGCCGGTGGCATCGGCAAGGGGCAGGACTTCGCGCCCCTGGCGCAGGCGGTCGACGAGTATGCGCGCAAGGTGCTGCTGATCGGACAGGATGCCGCGCAGATCGCGAGCGCGCTCGGCAACACGGGCGTGCCGGTCGAATTCTGCGCGACCCTGGAAGCGGCAGTCGCTGCAGCGGCAGATTCGGCCGGCCCCGGCGACGCGGTGCTGCTGTCGCCGGCCTGCGCGAGCATGGACATGTTCCGCGACTACAAGCATCGCGGACACGTGTTCGCCGACGCGGTGCGCGCGCTGGAGGCGAAACATGGCTAGCGTGCTGCTCACCCGGCGCAATGCGGCCGAGTACGACCGCTCGCTCGCGTGGGCGGCACTGCTACTGGTCGCCGCGGGGCTTGTGATGGTGTACTCGGCGTCGATCCCGACGGCAGAATCGAGCCGCTACACGGGCGGGAATTCGGCCTATTTCCTTTTTCGGCAAGGCGTGTTTCTCTGCCTCGCATTGTTCGCGGCCATACTGACCTTCATGCTGCCGGTGCGCTTCTGGCAGAAGGGCGCCCCCTGGTTCTTCCTTGCGGGCCTGGTGTTGCTGGTGATGGTGCTGGTCCCCGGGCTCGGCCGCGAGGTCAACGGCGCGCGCCGCTGGCTCAACCTGATCGTGTTCAACCTGCAGCCCTCCGAACTAATGAAGCTCGCGGCGGTGCTGTATGCCGCCGACTACACGGTGCGCAAGCACGCCGTGATGAAGAGCTTCCGCAAAGGCCTGCTGCCGATGCTCGGCGTGATGCTGGCGGTCTCGTGGCTGCTGCTGCGCGAACCCGACTTCGGCGCACTGGTCGTGGTCGCGATCACCACGTTCGGCATCCTCTTTCTCGGTGGCATGAACGGCAGGCATTTCGTTGCGCTGATCGGCATGCTGGCGGTCGGATTCGCAGCCCTCGTGCTTTCCTCGCCCTATCGCATGCAGCGGATCTTCGGCTTCATGGACCCGTGGTCGGATGCGTATGGCAAGGGCTACCAGCTGTCACATGCCTTGATCGCCTTCGGCCGCGGCGAATGGATCGGCGTCGGGCTCGGCGCGAGCGTTGAAAAGCTCCACTACCTTCCCGAGGCGCACACCGACTTCCTGCTTGCCGTGATCGCCGAAGAGCTGGGCTTCGCGGGGGTTGCGGTGGTCATCGGCCTGTTTGTCTGGCTGGTGTTCCGCGCATTCGCGATCGGACGCCAAGCGGCGCTGCAGGAGCGCCATTTCGCAGCGCTCTGCGCGCAGGGGATCGGCATCTGGATCGGCTTCCAGACGCTGATCAACATGGGCGTGAACATGGGCCTGCTGCCGACCAAGGGCCTGACGCTGCCGCTGATGAGCTTCGGGGGCTCCGGGTTGCTGGTGAACTGCGTCGCGCTGGCAATCCTGCTGCGCATCGACTGGGAGGGGCGCCAGCTCCTCAGGGGCGTGCCGGCATGAACGCCCAGGTCGCGGCAGCGGGTGCTGGAAAGACCATCATGATCATGGCGGGAGGGACCGGCGGGCATGTGTTTCCGGGCCTTGCCGTCGCCGACTTCCTGCGTGCGCTCGGCTGGCGCGTGGTGTGGATGGGTTCTCGCGCCGGGATGGAGTCGCGCCTCGTCCCCATTCGCGGCTACGAAATGGCATGGATACGCGCAAGCGCATTGCGCGGAAAGGGTCTGGCTGCAAAAATTCTGCTTCCCGCGAGTCTGCTGGTCGCATTCTGGCAGAGCGCGCGCGCGATCTTCGCAGTGCGCCCGGACGTGGTGTTGGGCATGGGTGGTTACGTCGCGTTCCCGGGTGGCATGATGGCCACCCTGCTGAACAGGCCACTGGCTATTCACGAGCAGAACGCGATAGCGGGGCTGACCAACACGCTGCTCGCAAAGCTCGCGAACCGGGTGATGGCGGCATTTCCAGGCACGCTGAAGCGTGCGCAATGGACCGGCAACCCGGTGCGGGCGGCGATTGCCGCAGTCACCGCACCCGCTCAACGCTTTGCCGGACGCAGCGGGCCGCTGCGCCTGCTGGTGGTCGGAGGCAGCCTCGGAGCACAGGCGCTGAACGAGGCAGTCCCCAAGGCGCTTGCACTGCTGCCAGATGCCGAGCGCCCGGATGTGGTGCACCAATCCGGCGAAAAGCATCTCGACTCGCTGCGCTCGAACTATGCCGCAGCCAGGGTGCGGGGCGATCTCGTCGCGTTCATCGACGACATGGCCACGCAGTATGCGCGCGCCGACTTGGTGATCTGTCGCGCGGGCGCGTTGACCGTGTCCGAACTCGCGGCCGCGGGCATGGCCAGCCTGCTGGTCCCGTTCCCCTACGCAGTGGATGACCACCAGACGGCCAACGCAAAGTTCCTCGCCGACAGCGGCGCCGCGATGCTCATCCGGCAAGCGGATATGAACCCGGCGCAACTCGCCGCGCTGCTGCGCACGCTGGACCGTGAAAAGCTGCTCGCCATGGCACAGAAGGCGCGTGCGCTAGGCAAGCCGGAAGCGACGGGCCTCGTAGCGCAAACCTGCATCGACCTTGCCGCAGGACTCCGGGCATGAAGCACAAGGTCCGCCACATCCATTTCGTTGGCATCGGTGGCTCGGGCATGAGCGGGATTGCCGAGGTGCTCGTCAACCAGGGCTACCAGGTGACTGGATCCGATATCGCGGCGAATGCTGCGACGCGCAGGCTGGCGCAGCTCGGCGTGAGCGTGAAACTCGGCCACGCGGTCGAAAACGTGGCGGGCGCCGATGCGGTCGTGGTCTCCACGGCCGTCAGGAGCGACAACCCCGAGGTGATTGCGGCACGCGCCGGGCGGGTACCCGTCGTACCGCGCGCCCTGATGCTCGCCGAACTGATGCGCCTGAAACAGGGCATCGCGATCGCCGGCACGCACGGCAAGACAACGACCACGAGCCTCATCGCCAGCGTGCTCGCCGAAGGCGGACTTGATCCGACCTTCGTGATCGGCGGCAGGCTGACAAGCACGGCGTCCAACGCGCGTCTGGGTGCCGGCGACTTCATCGTCGTCGAGGCCGACGAATCGGACGCTTCCTTCCTGCATCTGCAGCCGGTGGTCGCGGTGGTGACGAACATCGACGCAGACCACATGGACACGTACCAGCACGATTTCGCCCGGCTCAAGCAGGCGTTCATCCAGTTCCTGCAGAACCTGCCCTTCTATGGCAGCGCGATCCTGTGCAGCGACGATCCTCATGTGCGCGAGATCCTGCCGTTCGTCTCCAAGCCGGTGGTGTCCTACGGGCTCGGAGACGATGCGATGGTGCGCGGCTCGGAGATCGAACACGCGGGGGGCGCAATGCGCTTCAACGTGCGCCGTGAAGGCCTCGCGCCGCTGGCGGTGACCCTCAATCTGCCGGGCCGGCACAACGTGCAGAACGCGCTCGCCGCCGTGGCGGTGGCCAGCGAACTGGGCGTCGCCGATGCGGCGATCCAGAAAGCCCTTGCGGAATTTCACGGCGTGGGGCGGCGTTTCCAGCGCTACGGGGAGGTCGCGCTGCCCGGCGGGGGGCAGTTCACCCTGGTCGACGATTACGGGCACCACCCGGCAGAAATGGCGGCGACACTCGCCGCCGCACGCGGCGCGTTCCCGGGCCGCCGCCTGGTGCTCGCGTTCCAGCCGCATCGCTATACACGCACCCGGGACCTGTTCGAGGACTTCGTCAGGGTGTTGTCGACGGTGGATGCGGTTGTGCTCGCCGAGGTCTACGCGGCTGGCGAACCTCCGATCGTCGCCGCCGATGGTCGTGCGTTGGTGCGCGCGGTGCGCGTCGCGGGAAAAGTCGAGCCGGTGTTCGTCGAGGAGATTGCGCAGATGCCGGACGCGATACGGCGCGTTGCGCGCGACGGCGATGTCGTGGTGACGATGGGGGCCGGCTCGGTCGGCAACGTTCCGCTTCAACTCGCAGCGGGAGACGCGTGAGCCGCATGGACATGTCTGAGACGCGCCACATGACGGGACCCTGGGCTGGCTTGCGCGGCGAGCTCCAGCTAAACGAGCCGATGGCGAGCCACGTCAGCTGGCGCGCGGGCGGACCAGCCGCACGCGCGTATCGCCCGGCAGATCTCGAAGACCTGGGCGATTTCCTGCGCCGCCTGCCGCCTGCCGAGCCGGTTGTCTTCATCGGGCTGGGCAGCAATGCGCTGGTGCGTGACGGGGGATTCGCGGGTACGGTGGTGTTTACCCATGGCGCGGCCAAGCGACCGGTGCTGGATGATGGCCGGGTGTTCTCGGAAGCCGGCGCCGCGAGCCCGAAGGTGGCGCGATTCGCCGCGATGCACGGCCTTGCGAAGGCCGAATTCCTCGCAGGCATCCCGGGCTGCATCGGTGGCGCCCTCGCGATGAATGCGGGCTGCTACGGGTCGGAGACCTGGGAGATCGTCGAGCGCGTACAGACCATCGACCGCACAGGTACGACGCGGACCCGGTCGGTCGCTGATTTCGAGATCGGCTATCGCCGCTGCGAACTGAAGGGCGGCGCGCTCGGGCAGGACGAGTGGTTCACCGGCGCATGGTTCAGGCTGCCGGCGGGCGACAGCGACGCCTCGCGCGCACGGATCAAGGAACTGCTCACCAGGCGCATCGCCTCGCAGCCGCTTTCTCTGCCGAATGCCGGCAGCGTGTTCCGCAATCCTCCCGGCGATCATGCCGCGCGGCTGATCGAGTCCTGCGGCCTCAAGGGGCTCGAGCGCGGCGGCGCGCGCGTGTCGGAGAAGCACGCCAATTTCATTGTCAACCCGAAGGGTGCGGCGCGCGCTGCGGACATCGAGTGGCTCATCGAATCCGTGCGTGCAACCGTGAAGGCGCGGACCGGCGTGGACCTGCATCCCGAAGTGCGCATCCTCGGGGTGGCGGCATGAGCGGGCTCGGCAAGGTGGCGGTGCTGATGGGGGGGCGCTCCTCCGAGCGCGAGATCTCGCTGATGAGCGGAAACGGCGTGCTCGCGGCCCTGCGCACAGCCGGCGTGGATGCACACCCGTTTGATCCCGCGGAGCAGGACCTGGCTGAACTGCGGCGCGAGGGCTTTGCACGCTGCTTCATTGCGCTGCACGGCCGGGGTGGCGAGGACGGCACGCTGCAGGGCGCGCTCGAGGTTCTGGGCATGCCTTATACCGGCAGTGGCGTCCTCGGCTCGGCGATCGCGATGGACAAGTGGCGCACGAAAATGATCTGGCTGGCCGACGGCCTGCCGACGCCGCGCTATCGGATGCTGTCGGCCGGCGACGACTGGGAATCGGTTGCGCGCGAGCTCGGCCTGCCGCTGATCGTGAAGCCGGCGAATGAGGGCTCGACGCTGGGTCTCACCAAGGTGACTGACGCAGCGCAGCTTCCGGCGGCGTACGAGCTCGCCGCGAAAAAATTTCATGATATGGCGATCGCCGAGCAATTCATCGACGGGCCGGAGTACACCGCCAGCATCCTGGGTGAAACGGTGCTGCCGCTCATCCGCATCGAGGCGCCGCAAGGCAACTACGATTACCAGAACAAGTACTTCACGGACGTCACGAAGTACCACTGCCCGTGCGGCCTCTCCGAGGCCGACGAGCGCGCGCTCCAGGCGCTCGCACTGCGCGCTTTCCGGCTACTGGGCTGTGCCGGTTGGGGGCGCGTGGACCTGATGCTCGATGCCGCCGGCAAACCCTACCTTCTCGAAGTGAATACCTCCCCGGGGATGACCGGGCACTCCCTCGTGCCGATGGCGGCGCGCGCGATCGGACTGTCCTACGAGCAGTTGTGCCTGAAGATCCTCGAGGCATCCCATGTGGGATAACCCGCGCCGGCTGAACGCAGCGGCGAGCGCGCTCTTCGCCGTGGCGTTCGTGCTGTTCGCGCTCGCCGGGATTCGAATCGTGCTCAGTTCGCCGCTGTTTCCCGTCCGCGAAATCACGCTGCGCGGTGACCTGTCGCATACCGCGCGTGCCGACCTCGAGCAGTCTGCGCGCGGTCGCATCGCTGGAAATTTCTTCGCGCTCGACCTTGCGGGAGTCCGCGCCGGGCTCGAGCAGCTGCCCTGGGTGAGGCGCGTTGATGTGCGCCGCATCTGGCCGGATCGCATCGAGGTGTTGATCGAGGAGCATGTCGCCCTGGCCCGCTGGGGGGACGTCGGACTGGTCAACACGCACGGTGAGCGGTTCCCCGGGCAGACCGACGCGGCGCTGCCGGTTTTTGCGGGCCCTGCCGGGGCTGAAGGCGAGGTGACGCGTCGCTATCACCGTTTCGTCGAGTTGCTGGCGCCGCTGGGCAGCGAGCTCGAGCGCGTGATCCTGACGCCGCGCTTTGCCTGGCAATTGCGCCTCGCCGGGGGGCTGAGCATAGAGCTCGGACGCGACCTTGCAAATGCGCCGGCCGAAGCGCGGCTCGCGCGTTTCGTGGGGGTTTACGGTCAGACGCTCGGCCGCATCCCGCGGCGTCACGAGTACGTGGACCTGCGCTATCCGAACGGGTTCGCGCTGCGCGTGCCCGAGTCCGAGCGCGGCACGACTGAAAAAGCGAAGGGCTGACAGGAAACCATGGCAAAGGAAACTAAGGAACTCATCGTCGGCCTCGATATCGGCACCTCCAAGGTGGTCGCGCTGGTCGCCGAGGTCATGCCCGACGGGCAGCTCGAGGTCCTCGGCATGGGAAGCCATGAGTCGAAAGGGCTCAAGAAGGGAGTGGTCGTGAACATCGAATCGACCGTGCATGCGGTGCAGCGCGCGCTTGAGGAGGCGGAGCTGATGGCCGATTGCAAGATCACGTCGGTGTTCACCGGGATCGCGGGCAGCCATATCAAGAGCTTCAACTCCACAGGGATGGTCGCGATAAAGGACAGGGAGGTCACCGCGCTCGACGTCGAGCGGGTCATCGATACCGCCAAGGCGGTGAACATTCCGACCGATCAGCAGATCCTGCACGTCCTGCGCCAGGAATACATCATCGACGGGCAGGAGGATGTGCGCGAGCCGATCGGAATGTCCGGGGTGCGCCTCGAGGTCAAGGTGCACATCGTGACGGGTGCGGTGTCTTCCGCCCAGAATATCGTCAAGTGCGTGCGGCGCTGCGGCCTCGAGGTGAACGATCTGATCCTGCAGCCGCTGGCGTCGGCGCGCGCGGTCCTTTCAGAAGACGAGAAGGACCTGGGCGTGTGCCTGGTCGACATCGGCGGGGGCACCACCGATATCGCCATCTTCACGGATGGCGCGATCCGGCATACCGCGGTAATCCCGATCGCGGGCGACCAGATCACCAACGACATCGCGATGGCGCTGCGTACCCCGACGCCGGATGCAGAGACGATCAAGATCCGCCACGGCGTCGCGCTGCGCCAGCTGGCGGATGCCAACGAAATGGTCGAGGTCCCGGGGATCGGCGAGCGCGCCCCGCGCATGATGTCGCGCCAGACGCTGGCCGAAGTGATCGAGCCGCGCATCGAAGAATTGTTCTCTCTAGTTCAGAAAGTGCTGCGCGAGTCGGGATTCGAGGAGCTGCTGTCCTCGGGCATCGTGCTCACCGGCGGCTCCGCGACCATGCAGGGCATGGTCGAGCTCGGGGAGGAGATTTTCCATATGCCCGTGCGCATCGGGCTGCCCAAGTATTCCGGCGGGCTGGCCGACGTGGTGCGCAACCCCCGGCATGCCACGGCCATGGGACTGCTCCTCGAGGGAGCCTCTCAGTTGAGCCTTGGTCGGGTCATGCGCCAGGGCGGCTCGTTCAAGGCGGTGCTCGCGCGGATGCGCGAGTGGTTCCAGAAGAATTTTTGATGTACGTCACCAAGCAGTCAGTCCAACCGGCAAGGAGAAAAACATGTTCGAAATCGTAGGTAACGAGAGCAGCGGGCCAGTGATCAAGGTGGTCGGCGTCGGCGGCGCGGGCGGCAACGCTGTCAATCACATGATCCTTAAAGGTGTCGAAGGCGTGGAGTTCATCGCCGTCAACACGGATGCGCAGGTTCTTGCGCGAAACCAGGCGCCCAACCAGATACAGATCGGGACGAGCGGCCTTGGCGCCGGCGCAAAGCCCGAGGAGGCGCGCGCGGTCGCGCTCGCCGAGCGCGAACTTCTGCACGAGTCGCGGGAAGGCGCGCACATGGTTTTCATCACCGCCGGGATGGGTGGCGGGACCGGCACCGGCGCTGCGCCGGTTGTTGCCGAAGTGGCGCGCGAGATGGGCATCCTGACCGTGGCCGTGGTGACCAAGCCGTTCTCATTCGAAGGCACCAAGCGGATGCGCCTGGCCGAGGCCGGCATCGACGATCTTTCGCAGAATGTCGATGCGCTGATCGTGATCCTCAACGACAAACTTGAGGAAGTGCTCGGTGAGGACGTGACCATGGACGAGGCGTTCAAGGCGGCCGACGACGTGCTGAACAATGCCGTCGCGGGAATCTCCGAGATCATCAATCGCGAGGGGCTCGTGAACGTCGATTTCCAGGACGTGCGCACCGTGATGTCCGAGCAGGGCATGGCGATGATGGGCTCTGCGCAGATGTCCGGCCTGGACCGTGCGCGCATCGCCGCGGAACAGGCGATTGCCAGCCCACTGCTCGAAGGCGTGACGCTTTCTGGGGCACGCGGGGTGCTGGTGAACATCACGGCGACGCGCGAGAGCCTCAAGCACGGCGAGGTGAAGGCGGTGATGAACACCGTGCGCAGTTTTGCCGCGGACGATGCGACCATCATCTTTGGCGCGGTGTACGACCCTGCCATGGACGACAATCTGCGCGTCACGGTGGTTGCGACCGGTCTGGGTTCGCCTGCGGCCCAGCGCCAGCCGAAACCCCAGTTGGTCATCAACCAGAAGACCGGGACCGACAACCAGCCGCTCATTTCGGCCGGCCACGGGGTCGACTACGGCCAGCTTGACCAGGTGCCGGCGGTGATCCGCCGTAATCGTGCATCGACGGTCGAAGCGCTGCAACAAAGCGGGGTGGAGAAGTACGATATTCCCGCATTTCTCAGAAAGCAGGCCGACTAGGCCGGGTACCGTGCATCTGGAGTCCGGTTCTCGACCTTGCCGGGCGGATCGGGCTCCAGATCGGCATCATTTGGTGCTACGCAGCAATTTTTTTGATATGCTACACTTGTTATTTAAACAGGCACTTATAAGCCTCGAGCGCGCTTCTCCATGCTTCGTCAACGTACCCTGAAGTCACTCACTCGAACCACCGGTGTCGGATTGCACACCGGACGCAAGGTCAAGATGGTTCTTCGTCCGGCGCAGCCGGACACCGGCATCGTATTTCGCCGGATCGACCTTGATCCCGTGGTGGATATCCGGGCGAAAGCTGAACTGGTTGGAGAGACGCGACTGTCTTCCTGCCTCGTGCAGGGAGAAACAAAGGTATATACGGTGGAGCACCTGATGTCAGCGCTCGCCGGTCTGGGCATTGACAACGCTTTCATCGACCTGGACGGCCCCGAAGTACCAATCATGGATGGCAGCGCAGCGCCGTTTGCGTTCCTCATCCAGTCGGCGGGGATCGAGGAGCAGGCGACGCCCAAGCGTTTCGTTCGAATCAGGCAGCGCGTGGAGGTATCCGAGGGCGACAAGTGGGCACGCCTGGAACCCTACGACGGCTACAAGCTTTCGTTTTCCATTGTTTTCAACCATCCGGTGATCGAGAAGAGCAACCAGTCAGTGTGCGTTGATTTCGCGAGCACCTCTTACCTGAAGGAAATAGCCCGGGCGCGCACGTTCGGCTTCATGCAGGACGTGGAACAGCTGCGTGAAGACGGGCTGGCGCTTGGCGGCGGACTGGATAACGCGGTCGTGCTGGATGAATTTCGCGTTCTGAACGCTGACGGCCTGCGTTTTGCCGACGAATTCATCCGCCACAAGGTGCTCGACGCGATCGGCGACCTCTATCTGATGGGCCATCCCCTTCTAGGGGCCTTCAGCGCGCACAAGTCGGGGCATGCCCTGAACAACAGGCTGCTTCGAGAACTCATTGCGCGCAAGGACGCGTGGGAGGTCGTCAGTTTTGACCGCCCGGAAGACGCGCCCGCCGGTGTGATGGGCCTCGCCCGCCAGTTCGCGTAGTTTCGCGGCGTAACCGGGATGCTGATCCTGCGCGTTCTTGTGCTGCTGGCGGTCATTTCTATCGGCGTAGCAGCGCTCGCCTGGATCCTGACAGGCAACCGCCGCTATCTTCGCGCCGCGTGGCGCATTTTCCAGGTCGTGCTCGCACTCAGCCTGTTGCTTCTGGGTTTGCTGTTTTTCGAGCGGTTCCTTGTCATGCTTTGACGCCGTGCTGGGCAAGCATCGACTTCAGGGCCCGGCGGAACGGCGAGTCGGGCAGGCGTGCATGCAGCGCCGACAGTTCGCGCAGGGCCTGAGCGCTTAGTTGCGCTGATTTGTGCGACGCAGCAATTGGTGCTTTTCCAGCCCCGGGTTGCACCCTCACCGAAACTGAATTAACCTGCCCCCGCTGTTTCGAGATGTGGGCCGCCAGTTTTTCCGTCAAAAGCTTCAATTTTGCTGCTGCAGGACCATTGGCAGCATGGACAGTGAGGTTTCCGTCTTTGAAGTTGGCGACCCGGGTCAGTAGCGCAAGTTCCGGTGGCAGGAAGTCATCCAGCAGTTTCGAAAGCGCCTCAATTTCCCGCGCTTTTGCAATAACCGGCTGGAAATCGCCCTCTGCGGCAAGAAAACGGTTGAGTTTAAGTGCTGGCACTTTTGGGTGTTCAGGGGAGTTCTAGTTGCAGATCATTGTAATCTCCGACCGGCTGGCAAAGGCGAGGACGCTCACGCTGACCACGCGCCACGTGCTCGCCACGGGATTGCTGGGTCTGGTGGCGCTTACCGGCCTGACGATCGGGCTGTATGCCTTCACCCTTCGGTTTGCCGCCGAGGTCAAGATCCCGTATCTGCACGAAATTGTCGTGGCCGCGCAGCAGGGCGAGTCGCAGAAGGCACGAGAGTTTGTGCAGCAGAACCTGAATGCGATGGCGGTTAAACTGGGCGAGATGCAGGCGCAACTGATGCGCCTTGATGCGCTGGGTGACCGCCTGTCCACGCTGGCTGGTATCAAGCCGTCGGAATTCCGCTTCAACGAGATGCCCAGCCTTGGCGGCGCGCAGTCGAGCTCCTTCCAGCCTCAAAACCTCTCGATGCAGGAGTTCAACCAGAAGGTCAACCTGCTCTCGCGGCAAATGGAAAACCGCACGGACCTGCTCGGTGTGCTGGAAGCGCAAATGTTCGAGCAGGCCGTGAAAAAGAAGCTCCTGCCGACCATGATGCCAGTCGAGGCCGGCTTCAGTTCTTCGTCATTCGGCATGCGCATCGACCCGTTTACCGGCCAGAACACCATGCACGAGGGGATCGACTTCATGGTCGACCCGGGTACCCAGATCGTCGCCGCGGCCGGCGGAGTAGTCGAGTTCGCGGGCTTTCATCCCCAGTACGGCTACACGGTCGACATAGATCACGGCAACGACCTGGTCACGCGCTATGCCCATTGCTCCAAGCTGTTCGTCAAGCAGGGAGATTTCATCCAGCGCGGGCACAAGATTGCGCTAAGCGGCGCGACCGGGCGCGCAACCGGGCCGCACCTGCATTTCGAGGTCCGCTACCGCGGGTCGGCGCAGAATCCGGCGCGCTTCCTGTACGCGACCAATCCGCCGGCCACGCTGGCGAAGAAAGGTCGCTAGCGACAAGGCCCTCTGCGGCCAGCCGGCTCGCTCGTGCTAAAATCTTGATTTTTTCCGGGACGGCATTATCTATGCCGCTCCACGGCGGCGCATGCCGCCCCACCCACGGTCCGCATGGTCACCCAGTTCCTTACCAAGATATTCGGCAGCCGCAATCAGCGCTTGCTGAAGGCATACTCCAAAAACGTGGCCCGCATCAACGCGCTGGAGGCGGGCGTTGCGGCGCTATCCGACGAGGCGCTGCGCGCCAGGACGGATGAATTCAGGCAGCGGTTTTCGGGCGGAGAGAGCCTGGACGACTTGCTGCCTGAGGCATTTTCCGTGGTTCGGGAGGCTGGGGTGCGGGCGCTCAGAATGCGCCATTTCGACGTTCAGCTGATCGGCGGGATGGTCCTGCATTCGGGAAAGATCGCTGAAATGCGCACCGGTGAAGGCAAGACGCTCATGTCGACCCTGCCCGCGTACCTGAACGCCATCGCCGGAAAGGGCGTACACATCGTCACCGTCAACGATTACCTGGCCCAGCGTGACGCCGACTGGATGGGAAAGCTCTATGGGTTCCTGGGCCTGAGCGTCGGCGTGAACCTTGCTCAGATGGATGCGGAGAGCAAGCGCGCAGCCTATGCGGCTGACATCACCTACGGGACCAACAACGAATTTGGTTTCGACTACCTGCGCGACAACATGGCAATGCATGTTGAGGAGCGCTACCAGCGCGGACTCAGCTTCGCGATTGTCGACGAAGTCGATTCGATCCTGATCGACGAAGCGCGCACGCCGCTGATCATTTCCGGCCAGGCCGAAGACAGGACGGAGCTGTACCAGCGCATGAACGAGGTCGCCCCGCTGCTCAGCAAGCAGGAAGTCGAGGACGGAACGGGCGACTTCTGGGTCGACGAGAAGAATCACCAGATCCTTCTGTCCGAGTCCGGGCATGCCCACGCTGAAGAAGTCCTCGTGCGGGTCGGCATGCTGCCCGAAGGCGCCAGCCTGTATGAGCCGACCTTCATCAATCTTGTACACCATCTTTACGCCGCGCTGCGCGCGCACCACCTGTTCCATCGCGACCAGCAATACGTAGTCCAGGACGGCGAAATCATCATCGTCGACGAGTTCACGGGGCGGCTGATGCAGGGGCGGCGCTGGTCCGACGGGCTGCACCAGGCGGTCGAAGCCAAGGAGAACGTGGCAATCCAGTCGGAGAACCAGACGCTCGCCTCGATCACGTTCCAGAACTATTTCCGCATGTACGGCAGGCTTTCCGGGATGACCGGAACGGCCGACACGGAAGCCTACGAGTTCCAGGAAATCTACGGTCTGGAAACAGTCGTGGTACCGACGCACCGGCCGATGATCCGCGCCGACCGCCTGGACCAGGTCTTCCGCACCAGCAAAGAAAAATACGATGCGATCATCGAAGACATCAAGGACTGCTACAACCGCGGCCAGCCGGTCCTGGTGGGCACGACCTCGATCGAAAGCTCCGAGCTGCTGTCGGGGATGCTGAAGAAGGAGAACCTTCCTCACCAGGTGCTGAATGCCAAGCAGCATGCGCGCGAAGCCGAAATCGTTGCGCAGGCGGGGCGACCGAAAATGGCCACGATCGCGACCAACATGGCCGGGCGCGGCACCGACATCGTGCTTGGCGGCAACGTCGAAAAGCAGTGCGAACTGATTGAGGCCGACGATACGCACGGTGCGGAGGAAAAGCGGCGCCGCGTGGAAAAGATCAAGAGCGAGTGGCAGGAACTGCATGACCTCGTGATCCGCGAGGGCGGGCTGCACATCATCGGCACGGAACGGCACGAATCACGCCGCGTCGATAACCAGCTTCGCGGCCGCTCGGGCCGGCAGGGCGATCCGGGTTCGTCGCGTTTCTACATGGCGCTTGAGGACCCGCTGCTGCGCATATTCGCCGGAGACCGGATCAACAAGATCATGGTCATGCTGAAGATGCCCGAAGGAGAGGCGATCGAGCACCGGATGGTGACCAACTCGATCGAAAGCGCCCAGCGCAAGGTCGAAGCGCGCAACTTCGACATGCGAAAGCAATTGCTTGAGTACGACGATGTGTCCAACGAACAGCGCAAGACGATCTACCAGCTCAGAAACGAGCTGATGGATTCCGACGATGTCTCGCACCGGATCGCAGACCTGCGCGCGGGTGTCGCGGAGGACCTTCTCAGGTCACATATTCCGGCCGAAAGCGTAGAAGAGCAATGGGACATACCGGGCCTTGAGAGAGTACTTGCCGCGGAGCTGCAGCTTACGCTGCCGATCAAGGAGTGGCTTGAGAAAGAGCCCGATCTCAACGACGACGCACTGCTCGAGCGGATCGTTGCGAGCGGCAGCGAAGCTTACGCGCAGAAGGTGCCGGAGGGCGCACGCGAGTCGTACCATCAGTACGAGCGCTACATCATGTTGCAGATCCTCGACTCGCACTGGCGCGACCACCTCGCGGCGCTGGACCAGTTGCGGCAGGGGATACACCTGCGCGGCTATGCGCAGAAGAACCCAAAGCAGGAGTACAAGCGTGAGGCCTTCGAGCTGTTCGGCGCGCTGATCGAATCGGTCAAGCTGGAAGTCACCCGTACGCTGATGGCCGTGCAGATCAAGCCCGACACTGCGCTGGAAGTTCCCGATGCAGCTCCGGTGCTGGAGAATGTCAGTTACCAGCACGCGGAAGCCAGCGCGCCCGTCGCCGACACATCGCAGGACACCGAGGACGCGCTCTCACCGGCGGGCGATGAGCCGGTCAGGCAGCCGTTCGTGCGATTCAGGGAAAAGGTCGGCCGCAACGACCCCTGCCCATGCGGGTCGGGAAAGAAATACAAGCAGTGCCACGGCAAGCTCGCCTGACAGCACGGGAGTCCGGAATGCCAGTCAATCTTCCTTCACCCGAGTCCGCGCTGCTTCGCCCCGTGGCAGGGGTCGAACTCGGTATTGCGATGGCGGGCGTCCGGAAGGCGAACCGCAAGGATCTCCTGCTGGTTCGGCTGGCACAGGGTGCAACTGTCGCAGGCGTATTTACGCAGAACCGATTCTGCGCGGCCCCGGTGATCCTCGCCAGGAAGCATCTTGCGACCAACGCTTCACCACGCGCGCTGGTCGTCAACACCGGCAATGCCAATGCGGGTACCGGCGACGATGGGCTGGCACGCGCCCTGGCGATATGCACAGCTGTCGGCGATGCGCTCGGCTGCGCGGCCGCGGATGTCCTGCCGTTCTCAACCGGGGTGATCATGGAGCCGCTGCCTGCCGACCGGATCGTGGCAGGGCTGCCTGCGGCGAAGGCGGACTTGCGTGCCGATAACTGGGCAAGTGCCGCTGAAGCGATCATGACTACCGATACGGTCGCCAAAGCGGCGTCGCGTACGTTCGAACTCGACGGCCGCCGCGTTACTGTCACCGGGATCGCCAAAGGCTCGGGCATGATCCATCCCGACATGGCGACGATGCTTGGCTTCGTTGCGACCGACGCGGCGGTGCCGCTGCCGGTGCTGAAAAAGTTACTCGGAGAGGTCGCGGACGAGTCGTTCAATTCGATCACGGTCGACGGCGATACGTCGACCAATGACTCGTTCATGCTGATTGCCACCGGCGCATCCGGCGTCAAAGTCGCAGGCGAATCCGCCGCGGGGTACGCTCCGCTTCGGACGGCGGTGCGCGAAGTGGCGATCCAACTTGCCCAGGCAATCGTGCGTGACGGCGAAGGCGCGACGAAGTTCATCACGATTCAGGTGGAAGGCGGCCGGAGCCGGGAGGAATGCCGCAAGGTTGGATACGCGATTGCGCATTCGCCGCTGGTGAAAACGGCGTTCTTCGCATCCGACCCGAATCTCGGGAGAATACTTGCGGCGATCGGCTACGCGGGGGTGGCGGACCTGGATACGTCGCTCGTCGATCTTTACCTTGGCGATGTGCTGGTTGCATCGAAAGGCGGGCGCGACCCCGCATACCGTGACGAGGCTGGAGTCGCGGTGATGCAGGCGCCGGAGATCACTGTGCGCGTGCTGCTGAATCGCGGCAGCGCTGCGGCGACGTTGTGGACATGCGATTTTTCATTTGAGTATGTGAAGATAAACGCGGAATACAGGACCTGAGCGTGGGCAATTCGACAGAGGCGCGCAAACCGGGGCTCGAGCAGGTGCTGGAAAGATTCGACGCGTTGTTGCGCCACGTCGAAGCGCTCCTGCCGGCGGCGCCGCCGCCGCCCGACTGGAAGGCCAAGGCCTACCGCTGGCGCAAATCTGGCGGCATCGCCGCGCGCGGCTGGCTCGACCCTGTGCACCATGTGCACAACATCCGCCTGGCCGACCTGCAGGGCATCGCTGCACAGATCAGGAAGGTCGAGCAGAACACCCGCCAGTTCGTCACCGGGAAGCCGGCCAACAACGTGCTGCTCACCGGCGCGCGCGGCACCGGCAAATCCTCGATGGTCAAGGGCCTGCTGAACAAGTATGCCAAGGACGGTCTGCGCCTGATCGAAGTCGACAAAAACGACCTCGTTGACCTGCCGGCGATCGTCGACGCGATCGCCGCGCGGCCGGAGCGCTTCATGCTGTTCTGCGACGACCTGTCGTTCGAGGCCTCGGAGCCGGGCTACAAGGCGCTCAAGGTTGCTCTCGACGGCTCGATCTCCACCACCTCCGACAACCTGCTGATCTACGCGACCTCGAACCGGCGCCACCTGATGCCGGAGTACATGCAGGAGAACCTCGAGACGAAATACATCGGCGAGGAGATCCATCCGGGGGAGACCGTCGAGGAAAAGATCTCGCTCTCGGAGCGTTTTGGCCTGTGGGTGTCGTTCTACCCGTTCGACCAGGACGAATACCTCACGATCGCCGCGCACTGGCTCGAGCACTTCGGCTGTGGCGCGCGCGAGATCGAAGCCGCGCGCGAGGAGGTCCTGCAGTGGGCACTGCTGCGCGGTTCGCGCAGCGGGCGCATCGCGTTCCAGTTCGCGCGCGACTGGGCGGGTCGCCACGTGACCGGCGCCGGGGCTGCCGGTCCGGTCAAGCGCGCGACCAAGAAAAAGTAGCGTGATCGTCGAGGTTGCGGCGGCAGTGATCCTGCGTGCCGACGGCGCATTTCTGCTGGCCAAGCGGCCGGAAGGCAAGGTCTACGCCGGCTGGTGGGAGTTCCCCGGCGGCAAGGTTGAGGCCGGCGAGCCGCACGCGACGGCACTCGCGCGCGAGCTGCGCGAGGAACTCGGTATCGAAGTCAGGCGTGCCTCGCCCTGGCTGACCCGTGTGTTCACCTATGCGCACGCCACCGTGCGGTTGAGCTTCTACCGCGTTACTGAGTGGGCGGGCGAGCCGCATCCCCGCGAGGGCCAGACGCTCGCCTGGCAGCGTTTCGACGCACCGCTGCTCGAACCGATGCTGCCTGCGAATGCGCCGATCCTCGCCTCGCTTGCGCTGCCGGCCGAGTACGCGGTCAGTGCCGTGCATTCCCTGGGCGAAGCGGAATTTCTGCGCCGGCTGGAACTGCGCTTGCGGGGCGGCCTGAAACTGCTGCAGCTGCGCGAAAAGCACTTGCCGCGTGTGCAGTTGCTCGGTCTGGCCAGAACTATAGGCGAGCTTGCCCATCGTCACGGGGCGAAACTGCTGCTGAATTCGGATGCAGACCTCGCGCGCCAGGCCGGGGCCGACGGCGTGCACTACACCGCGAAGGCGCTCATGGAGCTTGCCGAACGGCCACAGGGCCTGCTCGCGGCAGCGTCCTGTCATACGGCGGAGGAGCTCGCGCGGGGGGCGCAGCTTGAGCTGGATTTTGCGGTTCTGGGGCCGGTCGACGCCACGCCTTCGCACCCGGGCGCGGCCACCCTTGGTTGGGCGCGGTTCGCGGACCTGGCGCGCGGTGCCTCGATTCCGGTCTACGCAATCGGTGGGCTGCGCCCGGCCGACCTCGACGCGGCCCAAGGGGCAGGGGCGCATGGCATAGCGATGATTTCGGGCGCCTGGGCCGGGCGGGAATCTTAAGGATTTCTTTTCATAAACTGGCTCTGCAAGCCGCATTCAAGCCAGTTAAATTTCCAAAAACGGAAAGTTTTCGTCACTTTTCCGATTCCTGGAAATCGTCGCCACTTTCGGACTCCCTGGTCTCCGGTACGCGATAGGCCTCTGTCGCCCACTGTCCGAGGTCGATCATCCTGCAGCGCTCACCGCAAAACGGGCGGAACCTGTTCTCGCTACTCCAGGCGACCTGTACCCCGCAGCGCGGACAGGTTACCGTGCGCGGCAAACCCATCCGTCTACAGGTTGCAGAAGGTCAGCTCGAAGCCAATGTCGCCTTCGGCCGTGCGCGGACGCGGGTCCTGTCCGCCCTGCATGAGGAAACGGATGTTCAGCACATACTTGTTTGCGCTGATCTCCGGTACACAGCCCAGCGCCGGGTCGAGGCGAACGCGCAGCATCTGTGCGGTCTTGCCACCCAGCATCTGCTGGAACGTGCCCTGCGGCGCGACGAGTTGCGTAGGCTTGCCCGACTCGCGCAGGATGCGCAGGATGATGGCCGAACCGTCGCGCAGCGGGTGGAGCGGGCTCGTCCAGCCCAAAAGCTGCGCCACGCGCTCCCCTGTGGGCTTGTGCAGCCAGTAGTGGTAGGAAGGCAAGTCGAACTGGCAGGCGCCGCCCGGGATTCCGGTGCGTTGCTTGATCGACATCAGCCATTCGTTTTCGCGAAGGTACTGGCCGATCCGCCCTGTCATGCCAAACAGCGCAGTTGATGCCCGCTCCATGTCTGAGAGAACCTGGCTGAGGGCTTCCTCGGAGATCTCGGGATTGTTGCGGAACGCACGCAACACCTGCTTCTGACGCTCGAGTTCCTGCAACAGGTCCGATTTCAGATCGGCGCGACTTGCGACTTCCATGATCTCGAAAAGCGTCAGGAGCGCAACGTGATGATCCTGCGCTGCGGACCGCCCGATGAAATGGCCCGAACGGCCAAACAGATCCTCCAAGCGCAGGAGCGTCCGGATGCGTTCGTTGAGCGGGTACTCGTAAGTGATCACGGCCGCGCCGTCGTCAACCCGGGCTTGCGCCAAGGAAAAGCAGAAATTGCGTGAATTTTGAGGCAATTGCACATGACAGGCAACCCGCGCCCGGAAATGTGGATTTTTCTACGCATGGGTCCGGGCCTGTGTGGCCAACTCCGTGTAGCGCTGGTGCAGTGCGCTCACCTTGGCCGGGAGTACCTCCAACGGACCGCTGTTGTCGATGACGTCGTCGGCCGCCTCGAGTCTGCGGGCGCGCGGCACCTGGGTTGCGATGATGCGGCGTACCTCTTCCTCGGACAGGCCGCTGCGCTGCTTCACCCGTTCGATCTGGACATCTTCGGCGCAGTCAATGACAAGCACCCGCTGTACCCTGCTGCGGTAGTCGGGCGACTCGATGAGCAGGGGGACGACATGCACAATATACGGTGCGCCGGCGGCCGCAGCGATGCCGCGCTGCGATTCGTCGCGGATCATCGGGTGAAGGAGGTGCTCAAGCTTCAATTTTGCCGACGGATCCGCAAACACAAGCCCGCGCACCTTCTTCCGGTCCATCGAGCCGTCGGGGGCGATGCAGGCGTCCCCGAATATCCGCCGCAGGGGTTCGATCGCCGCACCTCCCGCGCGGGTCAGTGCGTGTGCGATCGCATCGGTATCCACGATCGCCGCGCCTTGCCCCGAAAACAGGTCGGCAACCGCGCTCTTGCCGCTCCCGATCCCGCCTGTCAGTCCGATCACATACGCCATGGGGAGCTGCCTTGAGACCGTTGCGCCGTGTCAGGAGAGTACCGGCAGGTATTTCCGGCTGATCGTCTCGCCCCAGAAAAGCGCGATGAAACCGGCGGCAGCCAGATAGGGGCCGAACGGGATCGGCTTGTCGCGGCCATGGCGCGCAAAGACCATCAGTGCAATGCCGACGACAGCCCCGACAACCGAAGATAGAAGGATCACCAGCGCGAGGGCCTGCCAGCCCAGCCATGCACAGATCGCCGCGAGCAGCTTGAAGTCTCCGTAGCCCATGCCGTCCTTGCCGGTCGCGAACTTGAACAGCCAGTACACGCTCCATAGGGTCAAGTAGCCCGCGACCGCGCCAATGACTGCGGCGCTGAGCGGCACAAAGGTTGCCCACAGGTTGAACAGCAACCCCGTCCACACCAGAGGCAGCGTGATGTCGTCCGGCAGCAACTGTGTGTCGTAGTCGATCGCGGCCAGAGCAATCAGGGCCCAGGAAAACAGCATTGCTCCGAAACCCGCAGCGGAAAATCCGAACCGTGTTGCCGCATACCCAGCCGCCAGGCCCGCAGCCAGCTCGACGAAGGGATAGCGCAGGCTGATCCGCGCACCGCAACCTGAGCACTTTCCGCGCAGTACGGCGTATGAAACCAGCGGAATGTTCTCCAGCGCCGTGATCTTGTGCCCGCAATGCGGGCACGCGGAACGCGGTACAACCAGGTTGTAGCGCTCAAAGGTGGCGGAGGAACTGGTTCGCGGAGCGGGTAGCGGGGAACCGGCAGGTTCCCCCGTTCCGAGCTCTTCGCACTGCTCCTTCCACTCCCGCTCCATCATCTTCGGGAGTCGATGGATCACCACGTTGAGAAAGGAACCAACGCAAAGCCCAAATGCCAGGGCGACCCATGGAAAAACGGAGGCGTCGCCCAGCCAGTCGAGGGCGGTCATGCTTCCCGCATCAGACCGCCTGACCCATCTTGAAGATCGGCAGATACATCGCGATGACCATGCCTCCGATCAGGACGCCGAGCACGACCATGATCATCGGCTCCATCAGCGAGGACAGCGCATCGACCGCGTCATCCACCTCGGCCTCGTAGA
>JBBQVP010000007.1:0-51440 GCA_038211455.1 Burkholderiales bacterium
TTGGCGAGCAGGATGCGGCGGGTCGAGCCGCAGTGCAGCGGGAAACTCATGCCGTCGCTCGGAATCACGCGCATGGGCTCCGGGCTTTCAATCATCTCGAGATAGGTCGCCTGTGCATCGGTCTGCACCACCAGCACCACGGTTTCGCGCGACAGGCGCACCAGCAGCTGCATGAACGGCTGGGCGGTATGGCGCAGGTCGAGCGACAGCCGGATCACGTCGCCCACCTGCAGCAGCCGCGCGCCCAGCATGTAGGCATCCGTGCCGGGCTTTTGCTGGATGACGCCCTTGTCGCGCAGCGTGGCGATCAGGCGGTAGACGGTGCTGCGCGGCAGGCCGAGCGCGGCGGAGATTTCCTCCGCGGTCAGCGATGGGCGCTCGCGGCTGAACGCGAACAGCACGTCGATGGCCTTGCTGACGGAGAGGATCTCCTTCTGCCCGGTGCCTGGGGACCTGCGCTTGGCAAGCATAGTCTTACAATGTGAGAATCTGATCTCACAACGCTAAACCCTCGCGCCCCGCCTGTCAATTTTTCTGCCGCTGACGAACGCGATGCGCTTGCGCGCCTCGCTCAAGCCGCGCTCTTCAGGCGCTCACGAACCAGCGCGATGTGGCCGCGCAGCGAATACAGCTCGTCACTGTAGGACAGTGGCACAGCGATCCTTTCCGCCTTGGCGTCGAGTTTGTCGAGTTCCTCCAGCAGGTCCTCTTTCGCCGCGCCGGGCTTCGAAATCGAATCCTCAATCTGCCGCAGTTGCCGGTACCAGCGGAAGATCCGCGAGCGGATGCGGAAGTTGTACAGTGGCGGGACCACGCGCCCGAGCGGAATCAGGATGGCGATGATCGAGATCAGCGCTACCCACATGCGGTCGATCAGGTTGGCCATCCAGAACGGCAGGTAGCGTTGCATGAGCGGCGGGCCGTTCTTGAAATAGCGCTCAGCCTCCGGGGCGAGGGGAAATTCAACGTCCTCCTTCGACGGGAACTGGCCCGCCCGCGAGAACCAGCCCGCGTCGGCGTGGATGTCGTGCGCTGCCTGCACGAAAAGCTGTATCAGGGCCGGATGGGTGTCGGCGCGCGCCACGAGCATCGAGGTCGGCGCGATCAGCGGGACGTCGCGCGGCGGCACGTCGTGGGACAGGTCGACGATGCCGCGCGGCATGCTCACCGCGCTGAGGTAACCGAAGCGGCGCGAATAGGCTTCCCCCTGCGTGAACTCGAACAGCGAGATCCCAGGGCTGCGCAGCAGCATCTGCAGGATCGGCGCTTCCGGCGCGGAGACCAGCACCGCGGCGTCGATCTCGGAATTGAACAGGGCGATCGCCGCATGGGTCGCATCGAGCCGCCCGAGGGTGACCTCCTTGCGGTCGACGTCGTTGGCGTTCATCAGCTTCACGTACAGGTTGGTCGAACCCGCCCCGCGCCCGCCGGTGTTGACCTTCCAGCCGCGCATCTGGTCGAGGCGCTCGAGCTTTTTGCCCGGCAGCTTCTTGGCGGCTTCCGTGCGGTAGAAGATCCAGACCGGCTCGAAGAACAGGCTGCCGAGCGCGACCAGCGGCAGGCCCGTGCCCTTTTCCTCTTCAGCGCGGATCGCCTCGCTCGAACCGCCGCGCACGAAGCCGAAGTCGACATTCTCCTTCGGGTCGCGCAGCAGGCGCCGGTTGGGCGAGGAGCCCCCCGTCGCGCGCAGGATAACTTCGATGTTGTGCTTCTTGAGCGCAGTCACATAGCGCTTGCCGATTTCGGCGTAGTCGCTCTGCTCAGGCCCGGTGGCCAGCACGACCTTTCGCGGCGGGTTCGGCTTGAGCAGGAAATACGCGCCGACCAGCAGTAGCAGCGCGAGGGCGATGAACGGCCCCGCCGTGGCGAGCAGGTCGCGGGCCGAGAGCAGGGTGTTGCGGATGATGCGTGGCATGGCGGAGGCGTCCCGGGTCGCTGGATAGGGCTGGCTAGTAAGGCAGGCCGACGTAGTTCTCGGCCAGCGCGGCCTGCGCCGCGCGCGAGCCGGCCAGGTAGGAAAGTTCGGCCTGCTGGATCTTCTGCCCGAACGCACCGTCATCCGGCAGCCGGTGGAGCAGCATCGTCATCCACCACGAAAAGCGCTCGGCCTTCCAGATGCGCTGCAGGGCGCGCGCCGAATAGGCCTCGAGCGCGTCTTCGCTGCCGCGGTAATGGTCGATCAAACCCTCCGAAAGGTAGTGCACGTCGCTGACGGCCAGGTTGAGGCCCTTGGCGCCAGTCGGCGGAACGATATGCGCGGCATCGCCTGCAAGGAACAGGCGGCCGAAGCGGATCGGCTCGGCGACGAAGCTGCGCAACGGGGCGATGCTTTTTTCTATCGACGGGCCCGTGACCAGGTCGCGCACGGCCTGCGGGTCGAGCCGCCGCTTCAGTTCCTCCCAGAAGCGCTCGTCGGGCCACTCCTCGACGCGCTCGGCGAGCGAACACTGGATGTAATAGCGGCTGCGTGTCGGGCTGCGCATGCTGCACAGGGCGAACCCGCGCGCGTGGCAAACGTAGATCAGCTCCTCGGAAACCGGGGGCGTGTCGGACAGCACGCCCAGCCAGCCGAACGGATAGACGCGCTCGTAGGTTTGGATCGCATCCGCGGCCACGCTCTGGCGGCACACGCCGTGGAAACCGTCGCAACCGGCGATGTAATCACACACCACTTCGTGCTCGCGGCCATCCTTGCGAAAGCGCACCCGCGGCTGGGCGCTGTCAAAATCGTGCACGCTGACGTCTTCCGCGTCGTAGACCGTCGCGGCCCCGGCCGCCTCGCGGGCGTCCATGAGGTCGCGCGTCACCTCGGTCTGGCCGTAGACCACGACGTTCTTTTCGGTGAGTGCCTTCAGGTCGACGCGCATGCGCCCCGCGCCGTAGCTGAGTTCGATCCCGTCATGCACCAGCCCTTCGGCGTGAAGTCGTGCGCCCACTCCGAGGCTGTCGAGCATATCGACCGTGCCCTGTTCGAGCACGCCCGCGCGGATGCGCTCGAGCACATAGTCCTTGCTGCGTTGCTCGATGATCACCGCGTCGATCCCGGCCTGGTGGAGTCGCTGCCCCAGCATCAGGCCGGCGGGGCCGGAACCGATGATTGCAACCTGTACGCGCATGATCGTCTTCAGTCTTTCGCGCCGGACGGAATTTTCGAGTAGGTTTCGGTGGTCGCAAGGATCACGTGCCGTCCGACCGCCTGCTCGCGGTGCGCGTTCGCCGCCGCATACTCGGGCGAATTCATCATGTCGAGGAATGCGGCGCGTGAGGGATAGCGCACCAGCACGACATAGTCCCAGAGGTCGCCCCTCGCATCGCCGAACGCGACCGCCTCGCCGTCGCCCGCCCACAGCACCGTGCCGCCACGCGCCTTGATCAGCGGCATCGTCGCCTGGCTGTAGCGCGTGTACGCGGCGCGGTCGCGCAGCGTCAGCATGTTGACCATGACCACCGGCCCGTCGTCGGGCAGGCTCGCGATCAGTTCGGCGTTGATTTCCTTCGGACCGGCCATGGGTTCCTCCTCAGGCCCAGACGGGATAGCCGTGTGCATTCCTCGCCAGCGTTCCGTGCAGGTCGAGCATGCGCTCGCGCCATGCGTACACCGGGTCGTCCGGCTCGAGCAGGCGGATCGGCGAAACGGCGCGCGCCCACTGGAACGCGCCGAACAGGATGTAGTCGGCAAACGCGGGGGTGGCGCCGTCGATGAACGGGTAGCGCACGAGCAGGTTGCGCGCCGGGTCCAGCACGCCGCGCAGCGTGGAAAGGGCGGCAGTGCCGTCGGCACTGAAAGCCTCGAGGCTCATGCCGAAGCGCTTTTCGCGCGATTCGCGGAAATAGGCCTTGTCCTTTTCGTGCAGGTTGGCAAACACGTCCCGGATGACGACCCGGAGCACCGGCAGGTGCACGCTGCGCTCGCACCACTGCTTGACGAAATAGGCGAGGGCCCTGGCCTGGTCGCCCGCGAACAGCGGCGGCCGGTCCGGATAGGCGGCGTCGAGATATTCGGCGATCTCCCAGCTGTCGTGCAGCGTGCGCCCGCCGTCGGTGATGACGGGCACCAGGCCCTGGCCGGAGAAGGCAATCGCATCCCGTTCGGTGAACCGCCACGGCAGCGTCTCGACCTCGAGTCCTTTGTGCGCGAGCGCCATGCGCACGCGCCAGCAATAGGGCGAGAAGCGCCGGCCGTCTTCGGCGCCGGCCAGGTCCCACATGCGTATGCCCATCGTCAGTTTCCTTGTCTGGCTCCGGCGCTTCAGGTCAGCATCTGGCCGCCGTCGACGGCGATGGTCTGGCCTGTGACCCAGCTGGCGGCGCTGCTTGCAAGGAACAGCGCGACATTGGCAACCTCTTCCGGCGTGCCCAGGCGGCCGAACTGGATGCTCTGGAGGATCGCGTTATACAGCTTCGGGTTGGAAGACCGGCGGTCTTCCCAGGAGCCGCCGGGAAATTCGATCGAGCCCGGCGCGATGCAGTTCACGCGGATGCCTTTTGACGCGTATTGCGCGGCCTGGGTCAGGGTGTACTGGATCAGCGCGGCCTTCACTGCGCCGTACGGGGGCGTGCGGGCGCTGGGTATCAGCCCGGAGATCGAGGAAATATGGATGATTGAGCCGCGCGACTTCTCCAGGTGCGGCAGCGCCGCGTACGAGGCACGCACCGAGGCCATCAGGTCGACGTTGATGCTCGCCGCCCAGCCGGCTTCGTCGTCGCTCGAGCCGAAGCCCGAGGCGTTGTTCACGAGGATGTCGATCCCGCCGAGCGACTGCGCGGCGTCGGCCACATACTTTGTCACCGCGGGGCCGTCGCCCAGGTCGCAGCTGGCCGTGTGCACCTTGTGGCCGTGCGTCGACAATTCGGCGGCCGTGTCGCGCAGTGCCGTCTCGCCACGCGCGCAGATCGACACATTGGCGCCTGCCGCTGCAAAAGCGAGGGCGATCGAGCGGCCGATGCCGCGCGAGCCACCCGCCACGACGGCATTCCGGTTGTTGAGTTCGAGTTGCATGCAGGTGCTCCGCGATCGGTGATTCAAGACTTGGAGTGTACCGGTTCGGCGCGTTGCGCCGCGCATTGAGGGATGATTCGCGGCCCGGGTTTAAGATTGCGGAAACACAGCGCGCAGTTGTTCGTTTCTGAACTCGGTTTCGAGCGATTTTCCAAAAACGCGAAGGTCGTCGACCTGGTGCGTTCGGCCCGCGTGCACGAACTGGGCTGAAGCCGCGCAGGCAGTCAACCCGGCCGTCTAATCCGGCCTTCGCTACCCGGTCGCGTCAGCCGGCGCAGCGCCGCCCGAGGGTGCCGTCCTGCCATTTGATCGTGTCGTGGTCGAGCAGCTCCAGCCTTTGCACGCCGCCGCTGACGTCAAGCCGGAACTGGCGCTCGTTGACGACGGTCAGCTTGCCCAGCGTGGAATCCGCCAGGCCGAGGTTCCCGATCTCGGTGACCGAGACCGCGTTTCCGGAAAACGTGTTCTGGCCCTGCGCCCCACTGCTGTTCTTCCAGCACCAGGTACCCTGCAGTGTCGCGAGCAGGTCAGGCTTGGGCGGTGCCGGTTTGGCCGGAGGCGCCTCGGGCGCTTTCGGCGCGGCGACCGCTACGGGCGCAGGCGCGGGCGCTACGACGGGCGCCGCGGGCGCTACGACCGGCGCCGCGGGCGCGGGCGACGGTGCCTCGGCGGCCGGGGCGACACGGGCGACCCGTGCGGATGGCGCAGGCGCAGGTGCAGGCGCAGGCGGTGCGACCTCCACAGGTGCAGGCGCGGCTGGCGCAACTCGCGCGACCCGCGCGGGGGGAACGGGAGGTTGCGGGGGGGGCGACTGAGGGGATGGCGCTGCGCGGGCAACCACAGCCGGTAGGGGGACGACGGCCGCCACCGGGGCAGGTGCGGGTGCGGGAGCAGGAGCGGGAGCAGGAGCGGGAGCAGGAGCGGGAGCAGGTGCGGGAGCAGGTGCGGCGCGCGCGACGCGCACTGCCGGGCGGCCCGTTGCGATCTGCTCGCAGACCAGGTCCAGGTTTCTCGCAGACATGGCGGCTGCCTGCTCGTTCCGGCAGGACCTCACTATCGCCTGCGCGCCGGGGTTGCCTGAAAGCGTGCCGAGGAGGGCGTCGACGGCGGAATTTCCCTGGCGGCACAACCCGCGCCATGTTTCATACGCCGTGCTGTCGCCGAATATCCAGTACTGGGTATTGCGCTCCGCATCGGCGCAGCGCGCGTCGGCGGCAAGCGCAGTGTGGCCGCTGGCGCATGCGAGCAGGGCGACCAGCGCCAGTCTGCGCGTGAAAGTCGCCCCAAAACTGCAATAATCAACGGTCAGCACTTGTTCCTTTCCCTTTCGGTGACGCCAGATGTACTTGCAGGAATATGCCTTAACGACCCTATTGAGTCGAGCCCGATGAACGCGCCCGCGACCAGGCCTTTCCGGCTGCACGTGCCGCAGGATGCGCTTGTCGACCTGCACGAAAGGCTGGCGCGCGCCCGCTGGCCTGACGAGCCGCCGCAGGAGGCATGGTCGACCGGGACCAGCGTGGCCTACCTGAAGGACCTGGTCGAGTACTGGCGCACGGGGTTCGACTGGCGCCTCTGGGAGGAAAAACTCAATGCGTTTCCCCAGTTCACGGTGCCCATCGACGGCATCGACCTGCATTACCTGCACGTGCCGGGCCGGCGCAAGGATTCGATGCCGCTGCTGCTGTCCCACGGCTGGCCGGGATCGGTATTCGAATTCCACAAGCTCATCCCCCTTCTGGAGGATGACTTCACCGTCGTCGCGCCCTCGTTGCCGGGCTACGGGCTTTCGTTCAGGCCCGGGCAGAAGCGTTTCAGCGTCGAGGCGATCAGCGCGACTTTCGCGGGGCTGATGACCGATGTTCTCGGCTACCCGCGCTTTGCCGCGCAGGGCGGTGACTGGGGCGGGACCATTACTTCGGTGCTCGGCCATCGCTACGCCGAGCGGATGATCGGCATCCACCTGAATTTCCTCGCCGTTCGCCGCGACCTGAATCCTTCGAAGGACCTGCCGGCCGAGGAGCGCAAGTTCCAGGCTGAGCTGGCCGAGTTCATGAAGGAGGAGAGCGGGTACCAGTGGATCCAGGGCACGCGCCCGCAGACGCTCGCGTTCGGCCTGTCCGATTCGCCCGTCGGTCTGGCCGCCTGGATCGTGGAGAAATTCCGCGCCTGGACCGATTGCGGCGGCGATATTGAATCTGCAGTGAGCCGCGACGAGATGCTCGCCGACATTTCGCTGTACTGGTTCACCGGCGCTATCGGCTCCTCGTTCTGGCCGTACTACGCGCGCATGCACGGTCCCTGGCCGATCCCGGCCGGCGAAACGATAGATGTGCCGACGGGCTACGTCGAGTTCCCGAAGGAAATTCTGCGCCCGCCACGCGCGCTGGCCGCGCGCACCTATGCCGATATCCGCCGCTGGACTGTGGAAGCAAAGGGCGGGCATTTCGCAGCGCTCGAGCAGCCCGAGGTGCTGGCGCGTGAGATCCGGGCGTTCTTTGCAACCCTCCGCTGAACCCGAGGGCGTAGTCGCGGCAAAGCCGGCGCTGCGTTTGGACAGCCACGGCAGGGCGCTCGGCAACCGCCTGACGTGGATGACGGTGCTGGGCAACCTTGCCGGCGCGCTGCTGACTTTCGTGTATTTCAATTTCCTCGATCCGTTCGCGTATCGCGGTGGGCCGACCGCCGGCAACGGCTTGTGGCTCTTTTTCGGCGTCTCGTTTGCCCTGCTGTTCGCGGTCATGCGGGTCATCGGTTCGCGCTGGTCGAGACCGGTGATTGCACTTACCGGCGCGCCTCACGCGGGCCCCGCGGGCGACCTTCTGCGGCGCCGCGCGGTGCTGCTCCCGGCGTTCTTCGCGCTGGTCTCGTTTTCCGGCTGGATCGTCGCCTCGGTGATCTGGGGCGTGTTCCTGCCGCTTGCCGTCGGCGAATTTACGCCGCTGCGTGCGCTGCGCCAGGTATTCGGAATGACCTTCGTTGCGGGGCCGGTGGTGGCATCGATCGTGTTTTTCAGCGTGGAGCGCATGTGGCGCGCGGAACTGCCGCGGCTGTTCCCGCAGGGTGACCTCAGCGCGACGCGCGCGCCGCGGCTGCGCGTGCGCACGCGCATGGTCGCCGTGTTCCTGCTGATGAGCCTGGTGCCAACGGGTTTGCTGTCGGTGGCGGCGGTCACGCGCGCCTATGCGCTGCTCGGGGCGGATCCGGCCGTGGCCGAGGCGATCATCCGCAACCTGATCCTGGTCGTCGGGGTGCTCGCGGTGGTGACGCTGGCGGTCGCAATCGGCCTCGCGCGCGCAGTCGCGGGCAGCGTGGCCGAACCGCTGCGCGAAGTGCAGGCAGCGATGAGGGACGTCGAGCGCGGGGCGCTCGAGGTACGTTGCGCGGTGGTGTCCAACGACGAGATCGGCGCGGTCGCCGAAGGCTTCAACCGCATGGTGGCGGGCCTGCGCGAGCGGGAATCAATCCGCGAGACCTTCGGCAAGTACGTCAGCCCCGAAGTGCGCGACGAGATCCTCGCCGGGCGCGCCTCGCTCGCCGGCGGGCTGCGCGAAGTCACGATCCTGTTTTCCGACCTGCGCGATTTCACCCCCTGGGTCGAGTCGCAGCCCGCGGAGGCGGTGATGGCGGACCTGAACGCCTATTTCACCGAGATGGACGCTGCGATCCGCGCGCACGGCGGGCTCGTGCTGCAGTTCATCGGTGACGAGATCGAGGCGGTATTCGGCGCGCCGGTGCCTGATGCGGGCCACGCTGAGGCGGCGGTGCGCGCGGCGCTGGAGATGCGCAGCCGACTCAATGCGTGGAACGCGCAGCGCGAAGTAGTGGGCAAGATCGCTTTGCGCCATGGCATCGGCATCCATACCGGCACCGTGATCGCCGGCAACATCGGCAGCGCCGAGCGTCTTTCGTACGCGCTGGTCGGGGACGCGGTCAACCTGACTTCCCGCATCCAGGCGCTGAACAAGGACTTCGGCACCCACATCCTGATCAGCAGCGTGACCCGCGCGCGGATCGAGTCGACCTACGCGCTCAAGGCCCTGCCCTCGGTGCGTGTCAAGGGCAGGAGCGCGGAGGTAGAGGTTTTTTCGCTTGAATAGCCTGTGCCACCGCCTTGTCTGCGCGCTGCTCATGCTCGCGGCACCGGTTTCGCGGGCCGGGCTTGACGAAGGCATCGCCGCTTACAACGCCAAGGACTATGCGCGCGCCGCGGCCGAGTTCCTGCCGCCGGCGAAGGCGGGCAATGCGAGCGCGCAGAACCGGCTTGCCCACCTCTACATGCAGGGCCAGGGCGTGGCGCGCGATCCGGACGCGGCGATCCTGTGGTGGCGCAAGTCCGCGGACCAGGGACACGCCACTGCGCAATTCAACCTCGGCATCGCCTACGGCATCGGCGCCGGCGTGGCGCGCGACCCGGTCGAGGCGCAGCGCTGGCTGCGCAAGTCGTCCGAGCAGGGCTTTGCGCCCGCGCAGAACCTGCTCGCCAGCCGCTACGCGCTCGGCCTGGGTGTAGACAAAAACGAGGCGCTGGCCGTGGAGTGGTGGATGAAGGCTGCCGCGCAGGGCAACGCCGGGGCGCAGGCTGCGCTCGGCAACGCGTACGAATCAGGCAAGGGCGTGAGTGTTGACGCTGGCGAGGCGGCCTACTGGTACCGGCTGGCTGCGGCGCAGGGCAACGCTCAGGCGCAGGAAGCGCTGCGCCGGCTGGAGCGCCCGCGGTAGGGCGGTGCGGCGTCCTCTATTTCCCGCAGGCCGTTTTCCAGAAGGCTTCGTCGACCGCGCCGGGCACCACGGATTCCCAGCGCCCGGGCGGGCGCGTGGCAGACGGGTCCTCGGCGGCGATGATGCTGCCCGTCCCCATCGCTTCGGAATGGTCCGCAAACCGGAGCAGCCGCACGCGCCGCGCATTGCAGTCGTATTCGCGCAGCGAGCGCGTCGAATGGTGAGGCCGGCCGTCGATCGAGACATCGGGGCGGCTGAAGTTGTACAGGCCCCACATCTCCACATGCCCCGGCCCGATGGCGCGCAGGCTCGCCACGTCCGCGTAGGCCGAATAGATGTCGGTGACCCCGCCCATCAGCGTCCAGTCGGCCGCCGCGGTCGCAGACCAGGCTGCAAGCAGCAGGCCGAGGCGTAGTCGTCGCATCGCGCGTGCTCAGGCCCGTCGACCGGGGCCTCAGCCCGGGATGCGCACCGGCAGGTGCGTGAACCCGCGCACGAAATTCGACAACACCCGCTCTGGCTCGCCGACAACCTCGATCACCGGGAAGCGCTTGAGGATCTCTTCCCAGAGGATCTTGATCTGCATTTCCGCCAGCCGGTTGCCCACGCAGCGGTGGATGCCGAAGCCGAAGGACAGGTGCTGGCGCGGCCGCTCGCGATCGATGATGAACTCGTCGGGCTTTTCGATCGCGTCATTGTCGCGATTGCCCGAGTAGTACCACATCACCACCTTGTCGCCCTTCTTGATCTGTTTGCCGGCGAGTTCGGTGTCGGTGAGCGCGGTGCGCCGCATGTGCGGCAGCGGCGTCTGCCAGCGGATGATCTCCGGCACCATGCTCTCGACCAGCGCCGGGTTGGCGCGCAGCTTGGCCCATTCGCCCGGGTTCTGGTGCAGGGCGAGCAGCCCGCCTGTCATGGAATTGCGCGTGGTGTCGTTGCCGCCGACGATCAGCAGCACCAGGTTGCCCATGAACTCGCGCGGCGACATGTTGCGTGTGGCCGGCGCGTGCGCGAGCATCGAGACGAGGTCGTTCTTTGGCGGCGCGTTGACCCGCTCGTTCCACAGCTTGGTGAAGTAGGTGAGCATCTTCCCGAGCTCGGCCAGGCGCGCTTCCTGTGACTCGACGATGTGGTCGACTTCTGGCGTTGAAGTGGCCACGTTCGACCACCAGGTGAGAAGCTTTCGCTCCTCAAACGGGAAATCGAACAGCGTTGCGAGCATCATCGTGGTGAGTTCGATCGACACGCGCTCGACCCAGTCGAAGGTTTCGTTGCGCGGCAGTTCGTCGAGCACTTTTTCGGTTCGCGAGCGGATCAGTGCCTCCATCGAGGCCAGATTCCCCGGCGCGACGATCGGGCTCACACTCTTTCGCTGCTCGTCGTGCTTGGGCTGGTCCATCGAGATGAACATCTGCAGCCGGTTCTCTATCGGCGCGGAGAAGATCGAGATGCCGCCTTGCGACCAGTCGGAGGAGTACACCTTGTGGTTGGTGTCCACCTGCATGATGTCCTTGTACCGGGTCACCGACCAGAAGCTGCCGTAGAAGTCGTTGGTGTGGTGGTGCACCGGGTCGTCGCGGCGCAGCCGCTCGAAATAATGGTGGACCGTGTCTTCCTGGAACAGGCGCGGCTTGCTGACGTCAATCTGGTCCAGCGGCATGCTGAACGCCTCCGCGCGGGCCGCCGCGTCCAGCGCGTTGCGGGTGATCGCTGCCTGGGTCATTGCGCTACTCCTTGCGAGGGTTTCACGGACTGCTCAGTGCTGGCCTTCGGGCATCGACACCACCAGGCCGTCGAGCGCCTCGGTGATCGTGATCTGGCATGAGAGGCGCGAGTTCGGTTGCGTCGTCGCGGCAAAATTCAGCATGTCCTCCTCCATCTCGCTGCGCGCGCCAAGTTTTGCTTCCCAGGCCGGGTCGACATAAACGTGGCAGGTCGCACACGCGCACTGCCCGCCGCAGTCAGCATCGATACCGGGCACCTTGTTGTCGACCGCGGCGCGCATCAGCGACAGGTCCGTGGCGGCAGTCACTTCGTGACGCGTGCCGTCGTGTTCGATGAATGTGACTTTTGGCATCTGCGGATCCTTCGGCGGGGTGGGACGGGTGGGACGATTGTTCAGGTACTTGTCAGTCTCGGAAACTCAGGCACTGGCCGCTTGCGGCATCAAGCACTGGCCGCTTGCGGCAACGGGATTCTACCGTGTCCCCTGTCGCGCAGGATCAGCCAGGAGACGATGCCGATATTGATGATATTCGCGCCGACCCCGAAGGCGAACGCGTTCCGGTAGGAGCCGGTGAAGTCGAAGATCCACCCGCCCAGCCAGCCGCCGGCGCCCATCCCGAAGAGCGCCGCCAGCAGCACCACGCCGGTGCGCCTGCCGGCCTCGAGCGGGCTGAAGAACTCGCGCACGATCAGCGTGTAGGCCGGCACGATGCCGCCCTGGAACAGGCCGAACAGGATCGACAGCGCATACAGCGAACCGAGTCCGTCGAACGGCACGAACAGCACCAGCGCGGCGCACTGCGCGACCGAGCCGAGCAGCAGCGTGCGCAGGCCGCCGATGTGGTCGGACAGCCAGCCCGAGAGGATCCGGCTGGCAAGCCCGGCCGCCAGCATCAGCGAGAGCATCTGCGCGCCGCGCGCCGCGCCATAGCCCAGGTCGCCGCAGTAGGCCACGATATGCACCTGCGGCATGGCCATCGCGATGCAGCAGCACAGCCCCGCGACGCACAGGATCGCCTGCAGCGTGCCGGGGGAGAATCCCAGCGGCTGCAGGGTCCGGTTGCCTTTCGCCGTCAGGGGAAGGGACTCACCGACCGGCGAGCGCCGGCGCAACACCAGTGTGAGCGGCAGCATCAGCGCCATGCACACGATCCCCAGCCCGGTGAACGTCGCGCGCCAGCCGATGCTGTCGAAAAAATGCTGCACCACGGGTGGCCACAGCGCGCCGGCGGCGAAGTTTCCGCTCACGCAGATCGCCATTGCGATCCCGCGCCGCTTCGAGAACCAGTGCGAGACATCCGCCACTAACGGCCCGAAACTCGCGGCGCTGCCTAACATTGCGATCACGACGCCCTGGATCAGCGCGAACTGCCACAGGCTTTCGGTGCGGGCAGCAGCGATGAATCCGAGCCCGAGGAACAGCGTGCCGCTGATCGAAGGCAGCAGGATGCCGAAGCGGTCGCTGATGCGTCCCACCAGGATGCCGCCGAAGCCGAACCCCAGGGTCGTGAGCAGCCAGGGAATCGAGGCATCCGCGCGCGCAGTGCCGAACTCCGCCTGCAGCACCGGCAGCGCCACGATGACCACGTACATGCCCGAGCCGCCCACGGTCATGAGCAGGAAGGAGGCGCTCAAGCGCCACCACGCGTAAGGCGATTCGATGTCGGGGTGGGCGGACATGGGAAGCAGGAGGGCTTGCGCCACGCCTCTCAGCGCGGCCGGCGCGGATGTGCGTTGCGCCGGTAGAGAATCATCAGCCAGCCGCCGAGCATGCCGCCAAGGTGCGCGAAATGCGCAATGCCCGAAGCTGTTCCAGTCACCCCGAAGTACAGTTCAAGCACGGCATATACCGCGACGAAGGTGCGCGCGCGCATCGGTATCGGCGGGATGACGAGCAGCACCGTGCGCTCCGGAAAATACCAGCCGTAGGCGAGCAGCAGACCGAAAACGCCGCCGGATGCGCCGACCAGCGGCGCGCCTGATCCGCCGAAGAAGGTCGTGACCGCGATGTGGGTGAGCGCGGCGGCGACCACGCTCGCGAAGTAGTAGGCGAGGAAAAAGCGCGCGCCGAACAGCATCTCCACGGCGCTGCCGAACATGTAGAGGCCGAACATGTTGAAGAAGATGTGGCCGAACCCGCCGTGCAGAAACCCGTAGGTCACCAGCTGCCAGGGCGCGAAACCGGACTCCATGTCCGGCCCCACGACGGGCGGCCAGAGCGCGAGCCTGTCCAGCAGCGGCATTCCATTCAGTTGCAGAAGGAATGCCACGACGTTGGCAATGATGAGCGCGCGTGTGACGGGAGGCATGGGAACGGTATTTTATCGCGGGGCGGACGCCGGTCCTGATGGCGCCGGGCCCGGGTGTGCTCAGTGCGCGATCGGTGTCGCGGCGGGCAGGGGCATCCCGCGCTTGCGCATTTCTTCGCGCACGTGGTCGGGACGGTCGCTGATGATGCCGTCCACGCCGAGGTCCAGCATTCGCGCGATGTCCTTCGCGCTGTTCACGGTCCATGTCACCACGGCCAGGCCAAGCGCATGCGCTTCGGCGACCTTGGTGGCGTCGATGTCGTTGAAGTACGGCGACCACACCGTGCCACCGGCAGCCTTCACCATCCTCGCGACCGAGCCGTGCTGCGCGTAGCGCACGCCGGCGGTCCAGACTGACCCCATCGGGTCGCCCGCACCGATGTTGTCAAGCCACTGTTGCTGTGCGCTCAGGTACACCGTCTGTATCGCGGGCGCCTCCTTCTGTACGACCTGCAGCGTGCGCCAGTCGAAGGATTGAACACTTGCGCGGCCCTCCATGCCAGCCTCGCGGATCGCCTTGATCACCGCACGCGCAAACGCTTCGGGCGGCAGCGTGTTCTGCGGCGCACGCGGGTCGAGCTTGGTCTCGATGTTGAAGCGCACGAGTTCGTTGCCCGACTTACGAACCAGCGCGAACAGGTCCGACAGGCGCGGGATGCGCGTGCCGTCGGCCGGCTTCTGGTCCGGGTAGCGCTTCCCGTAGGCAGTGCCGGGATTCACGCGGCCGACGTCGAACTGCATGAGTTCGGCGTAGGTCATCGCGTGGATCGCGGGGCCGTGTTGCGTGAGCCACGCCCCGTCGGGACCGCGCGCCGTGTCCGGATGCGGCCAGGGCTCGTGGGAGATCACCACGACCCCATCGCGCGTGACGGCAACGTCGAGTTCCAACGTCGTCACGCCCAGCGACAATGCCGTGGCGAATGCGGGGAGGGTATTTTCCGGGGCGAGGCCGCGCGTGCCACGGTGGCCCTGCAGGTCGAAGGCGAGGGCGGGAACGAGGAACATCGACAGCGCGATCGCCATCAGCGTCCCCGGGAGGACGCCGACTCCAAACGCGCGCCTCAACCGCCCGCCTTCTTCTTGCCTGATTTCTTTTCGGCGAGCTTGGCTTTTTCGAGCGCGGTCACCTTCTTCAGCTCCGCATCGCGGTCTGCCTGGCGCTGCTCGGCCTCGCGCCGCAGGTCGTCCTCCGTCGGCGGGTTCCAGTCGAGGAACTTGGGCCGGATGCGCGCGAAGTACGCGCTGGAAGATTCCTTCGGGGCAGTGCTTTTTGAGGTCTTAGCCTTTGCCGCTTTTTTGGCCTTCGCCATCGCTTGTCCCTTGCGCGGTCCTGTCGTTCTTCTGTGTGCCGCCGCTGAACGCCGAATAAGGGCCGCGAACGGTGCGTGCCCCTGAAGCGGGTGTTGCGGTCGCGCTTTCCTTGCTGAGGATGCCGCACCAGTGCGTTTGCCTGGCCGCTTCCGGTTTGAGTCCGTCCATGTGCCCTCCCCCGGGTGTTCGGATCGGTGTCTACTGTAGCCCTTCTGCGCCCCCGGCGGGGGAAAGATGCGCGCGCTAGAGCATTTCCAGCGGGCTTGGGCCCGCCGGCGGTGTGAAGAGAGTGCCGAGTTCGGCAACTTGCGCCGCGTTGAGCGCATGCTGCAGTGCGCCCGCGTTTTCCAGCACGCGCGCACGGTTTCCCGACTTAGGGATCGCGATCACGTCGTCCTGCGCGAGCAGCCACGCGAGCGCCGCCTGCGCCGGGGTCATGCCATGTTTCGCGGCGAATGCGACAAGGCCCTTGTGGCGCAGCAGGCGCGCTTGTTCGAGCGGCGAGTAGGCCATCAGCGGGATGCGCCGTTCGCGCATCCATGGGAGAAGGTCCCATTCGATGCCGCGCCGCGACAGGTTGTAGAGCAGCTGGTTGGTCGCGAAGGCGCGGCCTGCGCCGGACACGGTGAATTCGCGCATCTCGGCAAGATCGAGATTGCTGACGCCAAAATGCCGGATTTTTCCTGCGGCCTGCAACGCGGTGAAGGCCTCCAGCGTCTCGGCGAACGGAACACCGCCGCGCCAGTGAAGCAGGTAGAGGTCGATGTGGTCGGTTTTCAGGTGCTTCAGGCTGCGCTCGCAGGCGGCGAGCGTTCCCTTCCTGCCCGCGTTGCCGGGCAGCACCTTGCTGACGAGGAAGACTTTCTCGCGCAAGCCAGTGATCGCCTCGCCGACAAGCGCTTCCGATCGCCCGTCCCCGTACATCTCGGCGGTGTCGATCAGCGAGAGGCCGCGCTCGATCCCCAGCCGCAGCGCGGCGAGTTCCTCCGCGCGCGCGTTGCGGTCGTCGCCCATGTTCCATGTGCCAAGGCCTAGTGCGGGCACGCGTTCTCCAGAGGGCAATCCGACGGTTTTCATCGTGGGGAAGCGAACCTTGTGCGGGAGCGATGGAGAGTAAGGAGCGGAAACGTGTAAAGTTTACCCGCCCTTGAGCAACGAGACGACGTGGAGAGCGTGATAGACACCGCACAGAATGCCAGGCGCATTGCGCTGTACACCACCATGGCGCGCATCCGCGCGTTCGAGGATGCCGCCGAAATCGCCAGCCAGGGCGGGGTGCAGGCCTGGGGGCAGGCGGCGAGCAGCACGCCCGCGCTGGTGCGCGGCCCGCTGCACCTGTCCACCGGGCAGGAGGCTGTCGCAGCCGGCGTGTGTGCGAACCTGCTGCCCGAGGACTTGCTGACCTCGACGCACCGCGGCCATGGCCACACGCTCGCGCGCGGCGCGGATCCGGTGCGGATGCTGTGCGAGCTGTTCGGGCGCGCGCCGGGGACCAACCGCGGCAAGGGCGGCTCGATGCATATCGCGGATTTTTCCGTCGGCATGCTGGGCGCCAACGGCGTGGTCGCGGCAGGGATCCCGATCGCGGTCGGCGCCGCGCACGCGCTGAAGCTGCGCGACAAGCCCGGCATCGTGTGCTGCTTCTTTGGCGACGGCGCGGTCAACCGCGGGCCCTTCCTTGAGGGGCTCAACTGGGCCGGGGTGTATGGGTTGAAGGTGCTGTTCGTCTGCGAAGACAACCGGATTTCGGCGACCACGCCGACTGAGCCGATGACCGCGGGCGAAGGGCCGTCGGCACGGGCGCGCAGCCTGGGCCTGCGCTGTGAGAAGGTGGATGGCAATGACATCGCCGAGGTCGACCGCGTGTCGGCGGAACTTGCGGCCTGGGTGCGTGCCGGCAAGGGTGCGGCGTTCCTGCACGCGGTGACGTACCGCTTCAAGGGCCATGTGTCGATCGACCCGGGCGCGTACCGTGATGCGGCGGAAGTGGCTGCCGCGCTGGAAGCCGATCCGCTGATTCTTGCGCGCGATGCGCTGGTTGCGTCGGGTGTTTCCAGCGCGTCGCTGGAGGCAATCGATGCCGCGGCGAGAGCCGAGATCGCCGCTGCACTGGAGATCGCGGGCAAAGCGCCCTGGCCGGATCCGTCTTCCGCCTACGAGGATGTGATGAATAGTGGCGCGGGGGTATGGCGATGAGCAAGCTCACTTACGCTCAGGCCGCCTGCCTCGCGCTGCAGGAAGTGATGCGCGTCGACCCGACCGTGATCGCGATGGGCGAGGACCTCGGCCGCGGCGGCGTGTTCGGCCAGTACCGCGGCCTGCCGCAGGAGTTCGGCCCGGGGCGCATCATCGACACGCCGATCTCCGAGGCCACCATCATGGGCGCCGCGGTCGGCATGGCGTTAACCGGATTGCGTCCCGTGGTCGAGATGCGCGTTGTGGATTTTGCGCTGTGCGCCATCGACGAACTCGTCAACCAGGCGGCGAAGAATCGCTACATGTTCGGTGGGCAGGGCCGCGTGCCGCTGATCGCGCGCCTGCCGATCGGCCTGTGGAGCGCCTCGGCCGCGCAGCATTCGCAGTCGCTCGAATCGTGGTTCGCGCATATTCCGGGGCTGGTGGTGGTCACGCCCGCGACGCCGGCGGACAACTATGGATTGCTGAAGTCCGCGCTCGCGAGCGGGGATCCGGTGGTCTACATGGAACACAAGGAGCTGTGGGGCAGTGAAGGTGAGGTGGAGTCGGGGGCCGAGGTGCCCTTGGGCAGGGCTCGCATCGCGCGTGAGGGATCCGACCTCACGATCGTCACCTGGTCGCGCGCGGTGCTCGACTGCGAGCAGGCGTGTGCTCAGCTTGCGAAGGAAGGCATCTCGGTCGAACTCATCGACCTGCGCACCTTGTGGCCCTGGGATCGCGACACTGTGCTTGCATCGTGCGCGAAGACCAGGCGGCTGCTGGTCGTGCACGAATCGGTGCAGGTCGCTGGGTTCGGCGCGGAGATAGCAGCGACCGTTGCCGAAGCGCTGGGAGTGAAGGTCGCGCGGCTTGGGGCGCCGCGAATTCCGGTGGGTTATGCGCAGACGCTGGAGAATGAGGCGCGCATGGATGCGGTGAAGATTGTGGCGGCGGCGAAGCGGGTGGCCGCTTAGCCGCGGGGGCGAATGTCAGGAAGTTGCCTGAAATACGGCTGCTGAAGCCGGGATGCTCGGAAAAATGTCAGTAAGTCTATTCCAGCCTCGGAACCTAGGCTGCCAAGGGGCCCTGGACCATGCGCGCCCGTCCCGGAAGGCGCATGACCAGGAAGCCGATCAGTGCGAGGTTGACGAGGTTGAACACCACGCCAGAGCCGAAAGCCGGCCTGTATAAGGCGAAGTGATCGAAGACAAGGCCGGCGAACCAGCTGCCGAATGCCATGCCACTCATCCCGGTGAACAACACCAGCGGGATGCGCCACGAGGCCTCGGCCGACGGGAACAGGTCGCGGATCGCCACCACATAGGCCGGGATGATGCCCGCGAAGCCCAGTCCGAATGCGCTGGCAACGACAAACAGGCCAGCCTCGTCCTGCGTCAGCAGGAAGCCGCCGATCGCCAGCGCCTGAAAGGCGGAGCCAGTGAGCACGGTCTTCAACCCGCCGTGACGGTCGGCAAAGGCGCCCCAGAACTGGCGCGAGACGAACGCACAGCCCAGCATCACCGACAGCATCAGCGCGCCCGTCTTCGCGCCGATACCAATGTCCCCGCAGAACGCCACCAGATGCGCCTGCGGGATCGCCATCGGCACGCAGCAGCAGAAGCTGGCCGCGCAGATGATCGCCTGGACGACATTTGGCCGCAGCCCGAGCACGCGCGTCCGGGATGGGCGGCGCGTCGCATGCCCGGTCCCGGCGTGCGCGTCGTCTGCGCCGAGCGCGCGCGGGGCCGGACGCAGGAGCAGGACGGCAAGCGGCAGGACGCCCAGCAATACAACGCCGGCGTAACCCAGATAGGTAATCCGCCAGCCGAGCCCGGCAATCAGGCGTTCGAACGCGGCGGGCCAGATCACCCCCGCGATGTATTGCCCGGATGAGATCAGCGCGATGGCGGTGCCGCGCCTGCGGTCAAACCAGCGGCTGACATAGATCACCATTGGCGGGTAAATAGCCCCCATGCCAAGGAAACCGATCAACACGCCATGCCCGACATAGAGCGCCCAGACCTGTCCGCTCGAAGACAGCGCAAGCCCCGAGGCGATCATGACGGTACCCATGATCACGCTGTTGCGAACCCCGATCCGATCGGCGAGCCAGCCCATGAGGATGCCGCCCAGACCCGTCCCGATCCAGGTCAATGCACCCGCGAGCGCCAGGACTGAGCGCGGCACACCGAGATCGAGTTCCATGGTCCGCAGCCCGACCACGATCAGCAGATTCGCGCCATAAGCCACCGAGAGGATCGCGAGCGTTACTCCGGCTGCGACCCAGGATGCGCGACTCTCGATCGAGGGCGGCCGGATGTCCGACAGGGGAGGCCTTGAATCGTTACGCATGACACGCTACACAAATGTTCCGGCGGATCCTGCGATTCCTGGTGTCGACATCAACGCTTTCCGGCAGCATCCGTACGGCATCACGTACTTCACTGGAATGCCTGCCGTAGGGAGAGCCCATCCAGTCGGCATTGCCTGCGCGGCGGACATTGTCTTCGAGAAGATGTTTGCCCTGCCGTGTGCCGATTTTTGAGCATAGCACTGCCGGGTTGGCGCCTGAGCATCAGTTTCGCGCAGTTCCATGATGTCGTGGGTTACTACAACCGATTCGACGTATTCGGGCTGCGCGTAAACCGGCGCCGGAACATGCAGCAGTATTTGAGGATGGTGAGGCGTCCGATGCAGTACAGGTCGCAACGGTGTTGAGTGGAGACGACGATTCCGACCCGCAGGCGTTCATCGAAAACGGGAATTCGAATTCGACGATGCGCGCGGGCATTTTTCGGGCACGGACGTGAAACACGGTTTTGTGCAAGCGTGGTTGCAGGATTCAGTGTCCTCCGCAGTCGATGGGAGTGTTAGGGTGGTAGCGTTCTCGTAAGCTTCATTGGCATCGCGTAGAGTCGTTGCAGCACCGGTGTCAGCGCGTTTTCTGTCCAAACCTTGCGATCGGAGAAAGAAATGACAAAGAAACTGGATCGGCGTGATTTCCTGGCCGGACTCGGCGTCACGGTCGGCAGCGCGGCACTTGGGGTAGGCGGCAATCTCCTCGCTATGGGCGAAGCGGCCGCGCAGGGCGCCGTCAAAGGAAAGATTCCGGATACACCGGTGAAATTCGGTCACATCACGATCGAATCGGGTCCCGGGGCGATTCTCGGCGCGCCATCGCTCAAAGGCCATACGCTCGCCGCAGAGGAGATTAATGCAGTGGGCGGGCTGCTCGGCAAGCGCCGGATCGAGACATTGACGGCCGATGAGGCCGCGGGGCCGGAAGCTTCCGTCAAGGAGGTGCGGCGCATGAAGCTGTCCGCGAAGATCGACTATTTCTCGGGCATCATCGCGGCGCACAACCAGTTGGCCGTCGGGCCCGTGGTCGAGGAACTGAAGTTGCTTTCGATCATGACGGAAGGCTGCATCGACAGCCTCTTCGAAATCGAAGACCCGAATCCGAAGTACCTCTTCGGTATGACCAACATCCTTTCAGCCGACGGCGTCAGCACCGCGATCGCAATTGCCAAGACCTGGCCGGATGTAAGGCGCATTGCAATCGTGCATCCGGACTACGCGTTCGGCCGGTGGTTTCAACTGCATTTCGACGCAGCGCGCGAAAAACTGCTGCCGCGCAGCGAGATCGTCTCGGCGGTCTGGGCACCGTTTGGATCGACGGAATTCACCTCACACATCACAAAGACGCTCGCCGCCAAACCCGACCTCATCGTAACCGCGCTGTGGGGCGGCATGTACGTCGCGTTCTACAAGCAGGCTTTGCGCCAGGGTCTGTTCGATAAGGCGCGGCTCGCCGGGAACATCAACTTCGGGGTCGTACCGCAGGCCATCGGGAAAGACCATCCCGAGGGCGCATTGGCGGGCGTTCACTCCAACTATCATTTCACCCAATGGCCGGCGGGCAGCCACCCGGTCAACGACCGGTTCGTCGAGCGTTACTACAAGCGCTGGAATGAGTACCCGACCTACGCCGCCGAGGCGGCCTATACCGGACTCAACCTGTTCAAGACAGCGCTCGAGCGCGCGAATCAACAGGTCGGCGGCTGGCCTGATGATGAGGCGATCATCAAGCAACTCGAGGGACTCAGCATAGAGGGACCGGCAGGCCGCGTAACGATTCGCAAGGAAGACCATCGAGCGTTCAAGGACGTCAAGGTTGGATTCAGCAAGAATCTGCCAAATTACGCCTTCCCCGTCTGGGATCCTGCGCGAATCATAACGATCCCGATCAGCACAGTCACCGCGCCGCCGAACTGGCCCAAAAAAGGCAACGGTCACGACGATCCCTCGGCAACAGTGAACTGGATCAAGAAGACGTGGCCGAAGTCGAGCGCGTAGTTTTGGCGCGCGGATTTGCTGTCGTCGTCCCGAGACCATGGAAATCGTAGTTATCCTGGCGCTCAATGCGCTTTTCTCGGCGGCGACTTTGTTTCTGATCGCCTCGGGCCTTACGCTCGTCTATGGAGTGATGCGCATCGTCAATGTGGCGCACGGCACGATCTATGCGATTGGCGCCTATGTCGCGGCGTGGGCGGTCCGTATGGCGGTAACGTCGGGATTGCAGCCCGAGGTGTTGCCCGTGGTCCTGCTATCGGGTGCCGTGGCCGCCGCACTGCTTGGCGCAGTGATCGAACCGACGCTGCTGAGGCCCCTGTATCGACGCGCCGAGGAGTACCAGCTCCTGATGACGTTCGGCATCATGCTCATTCTCGAGGATTTGATGCGCCTGCTGTGGGGTGCCCAGCCTCTGAACGTCAGCGAGCTGCCAGATGCGTTTGGAAGCTTGCATATTTTTGGCGCCACGTATCCCGCCTACAATCTATTCGTCATCGCGGTTGGCGCCGTATCGGCCGGGGCACTCTGGGCGTTCGTATATCGCACTCAATTCGGCGTGGTCTTGCGCGCAACTGCCCAGGACATGCGCATGGCCGCGGCAGTGGGCGTGGACGTGAAGAGAGTGTATGTGCTTGCGCTTGCGATCGGCTGCTTCATGGCAGGCCTCGGAGGCGCGGTCGCGATGCCGATATCAGGCGCGGTGCTTGGAATGGGTGTGGACGCATTGATTACGGCGTTCGTGGTGGTGGTGATAGGCGGCCTTGGATCCCTCGAGGGCGCACTCGTCGGTGCGCTGATCGTCGGAGCCGTGCGCACGCTCGGTATCACCTATTTTCCGGAGGTTGAGCTCGCGGTGCTGTACTTGATCGCCGCAATCGTGCTGTTCGTCAAGCCCGCCGGGCTGTTCGGGCGCGCATGAGCATCATCGCCAGCGCGGTGGATCGGGTATGGGGTCCATGGCACCTCGCGGCGGCCCTCGCCGCAGTTGCAATGCTCGCCTGCGTGCCGTGGCTCATCGACCCGTTTCAGACGCTGCAGGTGTCGTACGGCCTTATCTTCGGAATCGCGGCCCTCGGCTTCAACCTGCTGCTCGGATACACCGGACTACTTTCGTTTGGTCATGCGGCGTTTTTCGGGACCGGTGCCTATGCGGCGGCACTCGCGCTCAAATTCTTCGGCGTCAAGTCGATGGAACTCTACCTGGTCGGCGGAGTCGGGGCATCGCTGATACTCGGCGCGATCATGGGTGCTGTATGCGTACGCAACAACCGCATCTTTTTCGCCATCCTGGCGCTCGCTTTGTCGCAGGTGGTTTGGAGCCTCGCCCTGAAGCTTTTCTGGGTCACCGGCGGTACCGACGGATTGCGAATGCAGACGCCGACATTGCTGGGGGGGCTGGTGACGCCCACCACGGACAAGACTACTTTCCTCGCGTTCCATTACTACTACTACGTGCTGGTCGTCTTTGTCGCGGCAATCGCGCTTATGTGGTTCATCGTCCGGTCCCCGTTCGGCAAGGCGTTGCAGGCGATCCGCGACAACGAAGTTCGCGCCGAATTCGTCGGCGTGCAGGTCAGGCGCTACCGGTTCATATCGTTCCTGGTCTCCGCGGGATTCACTGGCCTCGCGGGCGCGTTGTGGGTGCCGTTAAATGGCCTCACTTCGCCTGACGTGCTGCACTGGACATTTAGCGGAAAGATCGTTTTCATGACGGTGCTTGGCGGTTTCAAAACCTTTCTTGGCCCGGTGGTTGGCGCTTTTGCCTACAACTACCTCGAAACTTTTGCCGTAAGTATGACGACCTACTGGCAGCTCGCACTGGGAATCGTGCTGGTGGTGCTGGTGCTCGTGCTGCCCGACGGACTGCTGGGGACGGCCGTGAAACTTGCCGGGCGGTTGCGGAAGAAAACATGAAATGAGTCTCCTTGGGATCGACCGGCTGTGCAAGACCTTCGGCGACAACCTGGTCGTGGACCACCTTTCCTTGCGCATAGAACGCGGCGAAGTAATAGGATTGATCGGTTCGAACGGCGCGGGAAAGACCACCTTGGTCAACCTGATCAGCGGTCTGCTTCGTCCCGACGGCGGGACCATCTTATTCGACGGTCGCGATATCGGGAACGATTCGGTTAACGCGCGGATCAAGGCCGGCATCGCCCGCAGCTTCCAGCTCGTCAGCCTGTTCGACCAGTTGAGCGTATTCGACAATATTGCCATTACGATCGCCGCACGCGACGGCAAGACGCGGAATATGCTGCGGCCGGCGGCTGCCGACTTGGCGGTTGCGGAAGAAGCCATGGACGTGCTCAGGCAGTACGGCGTCCACACCAATGCGCGGACCCTGGCAGGGGAACTCTCCCACGGCGAACGAAAACTGTTGGACGTCGCCGTCGCTTGCGCGCTGCGCCCGAGCCTCCTGCTGCTTGACGAACCGACGAGCGGAGTCAGCACGAGTGAGAAGGCACCGATCATGGACGTCGTGAACTCAATCGTGAGGGCCGGCGCGATCACCGCAGTCATCATCGAGCATGACATGGACGTGGTATTCCGGTATTCGGATCGCATTGTGGCGATGCATCAGGGCCGTATTCTTGCCGATGGCACGCCGGATGAGATCCGTGTAAACGAAGAGGTCAACACGACGCTCCTCGGCAAGCAGGTCGGGCATTGAAGGGCGCTCGCGGATGAACCAGCTGCTTCTGGAAGTCTCCGGGCTGCACACGTATCGAGGACGCGTGCATGTGCTTCGCGACGTCGGCCTGCACGTTCTGGCGGGGGAGGCAGTGTGCCTCGTGGGCCGCAATGGCGCGGGAAAGACGACTGCCATCGAATCGATCATGGGTTTGTTGCCCTCGACCGGTACGATACGCCTCGCCGGCGAGGATGTGACTCGCCTGCCGACCCACAAACGCGCGCGTGCGGGAATCGGATTTTCTCCGGAGGACGCAGGTGTTTTTCCCGAGCTCACGGTGGAGGAGAACTTGCAGGTCGGCAAATCGCAGGCCAACCGGAAAGGAACGGCGGGGGCGGTCGACGCCGCCATTGAGGAGCGCGTCTTCGGCCTGTTTCCCGAGATTCGGCAGTTTCTGGGCCGTCGGGGCTTGAACCTGAGCGGTGGGCAAAAAAAGATGGTCTCGATGGCACGCGCGATGATTCTCTCGCCCTCTATTCTCCTGCTCGATGAGCCTTTTGAAGGGCTCGCGCCGGTCGTGGTGAGTCGGTTCATCGAGGCAGTGACCAAGATCAAGGCGATGGGAGTGTCCCTGCTCATTGCGGAATCGAACTTATCGACTGCGATTCGGATTTCGGACAGGCTCTATGCGATCGACCGGGGAGAGATCTTTTTTGAAGGGAGCCCGGTGGCTGCGCTCGAGAGCGAGGCGATCGAAAGGACGCTTCGCGGCTGATGCCGCGAAGCGCTCGGGGCCAGCCCCGCGTCGAACAGGTCTGATGCCCGCTCCGGTGTTGGACGGCTTGCAGCGGGCACCTGAAGTCCGCCGTCCGTTGCGGGATTATCGCCGCTGTGCTAAACCGTTTCGCTATCGACTAGCCTGAGGCGGCAACGCGCCGATCCTGAGACCGTGAAGTTTTCGCGCGAACCCGACTGGAACGATTTTCGCGTATTCCTCGAGGTGGCCCGTTCCGGCCAACTGACTGTCGCCGCGAAGCGGATGAAAGTCGACGACTCCACTGTAAGCCGGCGGGTGGCGCAACTCGAGTTGACGCTGGACACCAAGCTGTTCGATCGCAGCAAGGCGGGGCTGGCGCTGACCAACGACGGCAGGAAGCTCCTGAAGCACGTTGAGGCGATCGAGAGCCATGCGCTTTCGGCTCGTGAGGCCATTCGAGGCGGCGCCGAGAGATACGTTGGCTCGGTACGCGTTGCGATGATGGAGGGCATTGGCAGCCTTTTCGTGGCTCGCCACGTGCCGGAGTTCATCGACCAATACCCGGGGATCCGCCTCGAACTCGTGACCTCGCCCACCGTAATCAGCGTCACCCGTCGCGAAGCCGACATTTTCATCAGTTTCTTCGAGCCATCGGGGCGAGGACTCTGGTCGGAAAAAATCGGCGAGGTCGGGATGCGTCTTTACGCATCTGCGTCCTATCTCGCGGAGCATGGTTGCCCGTTGTGCGCCGACGACCTGGTAAGTCACGGCTTCATCGATTACATCGAGGATCTCGTCGCTATCGACGCCACCCGCTGGTTGCACGATGTGGCCCCGCATCCGCGGATCGTGTTCCATTCCAATAGCATGATCGCCCACATGAATGCGGCAGCATCAGGTGTGGGCCTTGTCGTTTTGCCCTGCTTCGCTGGAGACACCGACGCGAGGCTGACCCGGATCAAGGGCAGCGAGTTCGTTGCAAATCGCGGACTTTGGATCAGTGCGCACCATGATCTTCACGACGTACCCCGCGTCAAAGCCGTGGTCCGCTTCTTGACCGACCTGGTGCACAAACAGCAGTCCTTTCTCAAAGGTCAAAGTAAGGACGGTTCCTGACGAGTCTGTCCTTCGAGGCCCTTGGCGTGCGCGTAGTTTATGCAACGGCGATTGCGCATAACGGCGTTGATGGAGATTGATGCGGTGGTATCGTGGTTGTGGACTTTTTCACGAAAGGCGAGGCGATGAAGCGCGACGGGAAGCCACCGGAACCCGCATTGATGGATCCGCGGGGGTTCACGCTGCGCCAGCCTGCGGGTCCCGATCAGCTCGTGGATGCGATCACGCCCGAGAACCGCTTGTTCATGGTGACTCACATGGGCATTGCGCGGCTCAATGTCGCAGATTGGTCGCTTACGGTCGACGGCATGGTTGGCAGGCCGCGATCCTGGAACTTCGACGAATTGTGCCGACTACCGCGCAAGCAGGTGGTTGCGGTGCATGAATGCGCCGGAAGCCCGATCTTTCCGCTGATTCCGCAGCGGCGCGCGGGAACTGTTATCTGGACGGGGGTTCCGCTTGCAGAATTGCTTCGGGCGAGCGATGTGGATCCGGGCGCCGCGTACGTTTGGCTCGAAGGCGCCGACCACGGAAGTTTTGGCGGTCAGGAAAGCCCTGCCTATACGAAGGATTTGCCGATCCGCAAGGCGCTCGCAGAAGACACGTTGCTTGCCTTCGAAATCAACGGCGAGCCGCTCCCTTCGGATCGCGGCTTTCCCGTGCGCGCCGTGATTCCCGGTTTCTACGGCACGAATTCGGTCAAGTGGATCAAGCGAATTACCGCCGCTGCCTCGCGAAGCACCGGGCTGTTTACCACGCGCTACTACAACGACCCTCCCGTAGGCGGGAAAGGCCCGGTCCAGCCCGTATGGGAACTGGCTCCCAATTCAATCATCGTCGTACCCGGCGTCAACGCGCAGGTGCATCCTCCCGGGCCTATCCAGGTTTGGGGGTGGGCTTGGGGGCACGCGCCTGTGGTGCGCGTGGATGTCAGTACAGATGGGGGGGCGACCTGGACCGAGGCACAGGTCGACAAGCGCCAGGCATGGGGGTGGCAGCGCTTCGAATCCGAATGGAAAATTCCAAGTGTCGGCGAGTTCCAGCTGCTATGCAGGGCGACTGACGAGCGGGGCGCCACGCAGCCGCTCACGCCGCGCAGGAATCGCAGCCACCTGAAGACATTCTTTGTCGAATTGCCGGGTCAGACGCCCGTCTGAGCAGGCGATAGAGCACTGCGGATTCGCCGCTTGGGCGTGGCGCTTTCAGCGTCGCGCATGATCATCGCCTTGCCCGCGAGCGTGCCGGTGTCGACGCGAGGTGGATTCGTTGCGCGAAGTTTATTGGGCGCGGCGTTCGCGAACGGCACGGAAGCTGAATGTCAGGAAGTCACCCGAAATACGGCTGCCAAAGCAGGAATTCCTGTGAAAATGTCAGGAAGTCCCTTTCAGCCCCGGGGCCCCTTCACAACCCCGGCTTCATCTTCGCAATGATGTTCCGTTGGATCTCGGTGCGCTTGATTTGCAGCACCGAAACGTCTGCCCTCAGCGGCCTTAATGCCACCTCTGCCGTGAAATCACGCCGCCGACTTGTGCTTCTTCAGCCAATCCTGAAGCGCGGCATCGACGCGTGTCTGCCATCCTTCGCCGGTGGCCCGAAATGTCTGAACCACCTCGTGCGACAAGCGAATCGTTATGCGCTCTTTGGTCGGCATTTTCTGCGGTCCGCGCGCGCCGACTTTGCGCCGAAGCGAATCGGGCAGGGCTTCCTGTGCAGGACGAAACCGCTTCAAGTCCTTCGTGTTGATATCTTTGACTTCGCCCTTGGCGTCAGTCAGTGGTTTGGGCTTTGGCATGGCGCTTTACCTCATAAGAATTGGGGTCGGAGTCGGATATTCCCTACGCATGCCCGGGGACGATCAATCCGCTCCTACAAATGGACTCTGACCCAAATATTCGCTGACCCAAATATTCGCAAATATTCGCGGCACAGATCTTGGTATTGAGGCAATTTCAGTAGCACGGCGCGACACAAACGAAGACGTGAAGTCTGCAACCTCGTCGAATTTCAGGGTTCGATCTTTGCCCGATAAACAGTAATTCGCGGAAACGAGGCAATCTCCGTTATTCGATCACCCGGTCGGCTCGCAGCAACATCGATTGCGGGATCACATGGCCAAGCGACCGTGCCGTCTTGAGATTGACCGCCAGTTCGAAAGTCGTCGGTTGCTCCATCGGAATGTCGCTCACCTTGGTGCCACGCAGGACGCTCACCACCATTTCCGCGCCGCGACGCCACAGCGCAGGGAAACTGAAGCCGTAGGACATCAGGCCGCCGGCCTCCACCCAGCCGGAATGATGAAACACGCTGGGCGCGCGGGCCTTGGTGGCGCCTTCAATAATGGTGCGCTTGGCCGGGACCCAGAGCCCCGAGCCGAGGACGAAAAGGGCGTCGACCTTGCCACTAAGCACGCTCGCGAACGCCGCTTGGTAGTCGAACGGAGGGCTCCTCAAATCGACGACATGCAGGGTTAGTCCCATGCGTCTCGCCGTGCCCTGCACAACCGTGAGTTGCTCGGCAGTCTGCGCGTTGGTGAGCACCGCAACTTTGCGGGCACCCGGAAGCATCTCCCGCATCAACTCCAGGCGCTTGGAGGGCATTGCCGCCTGCATCGCCGTCACGCCCGTTACACGTCCTCCGGGTCGCGAGAGGCTGGCGACGTCGCCAGTGGCGACGGGGTCGAAATCTACTGCCACCGCAATGATCGGCGTATCGGCGCTTGCGGAGACCAGGGCTGCCAGAGTCGCCTCGGCGGCACCGCTGAAGAAGACGTCGCACTTGAGCATGGCGAGCTCCGCAGCGAGCGCGGGGAGTCGTTCAAGCCGGTTTTCTGCAATCCGCCGCTCGATCACCAGATTTTTTCCTTCGACGAGGCCGAGTTCAGCAAAACGGCGGAAGAACGCGACCCAGTGGGGATCCTTCAGCGAGGCAGAGTTGGTCACCAGAACGCCCACGCGATACTTGCGGGGAGCGCTCTGCGCGATCGCCAGACGCGGAGCGAGCAGGCCCGCGCCCAGTGACAACACCAGCCTGCGTCGAGTGATGCTCACAGTTCTCCTCGGAGATAACCGATGCGATCAGCGAGTCTACTCGCGATCAATCGCCAGAAGTCGAACGCGGAAAATTCTTCGGCGGTTCGTCTCACGACGCGTTCGTTCAAGTCTCGTCCGCCAGCCATCCCACCGCCGCGCGTGCCGCCGCCATCGCCAGATCCTGCGTATCAAACACCCGCTGCGAATACCGCTGCAGCGAAAACCACCCCTTCTGGTCTTCGACATCCCGCCGGTATTCCTCGAAGCCGAAGCTGCCGTCTTCGCGCTCGAACAGGTCGACGCAGTGGTCGGCGGCCAGGTTCTGGATGGAATCGCGGACTGTATTGGGCATGGGTTTGGCTACGAGCGCAGAAGCCCAATGTCAGGAAGTCACCCGGATCACTGCTACCAGAGCGGCCTTCCGCTAAAAAATGTCAGGAAGTCCCGTCCGGCCGCAGTGCCCCCTCACAACCCCAGCGTCATCTTCGCAATGATGTTTCTCTGGATCTCGTTCGACCCCGCATAGATCGAAGTCTTGCGAAAATTGCAGTAGCGCGGGGCCAAACGCGACACGTAGTCGGCCAACTCGTCGAACCCGGCCGCCCCATCGACCGGCCGGTACGGCTGCGCCATCGGCCCGACGGCCTGCATCATCAACTCGGTCAACGTCTGCTGGATCTCGGTGCCCTTGATCTTCAGCATCGACACGTCCGCCCCCGGCGGCTGGCCGGTGCGCCGCATCTTGTCCAGAAACCTCAGTTGGGTGATCTCCAGCGCCAGCAGTTCGACCTCGACGCGCGAGACCTTGTCGCGAAACCGCGTGTCGTCCATGAGCGAGCGCCCGCCCGAGACCTGCCTGGCGGCGAACACCTTCAACTGCGCGAGTTCGCGCTTGGAGGCGCCGATGCGGGCGGTGTTCATGCGCTCGTGCCCGAGCAGGTACTTGGCCACTGTCCAGCCTTTGCCTTCCTCGAACACCAGGTTCTCCGCCGGCACCTCGACGTTGTCGAAGAACACCTCATTCACGTGGTGGGCGCTGGCCATGAGCATCAGCGGGCGCACAGTGATGCCGGGTGTCTTCATGTCGATCAGGAGGAACGAGATCCCTTCCTGTCGCTTGGCGAGCCCGGACTCGGTGCGTACCAGGCAGAAGATCCAGTCGGCGTAGTGCGCACCCGAGGTCCAGATCTTCTGGCCGTTGACTACATAGCGGTCGCCCTGGCGCACGGCCGTGGTCTTGAGTGACGCAAGGTCGGAGCCCGAGCCCGGCTCGGAATAGCCCTGGCACCAGACGTCATCGCCGTTGTAGATGCGCGGCAGGTAGCGCTTCTTCTGCGCATCGGTGCCGAACTTCAGCAGCACCGGGCCGCACATCGCGAGGCCAAACGAGATCAGTGGCGGGGTGCCGGCATAGCCGCATTCCTCCTCGAAGATGAAGCGCTGCGCGAGGTTCCAGCCGGTGCCGCCCCATTCCTCGGGCCAGGCCGGCGCGATCCACCCCTTGGCGGCCAGGATCCGCTGCCAGCGCAAGAGGTCCTCGCGCCCCAGGTCGCGGCCGCCGGTGACTTTGCCGCGCAGGTCGGCGGGCAGGTTGTCGCGCAGCCAGCCGCGCACTTGGTCGCGGAACGCGGTTTCTTCTTTCGAGTAGTTCAGGTCCATGAACGTGTCCCCAGTTTGATCGGGCTGCGTTTACTTGCCGATCTGCAGCACCAGCTTGCCGACCGAGCCGCGCTCGGCGACCGTGTCCTGCGCCTCGGCGAATTTTTCCAGCGGAAAGATCTTCGACACCAGCGGCTTGAGCTTGCCCTCGGCGTGCCACTGGAAGATCTGCGCGAACGCGCCGCGCATGTCGGCTTCGAACTCGGCGCGCCGGTCATCCTTCGACCAGCCGTACCACATGCCGATATTGAACCCCATCACCGAGATATTCTTCACCAGCAGGATGTTGGCCGGCACCTGCGGGATGTCCCCGCCGGCAAAGCCGATCACGATATGCCGGCCACCGGGCGCGAGGCTGCGCAGCGCGGCGTCGAAGCTCGCGCCGCCCACCGGGTCGAAAGTGACGTCGATGCCGCGCCCGTCGGTGAGCCGGGAAATCTCGGCGCGCAGGTCGGCGCTGCGATAGTCGATCGCTGCGCGCGCGCCGTGTTCTACCGCAAGCGCGCATTTCTCCGCGCCGCCGGCCGCGCCGATCACGTCGGCGCCCATCACCCGGCCGAGTTCGACCGCGGCCAGGCCTACGCCGCCGGCCGCCGCCAGCACCAGCAGGGTTTCGCCCCTGGCGAGTTTCGCGCGCCACGCGAAGGCGCCGTAGGCGGTGGCGTACGAGGTGGCGAGGTGCAGCGCCTCGCCGGCCGGGATCGTCTTCGGGATCGGGTAGACCGTGTGCTCGGTAACCACCGCCTGTTCTGCATACGCGCCCCAGCCTGCAATCGCGAGCACGCGGTCACCGGGCTTGAAGCGTTTCGCCTCCGCATCGCATTCGATCACCGTGCCGACGTACTCTCCGCCCGGGACGAAGGGCAGGGGCGGCTTGTGCTGGTACTTGCCGGCGATCCACAGGCTGGTGGCGAAGCTGACGCTCGCCGCTTCGACCGCAATACGCACCCCGCGCGCAGGCAGGGGAGGCGGGGCGATCTCCTCGATCTTGAGACCGTGGTAGTCGCCGAATTCGTGACAGACGATGGCTTTCATGCGTGCAGGCCCTCCATGATCGGATTGTGCCTGACGAACCGGCCGCACGAACGCCGCTAACCCACTTCCCCGCGAAACAGGCTGAGCCTGGCCTGAGCTACCCGTTCCCCCAGGGCCTGAAACCGTCGGCGGCGCGAATGCTGGACTGCACCGATTCGACCGCATCCACGTCCGCAGCGACGCTGACGGCTTCGCGTCGCTCATCTTCGTCGCGGACGATGCCGCTCAGCGTCACCACGCCCGCGTTCGTGGCGACGCCGAGGACGGTGTTCCGGGTGCGGGGGTTGACGCGCAGCGCCACGCGGACATGCGCTTCCAGCCTGAGGTCGAGAAGTGTCTGCCGCGAGGCAATCGTTTCCTCGAACGCGTGGTTCCTGGTCACGTGCAGGAGTTCTTCGCTCGCGTCGTCGACGCTGAGCCGCTCGGTGCTGAGCACGACATCGTAGTTTTCCGCGTTTGGCATATCGACATGGAAATTGCGCTTGATCACCGCGGCGTGGGACTCGTCGTTCTGCCGCACTTCCGTCTCGGCTGCTACCGGGTCGTCGGTGTTCAGGCGCTCCATCATCCGTTGCGTGCGCAGCCAGCGGGGGGCGCACACGCGCGCACAGACCGCGTGAGGAACCTTGTGCAGCAGGAACGCCGCGCCCCATCCGCGCAGCACCGCGCCGCGCGGATCGCAGGCAAGGTCAAGAATCTCCGCGGCAGTGAGCAACGATGCTTTTGTGTCGGCGGCAGTCAGCCTTTCGTAAAACGTTGCTTTGCCATCGAGCAGGCGAACGACGTGGCTGCGCCGGACACGCATCTTGTCCGCGACCGCGTCGACGATCTCGTGGTGAATCATCGGCACGCCGAGCGATGCGGCGATGTTCTGCCCGACGTCGATACCGAGCGAACCCATTTCGCGTGTAATTGCGACAAGTGCCATCGCAGTTCCCCTTCCGCAAGACGCTGCGGGGTTTCGTCTGGCAGGCAGGGAAGCGAGGCTTGACTCCCACGTCCGCGCAAACGACGTACCGGCGAAGCATGCGCCGAAGCCAGTCGGGGTCAATAACTCCGACAGGCTAGGTGGGATTGTCAGTGGTTTGTCAGTATTTTCAATGCAGCGCGCGGCCGTTCCGGGAGCATTCGCGGTTGCGGCTAGAATCGCTGCCTCGGCGAATCCGCCACCGAATTATTCAATACCAGAGGAACCAGAAAAATGCCGATATCAAAGGCGCTGCCGACAGGCTGGCGCACCCTGCTGCCGGCCCTGCTCGCGCTGCTGCTGCCGCTCGCGCCTACCAGTGCGCACGCCCAGACCTGGCCGACCAAACCGATCCGACTGGTTGTCCCCTTCGCGCCGGGCGGAAGTTCTTCGATCGTCGCGCGCGCCATCGCAGCCGAGATGGAAAAGGGGCTGGGGCAACCCATCATCATCGACAACAAGCCGGGCGGTGGCGGGAACATCGCGATGCTGGAAGTGGCAAAGGCCGACCCGGACGGCTACACGCTGATCATCGGCCACGTGGGTTCGCTGGCGATGAACCCGTACATGTACAGCAAACTGCCCTACGACGTGGACCGGGACTTCGCGCCGGTCTCGCTGCTCGCGATCGTGCCGGCGATTTTCGTGGTGCACGAGAGCGTGCCGGCGAAGGACCTGCGCGAGTTTGTCGCGCTGGCGAAGAAGGACCCGGGAAAGATGAACTACGGCAGCGCTGGCAACGGTTCTGCGGGGCACCTCGCGATGGAATACCTGAAGCAGGTGACGGGCATCGACATCCAGCACGTGCCGTACAAGGGCACCGGCCCGAACGTGATCGATCTCGTTGCCGGCCGCACTCAGGCAGCTTCGGCCGGGACGCCGCCGCTGATGCCGCACGTGAAGTCGGGCAAGCTGCGCGTGATTGCGGTCGGCACGTCTACCCGCCTGCATACGCTGCCCGATGTCGGCACCGTCGCCGAGCAGGGCTACCCGGGCTTCGAGACTTCGCAGTGGTACGGCCTGAACGCGCCGGCGAAGACGCCCGAGCTGATCATCCAGCGGCTCGCGATGGAAGCGGCCAAGGCCGCGAAGAGCGCCAAGGTGCAGGAGCGGTTTGCCGCCGACGACGCGCAGGCGGTCGGCTCGACGCCGGCCGAATACGGCGCCTACATCAGGAAGGAGCAGGCGCGCTGGAGCAAGGTCGTGCGCGCCGCCGGAATCAAGGCTGATTAGCCGGGCGTAGCGCCGCGCCCGCCGCCGCGCGGCGATCGAATTGCCCACAAATGCCATACCATACGGAGTCATTAAGTCGCGAATTCGTCCAGGGCTGATATGAAGTCACCAGATACTTTCCAGTAGCAGTCGTGGTGGGCCACCGGAGCGCAACCACGGGGTAAGTTTGAGAAGGCAATCCAAGATGGCCGATGTATTTACGAACAATGAGTGCAAGTGATCCAGTGACGGGCCTCGCCCACGCGGGTCTCCCTGAGCTCGAGTCGCTCTATCTCACGCGCGAAACGGCAGGTCTGGGCGACGATCCGAATATATGTATCGCGATCGCAAAGCGTGCGATGTCTTTGGGTGAACCGCTCCTTGCGTACGACACCTGCAGGTTCGCGCTCCAGTTTTCACCCGATCACCCCAGGCTCAGGCAAATGCAGGCACTGGCGCTCGCGCGAAGCGGCGCTGCCGAACAGGCCCGCGAGGTGCTCGAGAGGCTCCATGAGGAAGGTTCGCGCGACGAAGAAACGCTTGGCATCTTAGCCAGGCTGTACAAGGATCGGGCGCTGGAGGCGCCAGACGCTCCTGCGTCACAAGCGGCTCTGCAGAAGAGCCTTGAACTGTACGGTGAGGCGTACCGCTCGGCCGGTGGCTACTGGTCCGGCATCAACGCGGCGACCGTCGCGCTTGCGCTGGGAGATGTTCCGCTGGCGATGCAGCTGGCGGGTCGCGTCAGGGCGCAATGTCTCGAGCAGGAAGCTGGGCCCGCGACCGATCTCTGGGTGCTCGCGACGTTGGGAGAAGCCGCGATCATTCAGGGAGACTTTGAGGAGGCGCAGGTTTGGTATGCGCGCACGCGCGCGGCAGGTGCGGGCTTCGGCGACAGTGGCGCGATGCGCCGAAATGCCCGTCTGGCCCTCAGTGCAGCCGGCAGGGACCGGTCCTGGTTGAACCAACTGCTGCCTCGACCCTCGATCGCCGTGTTTTCCGGGCACAGGCAGGATGGCGAAGGCCGGGCGACACCGCGCTTTCCGCAGACGCTGTCGACTCAGGCAGGTCAGGCCATCAAGGCGCAGCTCGAGCGCGCGAACGTACACATTGGTTTTGCGTCCGCCGCCTCCGGGGGCGATATCCTGTTTCACGAAGCGATGCTCGAACTGGGGCGCGAGACGCACGTCGTGCTTCCTGAGCCAGCGGAGAAATTTGCGCGAGCGTCGGTGATCGACGGAGGATCGGCCTGGCTTCACAGGTTCCACAGCGTGCTGGAGCGCGCAGCGAGCGTTCTGGTTCACTCCGCGTCTGGCTCCGGTGACATTGGGTACACATACAACAACTGGATGATCCTCGGCCTGGCGCGATTGCGTGCAAGACAGGTAGAAGGCGACGTGCGTACCTTTGCGCTATGGGATGGACTCACGGGGCTTCCCGGCGGAACCTCGACTGCGGTGCACGACTGGCAGACCTTCGGCGAGGACGTGCAGTGGCTTGCGCCGCTCAGGGTCGGGTCGCAGGACTGGCAACGGGCCGCGTCAGGGCCGGCGAACGGGAATGTTCCCCGGTCCCTGGGGACGCAGCGCATCGTTTCGATGCTTTTTGCAGATGCCGTCGGGTTCAGCAAGCTGCCGGACGAAAGCATCCCGAATTTCGTGAAATATTTTCTCGGCACCGTCGCCGAGGTGCTTGACCGTCAAGCCGAGCCCGCACTGACGCGCAATACCTGGGGGGACGGACTCTACTTCAGCTTCGGGACGCCACGCGCGGCGGGACTCTTCGCGCTGGACTTGTGCGAAGCGATCCGGGGCGTGGACTGGGCCTCGTTTGGGCTTCCCGCCAACCTGTCGCTCCGAATCGCCATGCATTGCGGTCCGGCGCACGAGGTCATCGATCCGGTCATCGGACAGAGGAACTTCACCGGCGCGCATGTCAGCCGGGCTGCACGCATCGAACCGATCACCCCGCCCGGGTGCGTCTACGCGAGCCAGTCGTACGCAGCGCTCTGCGAATGCGAAGGGATCCGGGAGTTCGCCTGCGAGTATGTGGGGCGCATGCCGCTCGCGAAGAAATACGGCGAGTTTCCTACCTTCAGCGTTCGACGACGCCGGTAGCAATCTCAGACTGCTGCGAGGGCACGTCCCAGCACATCTTTCGTCTCGTTGCCGCTAAGGCGGTGGTGCTGGAACGGGGCAAGAATATATTGCAGTTCGTCGGGCAGCTCTGCCGGCGCAAGCTCGATCGGCACAATCGGTTTCTTGTGGTTCATCGCCAGGTACAGCTCGCGTACGACCTGGTCGGACGCATAGGAATTTGGCGAAGCCATCAGAACCACCGCCTTGCACTCGCGGATCGCGCGCACGATTTGCCCAGCCCAACCCGCCTGTCCGGTGATGCCGGTGCGATCCATCCATACCGTTCGGCCCATGCTTTCTATCTGGGAAACGATCGGTTCGACACTTTGTTTGTCCCGGTGCGAGTAGGAAACAAACAGTTTCCCTGATTCATCAGCCGACGTTTTAGCGCCGGGCGCCGCCGGGCGCACGTTGATTGCCAAAGCCTGGGGCGCGTTGCGCCTGCGTCGTGAAAGCAGGTATCCCACTCCCAATCCGGAGGCGAGCGCGATCACAACGAGCGTGGCTGTCGAACTTGAGCCATCGGGGAGAGGGGGCTGCTGCGGCGTCGGCTGTGATTCGACGATCGGGGCCGGTGCTGGTGCGGCGTCTCGTGATGGCACGGGGGCCGGCTCGTTGCCATCGCGCGCGCGGGCGCGCTCCACCGCCACGCCCCGCTTTTCGGCGCGCGCGTACCACACCAACGACTCGGCGTAGTCGCGCTGTACATTCCCTTTGCCATCCACAAAGATGTCGCCGATCCGCTTGGCCGCCTCACCGCTGCCATTGCGGTAAGCCTGGCGGTAGAGTTTTATCGCGGCCTTGGCGTCACCGTTGTCCTCGGCGGACTTGCCCTCCTTCAGGAGCAGCAGGTTTTGATCCGTCGCGGCGTCCTCGGCGCGCCCCACGCGCTCAATTTTTTCGGGCGGGAGTTCTGAAACTGACTTCTTGACGGCTGCGGCAGCCTGGGCGGACTTTTCCGCCGCCATTTTGTCGCTGGCGGCCTTTTCCTCAGAGGACTTTTTCTTCGCCTCGCTATCCTGCAGCCTGTTCTTTTTTCCTTCGGCCGCCGCAAGGACTTTCCTGGCTTCTTCCTCTCGCTGCCTGACGAGACCCGCCTGCCGTTGCAGTTCCACCTCGCGCAAGCGTGTCAGTGCCGCCAGTGGCTTCTGCTTTTCCGGGTCACCTGAGGCCTCGGCTTCGGCCTGTCTTGCCAGTTCCAAAGACTTCTGGGCGCTTTGCGCGGCCTGTCGCGCCTGAACCAACTGCTCATTGGAGTGCCTGGCCAGCTCCAATGCCGCCACCAACTCCGCCGTCCCGGGGTCCCGGCCGTAGTAGTAAAACATGCCGCCGATCGCGACTACGAGCGCGCCGATCGCGATCCGGTACCCGACCGAACGCGTCATCGTATGACGTCTTTCTGACGAGGCGGGTGTGTCAGAAGCTGATGGGGCAGAAGTCCTGGCCTGTGTTTCCGGAGCACGTAGCGATGATCTTCTGCCAGATGCACCCGTCTCCTGAAGGATCGCGGCAACTTCCATCGCTGTCGCAGCCGGTCCGAGCGACGGCAGGTCGCGCATGCCCAGCGGCATCAAAGTATCGTCACGCCTGACAACAATAAGGCGTTCTTCGGCCCAGAGTTCGATCAGCGCCTGCACGTCCACACTGTGACCCGCGGCGTGTGCGACTTCCTCAAGCGCGCGGCGCCAGAGCAGCAGTACTACGGCGTCGTCAGCGACAGACTTTGGAACAAAGCGGACTTCGGAAAACGCATGCGAAGACAACCCGGCGCCGACCGCACGGGCAAACGGCCCATCGGACTGGCTGCACACGATGATGGTCTGGCTCACAGAGAAGGTGCCCGGCGGGATCCACAGTACATGAGATCAGGTTTTCCCGAACGCTTCGCCGTTTGCGACCTGCCGTCGATAGGCAACCTGACCGACATGCTGTGCTGGCTGTAGTAGGCGAGCGTAGGCGTTGCAAAGCACTGCATGGTGGCTCCCGGGATGGTTGCTCGCGGCCCTGTCGGGCACTGTAGGGGGACGCCATCCCAGGGTCAAGGAACCGCCCAGGGTTTTACTTCCCGGCGAGCAGGCGGCCGTAGCCCGGAATCGAGGCGCCGAGGCCCGCCACGCGCAGCGCGTCCCACATGATCGCCGAGGCGCCAGACAGGGCCGGCTTGCCCAGGTCCGCCTCAAGCATCCCGAGAACGGGCAGGGTGGGCAGGCCCAGGCCGCTCAAGAAAACGGCTTCGGCCTCGGGTACGTCGACCTGCCGCGCCAGCTGGTAGGCCCGCTCAGGAGATTCGTCGTAGATATTGGCCACGCCTTCGAGCGTGCCATGCGAGACCACCGTGAAGCCGTTTGCTTCGAGCAGGGCCTTGCCCTTCTCGGTCGATTGCTTGTCATACGGCGTGCCGAGTGCGACGCGCTTCACCCCCAGGTGCGTGAGCGCGCGCACCACGCTGCCGAACGCGGTGAGGAAGGGGATGCCGCTCAGTTTCGTGAGCCGCTCGACGAGTTCGGCTTCGCCATCCTTGCCCAGCGCATAGCTCATGCCCGCATGCGCCATGACAATCACATCGGGCTTGACCAGCGCAAGGAGCTTGACGTTCTCTTCCAGGTGCGCGATCTGCATCCGGATGCGCTCGTCCATGCCCGCATGCGACCCGGTCTTGCCTTCCGCATACATCCGCGTGAAGTGCACCGACACGCCGCGCGGGGCGAGTTGCATCATTTCCGGTTCGACCGTCGGGTTGCCCGGGGGCACCAGGAAGCCGAGGCGTGCGCGATATCCGATCATGGTTTCTGGTTCCCTTTTTCCGGAGGACAACTACTTCTTCCCGTACTTCCCGGTCAGCTGCGGGGTCAGGACGCCTTCGAGTTTCTTTTCCGCGTGCTCGAGGCGTGTGTCGCGGCCCCAGGTGCGTTTGAGATCGTCGCGGATCCTGATCGAAAGTCTCCCGCAGCCCTCGCATTCGAGTTCCACCGTGTCGCCATCCTGGAAGCACGACAGGCCGCGGTGGTTAGTGCCGGTGGCGAGGATGTCGCCGGGCTCGAGCGTATGAATCGCGCTGACCCATTCGATGCAGCGCGGGATGTTATGCGCCATGTCGTCGGTGTTGAAGTCCTGCTTCAGCACGCCGTTGACCCACAGCCGGATCTGCAGCTTCTGCGGGTTGGGGATTTCGTCCGCGGTGATGATGAACGGGCCGATCGGCGCGAAAGTCTCGCGCGATTTCATCTGGTAGAACACGTTGTTGGGCGGCGGCAGGCCGCGCGCCGAGCCGTCGATGAAATTCACGTAGCCGAAAACGTAGTCCATCGCATCGGAGGCCTTGACATTGAACGCGGGCTTGCCGATCACCAGCGCGAGTTCGGCCTCGCCTTCGAACCCGGTCGCGGGAACATCCGACAACACCATCGTGTCGCCATGCCCGATCACGCAATTGGGCGACTTGAAAAAGCCGTTGATCGGTGCCGGTTCGGTGCGCGTGCCGTCTTCCATGTAGTTGACCGCCATGCAGTCAATGTTCGCCGGCCTGGGCAGGGGCGGGCGGACTCGCACCTTGTCCAGCGCGATGGCAGCGCCGTTCTTCGCGGCGTCAGCGAGCCGGTCCCGGTAGGCGGGAAAGCGCTCGATCAGGCCGCGGATCAGGTCGTGCGGCCCCAGGTGAGGGATGTCGGCCACGAGCTTTGAGACGTCGACTACGCCGGCCTGCGGGTCCCCGTTCTTCAGCACGCCGAGGCGGTAGTCGTCGAAAAGCAGGATCTTCATGGCGTGTGCTCCGAAAGCGAGGGTAAACAGGCGGGAAGCGCCAAAGTGTAGCCGCGCGCGCGCCGCAATCTGCACGGCCCTGCGAAACTTCGGGATACTGGTGTTATATACAGTTGTTCCGGCATAATCCGCCCATGCAGGCCACGCTCCTAGACAAGCTCAACCCGGCACAGCGCGCCGCTGCCACGTTTGGCAGCCCGGGCGCAACACGCGGCTGGACTTCGCCGCCGCTGCTGGTCGTCGCGGGCGCCGGCACCGGCAAGACCAACACGCTGGCGCATCGCGTGGCGCACCTGGTGCTGAACGGCGTCGCCGCGGAGCGCATCCTGCTGCTGACGTTTTCGCGCCGCGCGGCGCAGGAACTCGGGCGCCGCGCACAGGCCATCGTCGCAGAGACGCTTGCCTCGGCATCGGCTTCAGGATCGGGCAACCGCGCCGCGGTGCGGCTGCCCTGGGCGGGGACCTTCCATTCGGTGGCGAATCGACTCCTGCGCCAGTACGCCGCGCAGGTGGGGCTTGCGCCGGGGTTCAGTGTCATGGACCGTGGCGATTCGGCCGACCTGCTCGATGTCGCGCGCCAGGAACTTGGCCTCGCGGCAAAGGACCGCCGTTTTCCGCGCAAGGACACCTGCCTCGCGATCTATTCGCATTGCGTCAACACGCAGGGCTCGCTCGATGCCACGCTGATCGACGCGTATCCCTGGTGCATGGAATCGCAGGCCGAGCTCAAGTCCCTGTTCGCGCGTTATGTGGAGACCAAGCTTTCCCAACAGGTGCTCGACTACGACGACCTGCTGCTCTACTGGCACGCGCTGATGCAGGACGCGGTGCTCGCGCGCGACGTGGGCGAGCGCTTCGACCACGTGCTGGTCGACGAATACCAGGACACCAACACGCTGCAGGCGGAAATCCTGCTGGCGCTCAAACCCACGGGCGAGGGCCTCTGCGTGGTCGGCGACGATGCGCAGTCGATTTACTCGTTTCGCGCGGCGAACGTGGAGAACATCCTCGGCTTTCCGGCGCGCTTCCAGCCGCCGGCCGAGGTGATCCCGCTGGAAGACAACTACCGTTCCACGCAGGCGATCCTCGACGCGGCCAACGCGCTGATGGCGGGCGCAGCGCAGCAGTTCAGGAAGAACCTGCGCGCGCAGCGCGCGACCGGCGCGCGCCCGCGCGTGGTGACGGTGATCGACGAGGTCGCGCAGGCGCAGTACGTGGTCGAACGCGTGCTGGAGGCGCGCGAGCAGGGCGTGCCGCTGCGCCGCCAGGCGGTGCTGTTCCGCAGCGCGCACCACAGCGACGTGCTTGAACTCGAGCTCGTCCGGCGGGATATCCCCTATGTGAAATACGGCGGGCTGAAATTCCTCGAGGCCTCGCACGTCAAGGACCTGCTCGCGGTGCTGCGCTGGGCAGACAACCCAAAAAACCGTATTGCGGCACAGCGCGCGCTGCAACTGCTGCCGGGCATGGGGCCGGTGAACGCCGGCCGATGTTTCCATGCGCTGGAAATGGCGCAGCACGACTGGGCCGCGCTCGCCGCGTGGACGGTGCCCGCCGCGGCGCGAGAACACTGGGGCGCGCTGGTCGAACTGTTGACGGATCTCGGCGCAGCGTCGCGGCCCTGGGCGGGGCAGTTGGGCGCTGCGCGCCAGTGGTTCGAACCGCACCTCGCACGCCTGTATGCGGAGCCCGCGCGCAGCGGCGACCTGGAACAACTGGAGCGCATTGCATTGCAGTTCGCGACGCGCGAGCAGTTCCTTACCGAGCTCACCCTCGACCCGCCGCAGGCCAGTTCAGACTACGCCGGTGCGCCACACCTCGACGAGGACTACCTGATCCTCTCGACCGTCCACTCCGCCAAGGGGCAGGAGTGGGACAACGTGCATGTGCTCAACGTGACCGACGGCAACTTCCCGAACGAGTACGCCACCGGCAAGCCCGAGCGCATCGAGGAAGAACGCCGCCTGTTGTACGTCGCGATGACGCGCGCGAAGAACGAACTCGACCTGATCGCGCCGCTCAAGTTCTATGTCGTCCAGCAGCAGCGTTCGGGCGATGCGCATGTGTACGGCGCGAAAAGTCGCTTCCTCGGCCGCACGCTGATGGCCGCGATGGATGCGGTGGTGTGGCCGGCGTCGGGCGAGGAGGGCGCGGGCGCGGTTCCCCGCGTGCTGCCGCGCGTGGATGTGGCCGCGCGGCTGCGCAGCCAGTGGGCCTGACGCGGTTCCGGCTAGTTGCGCGCGGGCCGTATTGTGCCCGCCGCTTCGCCAAACCCGATGCTCGCGTAACCTTCGCGCACACAGCGCGATCGCTGGATCACCTCGTCGCCATCCTCGAGGAAGCTGCGCTGCTCGCCGCCAGGCAGCGTGATCGGCGCCTTGCCGCCCTGGGTCAGCTCGAGCATCGATCCCAGCGCGTCGGGCGTCGGCCCGGAGATGGTTCCCGAACCGAGCAGGTCGCCGGGTTGCATGTTGCAGCCGTTGGAAGCCTGGTGCGTGACGATCTGCGCCGCGGTCCAGTAGGCGTGGCGAAAGTTGCTGCGCGTGAGCCGTAGCGGCGGCAGTTTCTTCGCCCGCATCGCGGCGCTGCGTAGATACATCTCCATCTCGATCGCATAGCCGCCTTCGCGCTGGTCGGTTGCGTCGGTAAGGTAAGGCAGCGGCGCGGGCTGGCCGACGGGGCGCGCAAATGCCGGGCAGCGGAACGGGGCGAGCGCATCGAGCGTGACGATCCACGGCGACATGGTGGAGGCGAAGCTCTTGGCGAGAAACGGGCCGAGCGGCTGGTATTCCCAGGCCTGCATATCGCGCGCCGACCAGTCGTTGAACAGCGTCAGGCCGAAGATGTGCGCGTGCGCGCGGCCGATCTTCACCGGCTTGCCCAGCGGATTGCCCGGGCCGATGACGATGCCCAGTTCGAGCTCGAAGTCCAGCCGCCTGCTCGGGCCGGTTGCCGGCGCGGGCTTGTCGGGCGGCTTGATCTGTCCTCGCGGCCGCACGACCGGGGTACCGCTGACGACCACCGAGGAAGCGCGTCCGTGGTACCCGATCGGCACCCAGTGGTAGTTGGGCAGCAGCGGGTTGTCCGGACGGAACATGCGGCCAACGTTCTCCGCGTGGTAGATGCCGGCGTAGAAATCGCTGTAGTCGCCGATCGCCACCGGCAGGAACAGTTCGGCCTTCTTCATCGGCACGAGGTGGCGGGTGAATTTCTTCGTGTGCTTCGGGTTGGAAAGAGTCTCGGAGAGCAGGGCACGCAGCGCGCGCCAGGCAGCCGGCCCCGCCGCGGCCAGAGGATTCAGCGTCGGCCCGGTCTTGAAGCCCAGCGCGGCGAGGTCGAACACCTGGTCGCCGATCGCCACGCCGCCGCGCGGTGTTTCCTGCGTCCCCTTGCGGCGGAAGACGCCGAACGGCAGGTTCTGGATCGGGAAATCCCCGGCCGGATCGTTGGCCGATTCGACCCAGCTCGCAAGCTTCGGATTGTGGGTGGCATCGAGTCGCATCTTCAGTTCCCCTTATTTTCCCTTGAGCACGCCGCGGCGCATCTGGTCGAGTTCGATGGATTCGAACAGCGCCTTGAAGTTGCCTTCGCCGAAGCCTTCGTCGCCCTTTCTCTGGATGAACTCAAAGAAGATCGGGCCGAGCTGGTTCTCGGTGAAGATCTGCAGGAGCAGCGCGCCGGCCTTGCCATCGACCAGGATCTTGCGGCACTTGAGTTCGGCGACATTCTCGCCGTGGCCCGGAATCCGTTTGTCGATCAGCTCGTAGTAGGTATCGATCGTGTCGAGCAGCCGCACGCCGTTGGCGCGCATTGCGTCCACCGTCTTCGCGAGGTCGGTGGAGCCGAGCGCGATGTGCTGGATGCCCTCGCCGTGGTAGGCGTCGAGGTATTCCTGGATCTGGCCCGCCTTCTCGTTGCCTTCCTCGTTGATCGGGATGCGGATCTTGCCGCAGGGGCTGGTCATGGCCTTGCTTTTCACGCCGGTGACCTGACCTTCGATGTCGAAGTAGCGCACTTCGCGGAAGTCGAACAGGCGCTGGTAGAAATCCGCCCACTCGTTCATGCGGCCCTTGTGCACGTTGTGGGTGAGGTGGTCGATAGTCGCGAGGCCGTTACCCACAGGATCCAGTTCCGCGCCGGGCAGGGGTTCGAAATCGACGTCGTAGAAGCCGATGTTGCCGATGTCGCCGGTCTGCTTGCCGTTCTTGCCGCGCCAGCGGTCGATCAAATAGATCAGCGAATCGCCGATGCCCTTGATCGCAGGGATGTTGAGTTCCCCCGGGGCAGCGAGGCCCGCGTAGCCCCAGGCACCCAGGTCCACTGCGCGCTCGTAAGCGGCTTTGGCGTCCTGCACCCGAAAGGCGATCGCGCAGATGCTCGGCCCGTGCTGGCGCGCGAAGCGCTGCGCGAACGAATCGGGCTCTGCGTTGACGATGAAATTGATTTCTCCCTGCCGGTACAGGGTCACCTCCTTGTGGCGGTGGTGGGCGATCGCGCGAAAGCCCAGCCGTTCGAACAATGCGCCCATCGCCTTCGGGTCGGGCGCGGCGTATTCGACGAACTCGAACCCGTCGGTGCCCATCGGGTTTTCCCAGAGGTCGGTCATGCGCGTTCTCCCTTCAAGGTGCGGTTGCGTCGCGGACCATCCGGTCGCCATCGACCGTGGCGTCCGGCGCGATCGAAGGCAGCGCGCGCAGCCGCTCGTACACCGGGGTGAAATCCGGCGCCGTGTCGCGCACCAGCTGGTTGAAGTCCTCGATCACGAAGTAGGTGTCCTGGAAGCGGTCGATGCGATAGTTGGTGCGCAGGATGCGCTCCAGCGCGAACGCGATGCGGCGCGGTTGCGGGCTGTCGATTGAATGCAGCACCTCGCCTCCGGAGGACAGGATGCCCGCACCGAACACGCGCAGGCCCTGCGGTGTGCGGATCAGGCCGAACTCGACCGTATACCAGTACAGCCTTGCCAGCATCGTGAGCGCATCGAGCTGCGCCGCCTTGAGGCCACCCTTGCCGTAAGCCTGCAGGTAGTCGGCGTAGGCGGGATCGGAGAGCAGGGGGACGTGTCCGAAGAAGTCGTGGAACACATCGGGCTCGACAATGTAGTCGAACTCCTCTGGCCTCCTCAGCCAGACGGTCACCGGGAACCGGCGCGCGGCCAGGTGCGAGAAGAAAGCCAGGTCAGGGATCAGGCCGGGCACCGCAACGATTTCCCAACCTGTCGTCTGCCGGAGACGTTGTGAGGCCGCCGCGAAATCGGGTATCCCGTCCGCGGCCGCGAGGCTGGCGAGCGACTCGAGGAAGGGCGCGTAAGCGATGCCCGGCAGCAGGGCCATCTGACGCCGGTACAGGCGTCGCCACAGGTCGTGTTCTTCGCCGGTATAGGAAGCCGGATCCTGCTCGATCGTAAAATCGGCGCGCGCGCCGGAATAGTCGCCGCGCAGGTCGGACCCTGAATTGCTGATGAATTCCTGCAGCTGCATGGTGCGTATCATAGAGCGCATTGCGGGGCGCCTGTGCCGGCACCCGCCGCACTCATGCCACTACTTGTCGCGCACCAGCTGGTAGCCGCGCTCGCGCATGCACTGCGACAGCAGCGAATGCTGCGCGAACGGATCGGGCGCCGGGTTCTGGGAAGGCATGACCACGCTCACCGGGCCGTTCGGGGTGCCGACGATGATCGGTGCGGGATTGCCCAGCGCGCTGCCGAGCCTGTGCGCCGCAAGCATGGCTTTCTGCTGGCATTCGTCGAGGTCCTTCACTGTCCGGGTCGCGTCCGTGTCTGCCTTCTGCCAGCTCAGGTTGGCGCACCCGCTGAGCGCAAGCGCCAAAAAGAGGGTCGTGGTGCGTTGTTTCATGCTGTTTCCCATGGGCCGCGGCCTGTGTGCCACGCCACGCACGGTGGCTGTGGCGTTGCCTGTATCGGCATGCAGTGTACGCTGCACTGCGTACGCTGCAATGCAGACGCTGCACTGCATCAGATGGCATGGGGGCGGTGCACGACAGGCGCGAAGGTTTACACGCTATAATTTTTCGGCTCTCACTGGAGGAGGATCAAAACAATGAAGATTCATCGCTGCACCCTGCTTGTGTCCGCGTTCGCGGTTGCCGCCGCAGCATTTTCCGGCAGTGCCGCCGCCGAGCCGATCACGCTGAAGCTTCACCACCTCCTGGGACCGAAGGCTCCTGCGCATACGCAGATGCTCGTGCCCTGGGCCGAGCGTGTGGAAAAAGCCTCCGGCGGGAAGGTGAAGATCGACATCTATCCTGCGATGTCGCTTGGCGGCAAGCCGCCGCAACTGATCAACCAGGTGCGCGACGGCGTGGTCGACATCGTCTGGACCGTGAACGGCTATACGCCCGGCCTGTTCCCGCGCACCGAAGTGTTCGAACTGCCGTTTGTCTACACGAACGACCCGGCCGCGACCAACCTGGCGATGCGCGCGATGTACGACAAGTACCTGAAGACCGAGTACGGCGGTGTGCACGTCCTGTTCCTGCACGTCCATGCCGGACAGGCGATCCACATGGTCGACAAGCTGGTGCGCAAGCCCGACGACCTCAAGGGATTGAAGATGCGGATTCCGTCGCGCACCGGCGCGTGGATCATCGAGGCGCTGGGCGCCGCGGCGGTCGCCATGCCGGTCCCCGATCTGCCGCAGGCGCTTTCCAAGAAAGTCGTGGATGGGGCATTCATTCCCTGGGAGATCATTCCACCGCTCAAACTCCAGGACATGACCGAGTACCAGATCGAAGGGCCGCGCCATATCCGCTTCGGCACCACGACCTTCCAGGTGTCGATGAACCAGAAGCGCTGGGATTCCCTGCCCGCCGACGTCAAGAAGGCGTTTGACGACCAGTCGGGCGAGGCCTGGGCGCGCGAGGTCGGCCAGATCTGGACCAAGTCGGACGAAGTCGGTATCGACGTCGCGGTCAAATCTGGCAACAAGCACATTGAACTCACCGACGCTGAACTGGATGCCTTCCGTGTGAAGCTCGAGCCGGTGGTGAAGCGCTGGGAAGACGAGGTCAAGGGCAAGGGCATCGATGGCGTCGAACTCGTGAAGGTCGCCCGGGAGCAGATCAAGAAGTACGCGAAGTAACCGATGGGGGCCCCGTCAGCCTCAGCGCGTGCCTCGGCGCGTGCCGTGACGGCCCCCGCGCCCCAGGGACAGGTGCGGCTCCTGAGTCGCGTAATCGAGGGCTGGGCGCTGCTTGGCGGCCTGGTGCTGATCGGTGTTGCGCTCATGAGCACTTTCAGCGCGACCACCGGCGTGCTGTTCGGCAAGCCGCTGCCCGGCGATTTCGAACTCGTGGAGATGCTCGTTGCGGTCGCAGTGTTCATGTTCCTGCCGTACTGTCAGGTGACAGGCGCGAACGTCACGGCGGACTTGTTCACCTCGGGAGCGGGCCCGCGCACGGTCGCCGCGCTGACGCTGATTTCGGCACTGGTCGCGCTGGGCTTCAGCCTGCTGCTGCTCTGGCGCATGTACGACGGCCTGCTCGACTACCGCAGGTACGTGGAGACCACAACGATCCTGCGAATCCCCGTTTGGTATGCCTACATTCCCGCGCTGGCCTCGCTTGTGCTGCTGGCACTCGCCGCAGTGATCTCGGTGCGCGACGCGATCGCCGGCTGGCGGGGCACCGCCTGAACGCCTTTAATGGATCATAGCCTGCTCGTCGGGCTGGGAGGTCTCGGCGCCCTCGTGGCCCTGATCGCCATTCGCATGCCGATCGCCTACGCGATGATCATCGTCGGCGGTGGCGGCATGATGATCCTCACCGACCCGAACGTTTTCCTCGCCCAGCTCAAGAACCTCGCGTACTCGCAGTTCTCAATCTACGACCTGTCGGTGCTGCCGATGTTTGTGCTGATGGGGAACATCGCCTCGCGTGCCGGATTGTCGAGGGACCTCTTCCGCGCGGCGAATGCATGGCTGGGCTGGATGCGCGGCGGGGTGGCAATGGCGGCGATCGCGGCGTGTGCCGGCTTCGGTGCGGTGTGCGGCTCGTCGCTGGCCACGGCCTCCACGATGGGCCAGGTGGCGCTGCCCGAGTTACGTCGCTACCGCTACAGCCCCGAGCTCGCCACCGGCACGCTGGCCGCGGGTGGGGTGCTGGGGATCCTGATCCCGCCTTCGGTCGTACTGGTCGTCTACGCGATCGTGGTGGAGGCGAGCGTGGTCTCGATGTTCATCGCCGCCTTCATCCCGGGACTGATCGCGGTACTGTTCTTCCTTGCGACGATCGCGATCTACGTGCGCGTCAGGCCCAATGCGGGCCCGGCCGGGGACCGTGTGCCGCGCAAGGAGTTCATCGAGGCCACCGTGGGGGTCGCGCCGGTGGCCGTAATCTTCGGAATGGTCATCGGCGGGATCTACTTCGGCTTCTTCAACCCCACGCCTGCGGCTGCGGTCGGGGTGGTGCTGGTCACGCTGTTCGGCATCTTTCGCGGCATGGTGCGTTGGGCGAGCCTGTGCGATGCGCTGCGCGACACCGCGAAGACCTCGGGGATGATCTATCTGATCCTTCTCGGCGCGCAGCTGCTCAACATCTTCATGGCGCGCGGCGGCGTTCCGCAGGCAGCGGCCCGGGCGATGGTCGAATCCGGCATGACGCCGATGCACATCCTGATCGTGCTGCTGATCGCGCTGATCGTCCTCGGCTGCCTGATGGACAGCCTGTCAATGATCCTGCTCGCGATCCCGTTCTTCTGGCCGGTAATCTCCGGACTCGATTTCGGCATGGGCGTGGAGGACCTCAAGATCTGGTTCGGGATCCTCGCGTTGATCGTGGTGGAGCTTGGACTGATCACCCCGCCCGTGGGGATGAACGTGTTCGTGATCAATGCGCTCGCGCGCGACGTGCCGATGAGCCGCACGTTCCTCGGCGTCATGCCGTTCTTTGTTGCGGAACTGTTCAGGGTGGCGCTGATCGTTGCATTCCCGGCGCTGTCCCTCTGGCTGCCAAAAGTCCTTGCGGGCTAGCCCGGTTATTCAGGGCCCGAGTTTCTTGCGCAGGGTCGCCGCGAAGAGTCGTATCCGGCCCGCGTTGATCCCGAGGTCGCTGCGGCCGACGCGTGATTTCGAGCGGGCATCGACGCGCGTGATCCCGCCGGGCTCTTCGAGGATGCGCACGACCATGTCGTCTTCGAACCCGAACAGCAGCGAGGTATCGGTTGCCTCAAGCCGCCGCTCAGTCGGATCGGCGTCGAGTAAATGCAGCCCCATGCCGATCAGCACCGCACGCGAAGTCTCGAACACCTTGTCGGCGGGCGCGTGCAGCAGGATCGACTGGATATCAGGGTAGCCCTTGCTTTGCAGCGCCGCGACTTCGGGGCCGTCGTAAGTCGTCGAGTGGTCGGTTTTCTTGCGCAATCCCGCGGCGCGCACATAGCGCGGCGGGTTGACAGTGTCGGTGCTGATGTCGTGGATCGGCGGCACACGACGCACGGTCTGCCGCAGGCTCCACGGAATGTAGGCGGTAATCCCGGCGATCAGCAGCGCGATGAGGCCTGTCGCGACCGCACCGGTGCGCCCGGTCGTGGCACCGAGGATGGTGGCGAGGGAGGCCAGCGCCGCGGTTCCGCAGGCCAGCCAGAACACATACATCAGCGCGCCGATGCCGTCCCGGTAGTCCCAGAGGTCCAGCCGGTAGCCGATCCCGGCAAACAGCCCCGCAATCGCATCGGCAATGGCAAGGACCACGCAGAGCAGGCCGATTGCCCAGGCCGCGTCGGCGACACGGCCGTCTTTCGATAGGGAATGCGGTTTGCTCATGCGCGCCATTCTACTGGCAGTCCGGACGGACTCAGGCTTTGTTCGACGCCCCGGCAAACGTGCCCAGCATCCCGCCGAACCTGATCAGTGACCAGAGGAGCGCGAGTGGCAGCAGCAGCGTCTGGATCAGGAACACGGCGATCAGCATCACGATATGTTCCACCGTCTCGTTGGCCGCCAGCTTCAGGTCGTCGATCAGCTGGCTGGCCTGCCTGGCGACGTCGGCGCCCTGCGAGGTCCAGCGCTTCAACCGGTCTGCGAGGGTCTCGCCATCCTTGGGCGCGACCGGTGGTGTTGACAGGGCCGTCAGCTTGCTTGCAGACAGCTCGATCTTCGCCTCGCCGGCGGCGTATCGCTCGGCAAGAAACAATTGAAAGCCCGCTTCGCTGCCCAGGACGACCAGCGGGACCGCAAACCGAACCAGCACCAGCACCAGCAGGAGCCGCGTCGACCAGCTGCGCAGCGGCGGCCCCCGCCAGTTCAGCCAGACGCAGGCGATCGCGGTTGCCGTGAGCAGCGCGGAAACCGCCCAGTAGCCGCCGAACTTGAGCAGGATGAGCTGGATCCCGAACGAGACCGAGGCCAGCAGCATCAGCGTGGAAAACTGCTCGACCAGGTCGTTTACAGGGTCGAGTACCTGACCCGGCGCGAACGTGGGTCCCAAGCCTGCGAGCTGAACCGAAATCTCGGTGCCTTGCACGACCGAAATCACCGCATTCAGTGCCCGGGCGGCGGCGAAACTGGCCAGGGCGCGTTTCAGGCCAGCCTGTACCTGCACTTCCGCGCCGGCGTCGAGCGGCGCGAGCAGGCGCCACCGAGTACGAGGGCCAGTGCCAGCAGCAGGAACAGGCGGCGGCGAAGTAGCAGCATGCTTCGATCATATACCTGCACAATTTTTCCAATAGCATTGTCTCGGGAGACGACCGGGGTTGATCGAAGTCAAACCCGGCCGGGTGAGAGGGTGCAGACTGGATTAAAAGTTGACAGGAGTCCCGACCATGGACTGCGCAGTGCTTTTTGCGGACGTTGCCGGCAGCACCGCGCTCTACGAAATCCTCGGCGATACGCGCGCATTCGCGCTGGTGGGCAACTGCCTCCAGACGATGTCGGACTGCACCATCGAGGCACATGGCCGCGTGATCAAGACGATCGGCGATGCGGTGATGGCCGTCTTCAGGGATGCCGACGGGGCCGCTGCCGCCGCCGCCGAGATGCAGATGCGCGTGGAAAGCCTGGGCACGGCCTCGGCGGCGCGCCTGGGGCTGCGTATCGGGTTTCACTTCGGTCCGGTGGTCGAACGCGACAACGACGTGTACGGCGACACGGTGAATCTCGCCTCACGCCTGTGCGACCTGGCCTCCAAGGGCCAGATCATCACCGACAAGGAGACGGCCGAGGGCCTCTCGAACTTGTTCATCGGCAATCTGCGCAAGCTGTATGCGATCCCGGTCAAGGGCAAGGAAAAGGAAGTCGAGTTGATCGAAATCGTCTGGCAGGGCGCCAACCAGGACATGACGTCGATCACCGCCGGTTCGACGCGCAGCCCAGGGCGCGCGATGCTCGAGCTTGAGCTCGAGGGAAAGCGCGTCGACATGGGACCGGACCGGCGCAAGGTGACCGTCGGGCGCGACCACGAGGCCGATTTCACTATCCACAATGCCGTGGTGTCGCGCGCGCACGCGATGATCGAGCGGCGGCGCGACCACTTCGTGCTCGCCGACCACAGTTCGAACGGCACCCACGTGACGCTTGAGGGACAGGCCGAG
>JBBQVP010000008.1:0-49844 GCA_038211455.1 Burkholderiales bacterium
CATAGCTCGACCGACAAACAGGAGTACAAGCACCGAATCGAGGCGATCAATTTCTCGATGGCGCACGATGATGGTTCGTCGCACCGGGATCTCGCCGATGCGGACATCATTCTCGTTGGCGTATCGCGCAGTGGAAAAACCCCGACCAGCCTCTACTTGGCGATGCAGTTCGGCGTGAAAGCCGCCAACTACCCGCTGATCCCCGAAGATTTCGAGCGCCGGTCTCTGCCGGAAGTCCTCAAGGGCTTTCGGTCCAAGCTGTACGGATTGACGATTACGCCCGAGCGACTGCGGGAGATACGCCAGGAGCGGCGACCCGACAGCGACTACGCGAAACTCGCGAACTGCCGATTCGAAGTCGAGCAGGCCGAGAGCATGATGCGGCGCGAATCCATCCGGTGGATCAATTCCACCACCAAATCCATCGAGGAGATCGCCACCACCATCCTCAGGGACATCAAGATCGAGCGCCACGTCTACTGACCTGCCTGGCCTGTTCGTACAGGCAGATTGCGGCAGACGCGGCGACGTTGAGGGATTCGGTACCACCGGGCATCGGTATTGTTACGTGGTGCGTGGCGCGCGCCGCAATCTCTGGCGACACGCCAGCCCCTTCACCACCGAAAATCCAGCCGACACGACCGGTGAGATCGACCGAACTCAAAGGAGCTCCGGCACGTACAACCGTACAAAGCGATTGATCGCCGAATCGTTGGATGTCGCGGGCGAGATCCGTCGAGGTCGCAACGCGAAGATAGAACTGCCCGCCCATGCCCGCACGTAGCGCCCTGGGTGACCAGGCATCCGCACATCCACGCCCCAGGATCACATCGGGGATGCCAAACGCAGCTGCGCTACGCAGAAGCGTGCCTACGTTTCCCGCATCCTGAATGCCATCCAGAAACAGGCATCCGGCACTCGTGGAAGGATCTAAATCCGCTTGGGGAAGATCGATTTCCGCGGCCACCCCAACGGGCGACTCCGTATCGGATATGCGCCCGAATACCATATCAGAGAGCACGACGGGTGTCCGGGTGGAGCGTTTTATCACCCTGAGCACTTCAGGCATACCTGCCGCCGATTCGCTCAACATAATGTTCAGGGGACAATGTCCGAGCCCTAGATATGTCTCGAGCAGATGGACACCCTCTACCAACGCGATCCTCCTATTTCGACGCTCGGCCGGATCGTCCCTCAGCCGCGTCCACGCCTTGACGCGTGCATTGTCCCGAGAGCGAATCACACTCATTGTGCGCAGGTTCGAAAGCCGGCAAAAAAATCCGCCCGATCTGCGGTAAAAAAGTTCCGGTATGACGTCTCCGCGATCCTGCGAGAGGTCGTAAAGCAACCGCCGCGAAGTACCGTATGCGTACCGAACCAGGGCTCAGAATATTCCTTGTAGGGATCACGCAGGAATCCCTGGTAGGGAAGGAAGGTGCTGGCGGTCCACTCCCAGACATTGCCGATCATCTGTCGGCATCCGCATGGGCTATCACCGGTGGGATAGTCATCCACTGGCGCAAGCGAGGCATTCTCGAGATTCGCAAGACTTGCTCGCCATGGGGCATCTCCCCATGGATAACGTTGCCTTCGTAGCGTGCCAGGATTCCAGGTGGCGGCGTACTCCCATTCCGTTTCCGTGGGCAGTCGACGCCTCGAATACCGGCAATATGCGACAGCCTCATGCCCGCTGACGTGGACTACCGGTTCGTCCGGCGAAAGCGGGGTTACGCCCGCGAAACGACGCTGCTTCCAAACGCCGCCCTCCTTGGTCCAGTAACGCGGAGACGCCACCTCCTGAAGACTCCGCCATTTCCACCCCGCCGGCGTCCACCACTCCTTGCGTTCGTAGCCGCCATCCTCAACAAATGCCAGATACTCCAGATTGGTGACTGCAGTGCGCGAGATCCTGAACGGCTGCACAACCACTGGGTGCATGGCGCGTTCGTTATCAAAGACGAAACCCTTGCCTTTCGATGCGCCCAGATTGAACGACCCACCAGTCAATTCAACGTCCCCGCGGATTCGGTCGCCTCCGGGATGAATGCTTGCCGGCAAGACAGGCGCCTCGTATCCCCATGTCTGGCGCATGTAATGAAACGCCTCTGCGTGCATGTCCTCATGACGCGCAGAAAGACGAGCAAAGTAGGCCGCGACCGGCCTCGAATCGTGGCGGAGAGCCTCCAGGGTTCGCTCGAGAACGCCCTCGCGATACGCCCGTGTCGCGCCAAAATCAGGCAGCGCAAGATCCCAGCGTGTATCGTGAGGCACGGTCGCCGAGTTATACAGTGCGTCCGCATTTGCTAGCATCGACGCCCCGAGCAGTCCGGTCCCTCCTCCCCGGAGGCACCAGTACTCCTGGAACCATCCAACATGGCCGATTTCCCAGCGCGGTGGATTCACGGTCCCGATACGCGGACCGAACTCCCTCGCGCCAGACAGATCGTCAGCGACACTTCGCAGGCGATCGCGCGCGGCCTGCAGTTCCATCGTCGGGGATTCCGGCATCATACTGTGCGTGAGTCTACTGGAGATCGTGAGACGTGAGAATCGCGTTGACCACCCCTGCATCCATCAAATCCCGAAGTGGCAACCGTCACACGGCAATTCGCTGGGCGGCATTTCTGCGCGCGGCCGGTCACCGCGTGGCTCTGATGAATGAGTGGACGGGCGAGCCCGCCGATTTTTTGCTCGCTTTACACGCTCGCCGTAGCCATGCTTCGATCACCGCCTTTCGCAAGACGCACCCTGACCGGCCAGTGGCTCTCGCCCTTACTGGGACCGACGTCTATCGGGACATACATTGCGATTCGAAGGCCAAGCGTTCTCTCCAGCTTGCGGATCGTTTCATCGTGCTCCAGCCGATGGCGATCAGGGAACTTCCTCGCGCATTGAGAAACAGGGCGAATGTCGTGTACCAGTCATGCGCGAGCCTGCTTCGCTGGAATCCCGTACGGCGGGGATTCCGGATCTGCGTCATCGGTCACCTGCGCGAGGAGAAAGATCCGCTCCGCGCCGGCATCGCCATTTCGCATGTGCCCGTGGCTAGCGGTATCCACGTAATTCAGGTGGGGGAGGCGCTCGATGAGAAACTTGGCGCCCAGGCGCACGCGCTTGCAAACCGCGAACCACGCTATCGCTGGGTAGAGAGTGTTCCCCACTCGCGCGCGCTTGCCCTGCTGGCCTCCAGCCACCTGATGGTAATCAGTTCCAACATGGAGGGCGGAGCGAACGTGGTATCCGAAGCCATACGGATCGGCGTTCCCGTGCTTGCTTCCGAAATCTCCGGAAATATCGGCCTGCTTGGAAAGGGCTATCCGGGCTATTTCCCGGTTGGCGACGACAATGCGCTTGCCAGGCTGATGATCCGCGCCAGAGCCGATGAGAGGTTCCTCGGCCTACTCAAACGCCATATCCATTCCCTTCTGCCGATTTCGGCGCCTGAGAATGAATCTCGCATGCTGAACGAAGCGGTCAATGCAACGCTTCAACTCCGCGTTCGATAACTCGCCTTACCGGGGAAAATGAACGACGATAAATCTCGCACACCCCGTAGGCTTCTATGGCTGCCAGATGCGATGCCGTAGGGTAGCCCTTGTGGCGGTCGAGTCCATATTGGGGATACTTGGCGTGCAAGCGAAGCATCTCGGCATCGCGCACGGTCTTGGCGAGAATGGAGGCCGCCGAAATTGGTGGGTGGAGCCGGTCCCCACCGACGATCGACCGCGCGGGAATACGGAAGTCTGGCGCCCTATTACCGTCAACCCATACTTCATCGGGGCGCCTTGGAAGCGTTTCTACCGCGCGCTGCATTGCAAGAAACGTCGCCTGCAGGATATTGAAACGATCGATCTCTTCGACACTAGCAAATGCGACGGACCAAGCGATAGCTGACGATCGGATTTCAGCCGCAAGCAGTTCCCGGCGTCGCGGCGACACCAACTTGGAATCCTTGAGGCCGGGAATAGGGCGACACGGATCGAGAACGACAGCAGCGGCAAACACCGGGCCAGCGATCGGCCCGCGGCCAGCTTCGTCAACCCCGCAAATAAGTTTCAAACGATACGAGCGGAGCGCCGACTCCCCGCTCCGTCCAGGATCTCAAGCACTGCCTCAGCGGCCTTGGTCGCGTTGTCCTGCCGCAACAGCAGGTGTATTTCGAGAAAACTCTCAGTCTGCCGACGCTGTCTCGCGGGATTTCGCAACAGCGCCAACAGCGCATCGGACATTGCTTCAGGCGTCGCTGCGTCCTGCAGCAATTCATCGACCAGAAACTCGCCGGCGAGGACATTGGGCAGGCCAACATAGGGAAGGTAAAGCATGCGGCGCATGATTCCCCACGTAATAGGCGACATCTTGTAGATGACTACCATTGGTGTCTTGAACAGCGCAGTTTCGAGCGTCGCCGTGCCACTGGCGACAAGCGCCAGATCCGCTGCAGCCAGCGCTTCGTGTGAGTGACCGAACATCAGCGTAATCGGCAGTTCGCCCGCATCATTCCTATGTATCGCCTGCTGCATCAGATCACGGGTAGGGCGGGACGCCGTAGGGCAAACGAAATGCACGTCCTTGAGTTCGGAGTAAACGCGCTTCGCTGCCAGGACGACATCGTCAGCCATGTACTTCAACTCCGACTGCCGGCTGCCAGGCAGCAGTGCCACAATCAGCTTCCCGGGAGGCAGGCGCAGCTGATCCCGCGCAGCAGTTTTGTCGACTACAAGTGGAACGATGTCGGCAGCAGGATGACCGACATAGGTGACAGGAATACCAGCTTTTTGGTAAATCTCTGTTTCAAACGGAAACAACACCAGCATGTGTGATACCGAACGCGCGATGCGTTCAAGACGTGATCGACGCCAGGCCCAGATGGAGGGGCTGACGTAATGTATGGAGGGAACACCTGCCGATTTCAGGCGAAACTCGAGTTCCAGATTGAAGTCCGGTGCATCGACTCCGATAAAGAGATCCGGTGGCTCCTCCAGAAGCCGGCTGAGCAGATTGCGGCGAATTCCCATGATGCCGCGATAGTGGCGCAGAACTTCGGCATAGCCACGAACTGCCAGCCTTTCCATCGGATACCAGGTATCGAAGCCGCGCCCGGTCATCCGGGGACCGCCGATTCCGAACAAAGAGACCGCGGCCCGTCGGTCCGCAAGCGCGGAAATCAGGTGCGCACCAAGAAGGTCACCAGAAGCCTCTCCTGCCACCATCGCCACCCGAGCTCCGGCACTCCCGGGCCGAATACCGGATGCGCCTGGCGTGCCCTTCTCCGCCATCATTTAGCGCACGATTCCTCGCGTCGATTCCGCGAGAAAACCAACCAGAACGGAAACCTCCGGGCAGTCGATGGCCTGTGCCTGCAGAACTGCCCTCGCCTGTTCGAGGGAAAGATTAGAGCGATACAAGGTGCGATAGGCGCGCTTCAGGCCCAGGATCGCTTCAGGGGAAAAGCCGCGTCTGCGAAGTCCCTCGCTGTTGATTCCGAACGGCTGGGCAGTATTTCCGGCTGCAGTAACGTAGGGCGGCAGATCCTGCTGCACAAAGGTACCCATTGCGGTAAAGCTGTGCGCGCCGATCTTTACGAACTGATGGACAAGTGTGGTCGCGCCAAGAATCGCCCAATTCCCCACATGAACGTGCCCGGCCACCTGGCAGGCATTCGCGAATATCGTGTGGCTTCCGATCTGACAATCGTGCGCAAAGTGCACGTATGCCATGATCCAGTTGTCGTCGCCAACCCGCGTAATTCCCGCATCCTGCGCGGTACCGCGATTGATCGTTACATACTCTCGGATGGTATTTCCATCGCCAATCTGAACGGCTGTAGGTTCGTTCTGGTACTTTTTATCCTGTGGCGGACCACCAATGCACGCAAATTGAAAAATGCGGTTATTCCTGCCAATTTTCACGTGACCATCGATCACAACGTGCGAACCGATCCAGTTGCCTTCAGCTACCGTAACGTGTTCTCCCACGATCGCATAGGGTCCGATCACCACATCCGCAGACAGACGCGCGCCGGGATGGACTATTGCGGTCTGATGGATCGACATATCCCCGCAACTCAGCCTTTAGAAGCCGGACGTACTGAGCACAGCATTTCCGCTTCGCAGACCACGCCACCGTCTACCCTCGCCACGCAGGAAAACTTCCATACGCCGCGGACTCCGCGCTCAAGTACCACCTCGATCTCAAGCTGATCGCCTGGAACCACGGGGCGCTTGAAGCGCGCCTTGTCGATGCCCGCGAGGTAATAGACCGAGTTCACGTCCGGTTTGTCGCCTTGCGTCCGGAAAACAAGAATGCCAGCCGCTTGCGCCATTGCCTCAAGTATCAGCACACCAGGCATAATTGGTCGTTGGGGAAAGTGCCCCTGGAAGAAAGGTTCATTGATCGTAACGTTCTTCAGAGCCACAATTCTCTTCCCGATTTCTATCGCCCTGATCCGGTCTATCAAGAGGAATGGGAACCTGTGCGGGAGGTGCTCAAGTACCTCACCGATGTCCATTGCGTTATCCATGCTTTTCTTCCTTATCAAGCAATCGCTTTTCAAGCACCCGGATTCGCTCCGCAAATTCGGAAAGGTGGCGGACAAGCGCCGTATTCCTTGCCCACGATGAGTTTTCGTCGAACGGATACATACCTGTATAGGTTCCGGGCTTTCGAATCGAGCGGGAAATAACCGTGGCCGCGGAAACGTTTACGTAGTCCGCAATGCTGAGGTGTCCAAGGATAGTGGCCCCGGCCCCAACGGTGCAATGACGGCCTATCCGGGCGCTTCCTGCCACCGCAACACAGCCGGCCATTGCAGTGTGGGCACCGATATAGCAGTTGTGGCCGATCTGGATCTGGTTATCGAGTTTTACTCCGTCCTCCAGAACTGTGTCATCGATAGCCCCGCGATCTACCGTAGTGTTCGCGCCTATCTCGACATCATCCCCGATGAGGACCCGGCCGATCTGCGGTATTTTCTCCCACATACCGTCATCGGCAGCTATTCCGAAGCCGTCAGCTCCGATTACCACCCCTGAATGGAGAATGTTGCGTGCACCAACCCGGCATCCTTGGTATATCACTACCCCGGGGAACAGTCGGCTGTCAGTCCCAATTTCAACGTCAAACGCAATCTTGCAACCAGCGCCGACGTATGCCCTTTCGCCAATGACTGCACCGGCTTCAATGACGGCATAGGGTCCGACTGTGGCCGATCCGGATACGCGCGCACCTGGATCTACCAAGGCTAGCGGATGCAGACCAGCCTTTACCTCCGGCTCCGGGTTGAACCACCTGGAGAGCCGAGCGAAGTACGCGTAAGGGTTCTCCGCAACGATCTTCGGCAGGGCGGTGAAATGTTCTGCCGAAGGCGAAAGCAAAACTGCGCTCGCTCTGGTATTGCCGAGCATTGACTTGAATCTGGGATTGGAAAAAAAGGCTATCTGACCTGGCGTTGCGTGTTCGAGTGAACCAACTTGCGAAACCGCTACGTTCGGATCTCCGATTACGCGACCGCCCAACCGAACGACAATCTCGCCAAGCGAAAGGGGGCCAACTCTGCCTGGAATGGCGCCCATATTTCCGCAGCGGTCAGCGCGCCGGCGGCTTGCCTTCGAGGGTCTTGATCACCTTGTCGGTGATATCGATCCGCGGATTTGCATAGACAGCGTCCTGAAAAATGATGTCGTACTTCTCCGCTTCCGCAATCTGTCGGATCACGCGATTCGCCTGCTCAACCACTTGCGCCAATTCCTCATTCCGCCTTGAATTGAGGTCCTCGCGGAATTCCCGCTGCTTTCTTTGAAATTCGCGATTTGTATCGGCGAACTCCCGCTCCTTGTTCCGTCGCTGGCTTTCCGACATCGTGACGCTATTCTTCTCCAACTCGTCTTGAGTCTTCTTGAGTTGGTCAGCCATCCGTGACAATTCCTGATCCCGTTTTGCAAATTCCGCCTCGATTTTCTTCTGTGCGCGCTGGGCGGGCACCGCATCTCGCAAGATGCGTTCGGTATTCACAAAGCCGATTCGCCCCTCGGCCTGGGCCGGAGAGATGCCGGAAAGCAGAAATCCCGCCGAAAAAATCAGGGCAAGGATAGAAGTTTTACTGATACGTTGCATATGATTTAGTGGAAGGTTAGAAACCTGTGCCAAAAGTGAATTGTAACCTTTGTACGCGATCAGTAACGGTAGAGTTCAATGGCTGAGCGATTGATAGACGCAAAGGCCCGAAGGGCGAATTCCAGCTCAAGGCGACGCCGGTGGAATACCTTACATCGCCTAGAGAAATCTTCTGACCTGCCCCGAAAACCTGTCCGCCATCCACAAACACTGCCAGGCGCAGGGACTTGTCTTGGGCAGCGCCGGGGACTGGGAACAAAAGTTCCGCCTGACCCACGACGCGCCTCGTGCCGCCAAGCACATTGCCAAGACCGTCCTGCGGGCCCAGGCCGGAGAAGGTGTAGCCTCGGACAGACCCCGGGCCACCAGCGTAATAGTTTTTAAAGAACGGCAAAGGACGATTCCCCAGACCGTCGGCGACCCCCAAATCTCCGTTCAGGTACAGAGTCAATGACTTTGAAAGTGGCCTGAAGTACTGGTGCTGATAACCCAGCCGGTAGTACTGCAAATTACCTGCGCCCAATTCACCGCTGATGCGTTGAAGGCTGCCTTTGTTCGGAAAAATAAGGCTGTCACGGGAGTCACGAGCCCAGCCCGCCGTACCGGCGACATATGTATAAGTATTGCCAAACTGATTGACGAAGTTAATGTAACTCGCCGGACTTGTTGCAAAGGTGTCCAATTTGACATGCTCGGCGTTCAGCCCAAAGCTCACGGAGTCGCGCTCTGCGAGGGGATAACCCCAACGTACGCCACCACCGACCGTCTTTGTCTTGTAGGGACCGACAGTCAGTCTTGAAGCATCCGTATCGCGTTTGTACAAATCAAATCCGCGGCTAACTCCGTCTACCGTGTAGTACGGATCGGTATACGAAATCGAATAAACCTGATTGATCTTGCCGGTCTGAACCTGTGTGGAAATCGTCTTTCCGCTTCCGAACACGTTTGATTGTGAAATCGACCCGGAGAGGATGACCTTGTCGGTAGTCGAGAACCCCGCTCCGACAAGCAGAGCACCCGTCGGCTTCTCTTCAACAGTAAAGTTGACATCGACTTGATCGCTGGCGCCCGCCACAGGCACAGTCTCGACGTTTACATCCTTGAAGTAAGTCGTCCGGTCGATTCGTTGCTTTGAAAGCTGAATCTTTGAGGAATCGTAGTATCCGCCTTCGAGTTGACGCATTTCCCGGCGCACGACCTCATCTCGTGTCTTTGTGTTACCCGCAACGCTGATACGTCGAACGTACACTCGGCGACCCGGATCTAGCAGGATCGTAAACGCGACCTGCCGCTTTTCCTTGTCAACTTGCGGTACCGCATTGGCATTCGCAAACGCATATCCTTCGTTGCCGAGACGATCTGATATCGCCTTGGTCGACTGCGTGAGTTTGTCGCGCGCGAATACGTCCCCAGGCTTCAACTGAACAAGCTTCGAAAGCTCCTCCTCGGGAACAAGAAATTGCCCAGCGAGCTTCACCTCCGAAACTGTGTATTTTTCGCCTTCGGTGACATTCACCGTGATGTAAATATCCTTCTTGTCGGGCGTAATCGAGACTTGGGTCGAATCGATGTTGAAGTCTATGTATCCGCGATTCAAGTAGAAGGAACGCAACGATTCGAGATCGCCTGCGAGCTTCTGGCGGGAATACTGATCGTGCTTGGTATACCAGGTGATCCAACCCGGTGTCCGTAACACAAATTCCTCAAGCAGCGTCTTCTCACTGAATGCCGCCGCCCCCACAATATTGATGCCTTTTATCTTCGCAGTCTCTCCCTCTTTGACGGCGAAATTGATGCCCACCCTGTTGCGCTCCAAAGGCGTGACGGTGGTTTGAACCTCGACGCCGTACAGGCCTCGCGACAAGTACTGGCGCTTCAGTTCCTGTTCAGCCTGCTCAAGCAAGGCGCGGTCGAAAATACGCGAGTCAGCAAGCCCAAGCTCCCTGAAGCTGCGCCGCAGCGTTTCGGGTTCGAACTCCTTGATCCCGGAGAAGTCGATCTGGGCGATTGCTGGGCGCTCATCAACAACAACCACTAGAACGCCGTTCTCAACCTCCAGTCTGACATCACGGAAAAATCCTGTGGCAAACAGTGCGCGAATTGCCTGCTGCGCCTTCTCTTCCGTCATCGTCTCGCCAACTTTCACCGGGAGATAACTGAAGATCGTTCCGGGTTCCGTTCGCTGCAACCCGTCTACACGAATATCTTTTACGGTGAAGGGATCGAATGCGGAGGCGGCCGAGCTGAATGCCAACCCCAACATACCCGCTGCGAAGAAAGCGTAGAACCGACGGAATCTCATTCAGCTAGATAGGAGACGGTTGAAGTCGTTATAAAAAGCGAAGGCCATCATGGTCAGCAGAAGCGCGAATCCTGCACGCTGCCCCAACTCCATTATTCTCTCGGAAACCGGGCTTCCCTTCACTATTTCCACCGCATAATACATCAAGTGTCCACCGTCCAGCAGGGGAATGGGAAGAAGATTCAGGACCCCCAGACTGATGCTGATCAGAGCGAGGAAAGTGAGGTAGGAAGTCCATCCAAGCTGCGCTGACTGACCCGCGTAATCGGCAATAGTCACGGGTCCGGAAAGGTGCTTCAAGGAAACCTCGCCCACCAGCATCTTGCCGAGCATCTTGAGACTGAACAAGGAGATGTCGTAGGTCTTTTCTATGCCCTTTTCGAGACTTTCAAAGGGACCGTAGCGGACGCGAATCAGAATTTTGTCGGTCTGATCCGGCGGCACATGGGGCGCGACACCAATTCGGCCAATATGTTCGCCCTCCACCACGACGTCCTCTGGAGTGACGCCGACTACAAGACTCATTCCGCTTCGTAGTATTCCGAGTGATGTGACCCGTCCTGCCCTGCCCCGAATCGCCTGTACCAGATCACCCCATGTGTCGATGCCGACCTCATCGACCGAGGTCACCCGATCCTGCGGATGAAGTCCGGCACGGTCGGCAGCACTTCCAGACACCACTTTGCCTAGGATAGGTGCAAGCGGCGGTCTGTGAAGCCTGAATCCCATGCGTTCGAGCATATCGCTTTCCACATCGTCGCCAGACAAGCCACTTAGGTCGAGCGTCCGGACGGATATCTTTTGATCCTCAGTCAGCACCTCCACTTTTAATCGCTGCTTCTGCAGGGCGCCCTGGAGCAGCCGCCAGCGCAAGTCCTGCCACGTAGTTATCGGACGTTCATCGACGCTGCGGACGGTATCGCCGGCATGAAAACCGGACACTTTCGCGAGACTTCCCGACGCAGGCTCCGCAACTATCGGACGCGCCTCCGGCAGTCCATACATATACAAGCCGCCGTAGACCAGGATTGCAAAAAGAAAGTTGAATGCAGGTCCTGCGACAACGATAAGGAACCTGCGCCACACACTCTTCCTGTTGAAGGCCCGCTCCTGTTCGCCCACTTCGACAGGCGCCTCTCGTTCATCAAGCATTTTGACGTAGCCGCCAAACGGAATTGCCGAAACCACCCATTCGGTCCGATCCGCCCCACTCCTGAGTATCGCGAGGGGACGTCCGAACCCGACCGAAAATCGAAGTACCTTCACATCGCACCAACGCGCCACAAGATAGTGGCCGAACTCGTGCACGACGATCAATATGCCGAGTGCAACAATAAAAGCAGCAACCGTCTGGATGAGCATCATGCCGCGCGACCTGCGAATCGCCCGACGTTCACCTCAGCGCTCGAACGCGCGCGACGATCAGCATCGAGGACGCAATCCAGATCTGACGCTTCCGTTACCGGAATTTCGTCAAGCACCGCCTGCACCACCATCGCAATCGCCGTAAAGCCGAGCCGGCCTCGCAGAAATGCCTCGACCGCTACTTCGTTGGCTGCGTTCAGCAACGTCGGCGCGACCCCGCCAACCTTGAGCACTTCGTACGCCAGGGCAAGACATGGGAAACGCAGAAGGTCGGGCGCTTCAAAGCTCAGTTGTCCAACCGCTGCAAGATCCAGGGAGCGCACGCCAGATTCAATTCGACCAGGATAAGCAAGTGCATGAGCAACAGGTATCCGCATGTCCGGATTGGAAAGCTGCGCAATGACCGAACCGTCAACATACTCCACCATCGAATGCACGATACTTTGAGGATGGATAACGACTTCTATTTTCGACGCGTCCACTCCAAACAGCCATCTTGCCTCAATGACTTCGAGCCCCTTATTCATCATGCTTGCAGAGTCAACCGAAATCTTGCGCCCCATGACCCAGTTGGGATGCGCACACGCTTGTTCGGGAGTTACCTTCGCAAGCTGATCCATGGGAGTCACGCGGAAGGGTCCACCGGAAGCTGTGAGGAGAATCCGCCGAACATCCTGTACAGCGGCCAAGCCGTTGGAGTCCGTCGGCAAGCATTGAAATACCGCGTTGTGCTCGCTATCAATCGGGAGGAGGACCGCTGAAGCGGCGCGGGCAGCGCGCATGAACACTGGCCCGGCCATCACCAGCGCTTCCTTGTTTGCCAGTAGTACCTTTTTTCCTTCGGCGGCTGCATGGATTGTTGGCGCCAGCCCCGCACCACCAACAATTGCAGCCATGACTGTGTCACAGCCATCTACCACATCCAACAACGCGCTCTCGCCAAAAAGCAGTTCCGTTTCGCACCCTGCCTCGCGCAGGGCGCGACGGAGGGATGCGTTTTCGCCAATCCCCGAGAGGACGGCATAGCGCGGATGATGGCGCACGCACAAAGCGATCAAATCCGTGGATGACGTATGCGCAGTCAGCGCATGAACCCTATAAAGGTCCGGGTAGAGGCTCACAACCTCCAGAGTAGTACGGCCAACCGACCCGGTCGCACCCAGTACAGTCAGCGTCCGCGTGCTTTTTGTCCGCCCCCCTCCGCTCTGCCACCCTGTCATGCCGCTCTCGCAACGACGTGGAAAATCAAGGCAGCCAGCGGCAATGTTGAAGTCAGGCTATCTATTCTGTCCAGGACGCCACCATGGCCGGGCAGCAGGTTTCCGCTGTCCTTTACGCCTGCATGACGCTTGACGGAGGACTCGAACAAGTCACCCTCAATACTGACGATGCAAAGGAGTCCCGAGATCGCAAGATAAGGAATCCATCCGTACTCTTCCACCAATCCCGAAAGCGGTAACCACAGCCAGGCGCACAATGCGGCGTATAACAGAGTCGCCGCGACCGCACCCACCGCCCCCTCCCAAGTCTTTCCAGGACTGATCGTTGGGGCCAGCTTATGTCGCCCGAACGCTCGACCTGAGAAATAGGCAGCGGTGTCGGCGACCCATACAAGTGCGAGAAGCATGAGCAGTGCTCCCGGGCCGACATAGTGCATGCTGACAATCGAGAGACCGGTTGGAACAACAACAACTGTGCCAACGGCAAGCGTCAAGGCAAGGGATTCAATCCGCGCGCCACGCACCATCCAGACGGGCGCTGCAACCACCCAAAAAAGCGCTGACACAGAATATATTGTAGCTACTGAGGCGCGCGCAGGATCAATCGCCTGCACCAGCCAGATGACAACTACGAATAATCCAGTACAACCTGCCGAAAAAGCCAGGCGTCCCTTGCGCGACACCTTCGCCAGTCCCGCCCACTCAAACGACCCGATTGCGACCACGACCGCGATCAATATCGCGAACTGACCTGTCGGAAGCAGAAACAATGCGGACAGGAAAACACCAAGCAAGCCTGCCGCAGTTACAACCCTTGCCTTAAGCATTCGCCCGTGTACGGTTCGGCGCACCGGCCGTCGACTCGAAAACCGCCTTTTTTGACTGCTTACTCGCCTCAAGTTGTTCACTGGTACGACCAAACCGGCGTTCCCGGCCCCGGTACCAAGCGATCGCCTGATCAAGTGCATTTGCGTCGAAGTCCGGCCACAGGGTGTCGGTGAAGTAGAGCTCCGTGTAGGCCAACTGCCAGAGCAAAAAATTGCTTATCCGATGCTCCCCGCCGGTACGGATGAAAAGATCCGGCTCCGGCGCATAGCTCATGGACAGGTAAGGAGCAATATCCGCTTCAGAAATCGAATTTCTCGTGATTTCCGGCCTGTCCTGCAACAGGCGGCTCAGGGCGTTCAGCATGTCCCATCGCCCACCGTAGTTGGCTGCAATCGTCAAAGTAAGTCGATTGTTGCCTGCCGTCATACTCTCCGCGTCTGCAATGAGAGATCGAATTCTCGCGTCAAACCTGTCAAGGTCTCCCACTACGCGCAGGCAAACGCCGTTGTGGTGAAGCTTTGCCACCTCTCTGGTCAACGCACCGGTAAACAGTTCCATGAGCAGGGCAACCTCCTCGGCCGGGCGACGCCAGTTTTCCGAACTGAATGCGAACAGCGTCAGGTACCCGATGCCACGATCGACGCACGCCTTGATAGCGACGCGCACCGCCTCCACACCGCGTTGATGTCCAGCAAAACGGGGCAAGTGCATACGCTTTGCCCAACGCCCGTTCCCATCCATGATTATTGCGACATGGCTTGGCGTCTCTGGAACTTCAGGTACAGCGAGTGTGGAGCTTTCGAGCATGGGCATTGGTCCACTCCCGCTCAGACCGCGAGTAATTCAGCCTCTTTGAGCTGAAGCATTCTGTCCGCTTCTGCGACATGGCGATCGGTCAGTTTCTGGACATCCTCTTGCGCGCGACGCTCATCATCTTCAGATATGTCCTTCTTCTTTAGCGCCTCCTTCAGACCGTGGTTTGCATCTCGCCGAAGATTACGTATCGCGACGCGGGCATTCTCCGCCTCACCGCGCACCACTTTGACAAGCTCCTTGCGCCGCTCCTCGGTAAGCGCCGGCATGGGCACCCGTATGACATCGCCCATGGCCGCCGGATTCAATCCAAGGTCCGCATCGCGAATAGCCTTCTCTATGGCGCCTACCAACTTCTTTTCCCAAGGGGTAATTCCGATCGTTCGAGCATCAATCAGGCTGACGTTGGCAACGCCACCGAGAGGCGTCTGCGTCCCATAATAGTCAACGGTAATGTGATCAAGCAACCCTGTATGCGCCCTCCCCGTTCTGACCTTTCCGAGATCGTTTTTCAATGCCTCAAGCGACTTCTTCATCTTGAGCTCGGTGTTTTTCTTCAGATCAGAAATCATACGGCGTTCCCTCCTGCTCGAAACTCAAATATGCACCAAAGTGCCCTCATCTTCCCCGGCTACGACGCGCTGCAGCGCGCCGCGCTTGAAAATGCTGAATACGTTGATTGGGAGTTTCTGATCCCGGCATAGCGTTAGTGCAGTCGCATCCATTACTTTCAAATTCTGGTGGATCGCTTCATCAAAGCTGATACGACTGTAGCGCTTCGCGGCGGGATCCTTCCGAGGGTCTGCAGTATAGACACCATCAACTTTCGTGGCTTTCAGTACGATCTCTGCGCCCATCTCGCTTCCGCGCAATGCTGCAGCAGTATCGGTCGTAAAAAATGGATTGCCGGTTCCTGCAGCGAAAATAACAATCTTGCCTTCTTCAAGATAGCGTATTGCCTTGCCACGAATGTACGGCTCAACGACTTGTTCGATATTGAGCGCAGACTGGACCCGACTAGCGATACCCGCATGCCGCATCGCGTCTTGCAGTGCGAGCGCATTCATTACCGTGGCAAGCATCCCCATGTAATCAGCAGTAGCGCGGTCCATCCCTGCTGCACCTGGCGCGACTCCCCTGAAAATATTCCCGCCGCCAATTACGGCACCGATTTCAACGCCCATGCGAACTACCGTGGCAATCTCAGCTACGATATCCTCGATAGTCTGCCTATTGATGCCGTAGGGATCCTCGCCCATCAGGGCCTCGCCTGAAAGCTTGAGCAGGATTCTTTTATATTTTGGCGTCACGGCATCAACTCGCACCCTTTAGCGAGCCAATCCGGCCTGCGCCAAGACTTCGGCCGCGAAATCGGTGCTTCTCTTTTCAATGCCTTCGCCGACCACAAAAAACCGGTATGCGTGCAGGATTGCCTTTCGAGCTGCCAGCATCTTCTCGATGGTCTGCTTGTCGTCCTTTACAAACGGTTGTCCAAGCAGGGAGATTTCTCCAAGAAACTTGTTGATTCCTCCCTCAATCATGCGCTCGATGATTTCTGGAGATTTTCCGGATTCGCTTGCACGCGCAGAGAGAATCTCCTTTTCTTTCGCTACGATGTCGGCCGGAACATCGGTCTTCCTCATGAAACGCGGTTTTGAGAACGCGATGTGCATCGCCACATCCTTACCGGTTTCTTCATTGCCATCGACGTCAACTAGCACACCGATCTTGGCACCGTGAAGGTACCGCCAGAGTTTCCCATTTGCCTGCAGACGCTCGAATCTGCGTATCGAAATGTTCTCGCCAATTTTCTGCACCAGGACTTGTCGCCGGGCCTCAGCCGTCGTACCGTCAATTGCCATTGCACCAAGTCCTGCAACATCTGCGGGATTGCTCACGGCCACTATCTCTGCAAGACCGTTCGCAAAGTCCAGGAAATCTTCGTTCTTGGCGACGAAATCGGTCTCGCAATTGACTTCCACCAGCGCGCCCAGCTTTCCGTCTACGGCAACAAAAACGCCTACGACTCCCTCAGCGGCGACGCGCGACGCCGCCTTACTCGCCTTGGCACCACTGCGAATGCGCAAGAACTCTTCCGCTTTTCCGATATCCCCCGCAGATTCCTGAAGTGCCTTCTTGCACTCCATCATTCCGAGGCCGGTCATTTCGCGCAATTCTTTGACCTGCGCTGCCGTCACTTCTGCCATCGCCCTACTCCTGCTGTAAAAGTCGCTAGAAATCGGATCAAAGGAGATCACCCCTTCGATGCGTAACGCACCCGGTGTCAGGTCAGGCTGACGCCTCATCGTCGACCTCGACAAATTCATCGCGGGTCTCGGCGACCACTCGTTCGACCGAAAGGGTTCGTCCTTCAAGTACTGCATCTGCCACGCCGCGCGCATAAAGTCGAATAGCGCGGCTAGAGTCGTCATTTCCCGGAATGACGTAATCGATGCCTTCCGGAGAGTGATTGGTGTCAACAACGGCGACCACTGGAATGCCGAGCTTGTTTGCCTCGGTGATGGCACCCTTGTGATACCCGACGTCAATGACGAACAGAGCATCCGGCAGGCTGGCGAGATCCTTAATTCCGCCAAGGCTGCGCTGCAATTTTTCCATTTCACGCTGCAGGCCCAGCGCTTCTTTCTTGGCGATTCTTTCAAACGAACCGTCCAGCGCCATTTGATCCATTTCCTTCAGGCGCTTGATCGACTGCTTTACCGTCTTGAAGTTTGTCAACATTCCACCAAGCCAGCGATGATCAACAAACGGCGCACCGCAACGCTCCGCTTCTTCGTGCACGATCTCACGTGCCTGTCGCTTTGTACCGACAAAGAGGAGGTTTCCCTTGTTTGCCGAGAGCTGGCGCACGAACTTGATCGCCCCCTGGTACATGACGAGGGTCTTTTCCAGGTTGATAATATGAATCTTGTTCCGGTGTCCGAAGATGTACTGCTCCATCTTTGGATTCCAATAACGGGTCTGATGTCCGAAATGGACCCCCGCTTCAAGCATTTCACGCATCGTGACAGACATTGCCTTGTCCTTTGTTTAGGGTTAATCGCTACCGCCCGTTCGCCGTGAAACCCGAGGCCAATACCGCGACGCAGGGGCACCCTAATCCGACGGGCGAGAAATTTGACCACGCGGCGAGCATCGCCATCTAGTCAGCCTGAAATTCTAACATAATCAGAGCTCAAGGCACTGTCGCCGTTGCCTCCGCAGACCGATTCCCGTATCCTCGCGCCCTCTCTGCACCCGAGCAAGATTCAGCCAATGGCCGTGACGATCAAGAACTCTGACGAAATCGCGAAAATGCGGATTGCGGGACGGCTTGCATCTGAAGTGCTTGATTACATTGGGAAGTACGTAAAGCCTGGCATATCCACCGGGAAGCTTGACGAACTTTGTCATGCGCTCATGGTGCAGGAGCAGCAGACCATTCCGGCACCGCTTAACTACGCACCGCCAGGCTACAAACCGTTTCCAAAGTCGATCTGTACTTCAGTGAATCACCAGGTTTGCCATGGGATACCGGGCGACAGGGTTCTTCGATCAGGGGACGTACTGAATATTGATGTCACGGTCATCAAGGACGGATATCACGGTGATTCGAGCAGGATGTACTACGTCGGAGAGCCCAGCATCCAGGCCAGACGCCTTTGTGATGTTACCTACGAGTGCATGTGGGTCGGTATAGCCAACGTGCGCCCCGGATCGCGGCTTGGTGATATCGGCGCAGCGATTCAGGCGCATGCAGAGAAGCACGGCTATTCGGTAGTCCGCGAATTTTGCGGGCATGGTATTGGCCGGAAATTCCATGAAGATCCGCAAATTCTGCACTACGGTAGACCAGGCACGGGCCTGCAGCTGGAGCCCGGCATGACCTTTACCGTTGAGCCTATGATCAATGCCGGCAAGGCGGCAATTCGCGAACTTGCCGACGGCTGGACGATCGTCACCAAGGATCACAGCCTGTCGGCGCAGTGGGAGCACACCGTGTTGGTCACCGAAACCGGATATGACGTCCTCACGCACTCTGACGGTTCACCGCCGCCCTCCTCTGCGATCCGGTAGCGTCCCGTGGCGGCATCCCGTCCTGAACAAGTAGCGATCGACTCAGTTCGCTCCGTCCTCCAGTCCGGTCGAAAGGCGCTTCAGGCGGATTTTTTAAGGCTCTCGCGCCAAAGAGACCTGCTGCGTGGACATTCAAGGCTAATTGACCGGACACTCCGGGCGCTTTGGAAGGAAGCGCACATGCCGCGTAAAGCCTCGCTGATCGCTGTCGGCGGGTATGGCAGGGGTGAACTATTCCCGTATTCTGACATTGACATACTCATCCTCTTGGGCGACGAGCCATCGGGCCAGGAAGCCGAGCGCCTTGAATCCCTGGTCGGGCGTTTCTGGGATGCCGGCCTTGAGATCGGCCATAGCGTTAGAACAATTGCCGCCTGCGTCGAGACAGCGCATGGCGACATCACCATTCAGACTACCCTCCTGGAAGCCAGGCTGGTAAGCGGTAGCCGCTCCTCATTCGATCAACTGGTGAAAGCAATGTCTGCGGCCCTGGATCCCGCAGCATTTTTTGAAGCCAAGCGGCTCGAGCAGGAGCACCGGCACGCCAAGCATCAGGATACCCCCTACGCGCTGGAACCCAATCTAAAGGAGGCACCCGGTGGACTGCGGGACTTGCAGACCATCCGATGGATCGCCAGCGCAGGCGGCATGGGAAGACGCTGGCGTGACTTGGAACTCCATGGATTGATCACCCGGCAGGAAGCCGCAGAACTGTCCCGCACCGAAGGATTGCTCAAGGAACTGCGGATCCGCCTTCACTACCTGGCCGGCCGCAGGGAAGACCGCATCGTGTTCGACTACCAGACCGCACTCGCGGGCCAGATGCGATGCAACGCAACCGGCACGAGACGCTCTAGCGAAGTACTGATGCAAAAGTACTTCCGCGCCGCAAAAGCCATTACGCAACTGAACACCATACTTCTTCAGAATCTGGAGATACGCATAGCGCCCAGATTGCCTCTTCCTTCGAAAGAGCTGAATGAGCGGTTCCAGATTCGCGGCGAACTTCTTGATGCCAGGCGCGAGAATCTCTTCGAGGCCGAGCCATCCGCGATATTGGAAAGCTTCTTGCTCATGCAGCAGCACCAGGAAATTCGCGGAATGACGGCATCGACATTGCGCGCACTATGGCGTGCGCGCAGGCGCATTGACGCGAAATTTCGGCGCAGCCCGACCAATCGACTCCTGTTTGTGGAAATTCTTCAACAGTCCCACGGGATCGTTCACGAATTCCGGCGCATGAATCAATACGGCATCCTCGGCCGGTACCTGCCGGAGTTTGGCCGGATCGTGGGGCAGATGCAACACGATCTGTTTCATGTATTTACGGTGGATCAGCACATCCTCATGGTCCTGAGAAACCTGCGCCGCTTCACGATGCCGGAACTCGCACACGAGTTTCCGTTGGCCAGCCAGTTGATGAGCGGATTCGATCATTGCTGGCTGCTTTACGTTGCAGCGCTGTATCACGATATTGCGAAAGGGCGCGGGGGCGACCATTCAACTCTAGGGGCGGTCGAGGCGAAACGCTTCGGCCGCGGCCACGGTCTCGCGAGAGATGATATTGAGCTCGTTATTTTTCTGGTTGAGCATCACCTTACGATGTCGGCAGTTGCCCAGAAGCAGGACATAGCCGACCCGGAAGTTGTGAAGTCATTTGCGGGAACGGTGGGAAGTGAGCGACGTCTCGTAGCACTGTATCTTCTTACGGTTGCAGACGTCCGCGGGACCAGTCCGAAAGTCTGGAACGCATGGAAGGCCAAACTGCTGGAGGACCTGTTTCGTGCAGCGAGGCACTTGCTGACCGGTGGAGTCCTCAAACCTGACTCTGCCGTGGCCGATACCCAGATAGAAGCTCTCCGCCTGCTTCGCCTCTATGCGTTGTCCGATTCTGTCAAGGATCGCTTTTGGTCAAAGCTTGATGTCGCCTATTTCCTGCGTCACGACGCGCAGGAAGTCGCTTGGCAAACTCGCAACCTGCATTATCGTGTCGATTCCGACAAACCTGTAGTGCGTGCCCGCCTCTCGAATTTCGGCGAAGGCCTTCAAGTCATGATCTATACGCCTGACAGGAAGGATCTGTTTGCGCGGATCTGCGGATACTTTGAAAGGGCGAACTTCAACATTGTGGAGGCCAAGATCCACACCACGCGCCACGGCTACGCTCTCGATACATTTCTGATCATGGGTCGCGGCAAGGCTGCGCACTATCGCGACATGATCATCCTGATTGAGACCGAGCTTGGCCAGGAACTGGCTGCCGACGCGCCTCTGGGCCCGTCCGCCCGTGGCAGGATTTCACGTCGCGTGCGCCACTTCCCCGTGACGCCAGCAGTAGACATTCGACCGGACGAACGCGGCACATACAACGTACTTTCGATAGTTTCCAGTGATCGACCAGGACTGCTTTACGGCATAGCCCGCGTGCTCTCGCACTACAACGTCAATCTCCAGTCAGCGAAGATAAACACACTCGGAGACCGCGCCGAGGACGTTTTTCTCGTATCCGGCGAGTCGCTTTCCAACCAACGGGTGGTTTTGCTGCTGGAGCAAGATCTGCTTGACGAAATGCACATTTGAAACCGGGACGCCGCTAGTCTTCCTGAATATCCTGATTCGGAAACAGCGCGTCGACGAAGCCGAACCGGCTGAAATCCCGCACTCTCATCGGATAAAGGATGCCATCCAGGTGATCGCATTCATGCTGAACGACTCGTGCATGAAAATTCTCTGCGACTCTGTCAATTTCATTGCACTTTTCGTCCAACCCTCTGTACCGCAGACGGGAGTATCTGGGGACTATGCCGCGCAATCCCGGGACAGAGAGGCAGCCCTCCCACCCCTCCTCCATGTCACCCGATAGCAACTCCAGTACCGGATTGATCAACACGGTGTAGGGGACCTCCTCTGCTTGCGGATAGCGCGGATTGTTCCGGACACCGAATATCACCACCCTAAGCCCCACACCGATTTGTGGCGCCGCCAATCCAGCGCCATCGAGATGAGCCATGGTGTCGCGCATATCGTCCAGCAGCGCACGCAATTCAGGTGTCCCGAATCCGGAAACAGGCCTGGCCACCTCAAACAACCGAGGATCCCCCATTTTGAGTACTTCCCTGATCATTGGGTCACCAATTGACCAATAATTTTCCGAACTTTTTCCATCGCACCATCCAGAACGGAGCCGATTTTTTCAAGCGATATGCCGTGCGCGCTGTCTCCCCGACCCGCGGCAAAGTTGGCAACCACGGCAATTGCCGCGTACTGGAGTCCGAGTTCCCTTGCGAGTGCAGCCTCAGGCATGGCCGTCATCCCGACCAGGTCGGCACCATAACGCTCAAGCCTGTCTATCTCCGCTGCCGTCTCAAGCCGTGGCCCCTGGGTCGCCGCGTACACCGCGCCGTCCACAATCAGCTCACCACATGCCCTGGCCGCCTTAAGTACCGACGATCTCAACTCCCTGGAATAGGGGTCGGTGAAATCGATATGCATAACACTCGCACCGGGGCCTTCGAAAAAAGTTGAACTTCGACCCCACGTGTAGTCAATGATCTGATCCGGAAGAACGAGGCTTCCCGGGACGAGTCCGGAAGGTATCGCGCCGACGGACGCCACGGAGATGATCCTTTCGATCTTCTGCTCTCTCAGCGCCCATAAGTTGGCGCGGTAGTTGACTTCGTGGGGGGGGATGGTGTGCCCGAAACCGTGCCGGGCGATGAACGCAATCGGCCTTCCAAAAATACTGCCAAACGTGAGCGGCCCCGAAGGCTCGCCATACGGTGTGCGTAGCACCTGTCGATGCGTGATTTCCAGATTCGCAAGGGAGGAAAGTCCACTCCCGCCGATAACTGCAAGCATTACGACTCCTCTTTCAACGCGTAGATACCCGGAAGGTTGCGCCAGCACCCATGCGCATCCATGCCGCATCCGAACACAAATCGGTCCGGAACTGTCAGCCCGATGAAATCGGCTGCTATCGGCTTGGGTGAAAGGTGTGCCTTTTCCGTGAGCACAGCGCATAAAAACTCCGCCGCGCCCCGCTCAAGAACCCGACTTCGGATTGCGCTCATGGTATCCCCTCCATCAAGAATATCGTCGAGCACCAGGACCGACCGACCGCGCACGGCATCTGGAGGAGGGACGCGCCAGGATACGTTCGATCCGACAGTGCCCGATCCATAGCGAGTCGCGTGGATGTAATCGAAATCAAGCGGAAAATAAAGGTGCGGGAGAAGATGGCCGGCGAAATACACACCGCCGCCCATGACCGTCAGGACGAGGGGGTATTTTTCGCTGAGCCGAGAGGTGACAGCTTGCGCCACCCGCTCGATCGATGCCTGCACCTGGCTTGCGTCATAGAGCAGGTCCGCGTTGCGCAGCAGGCTCCATGCCTTGGCTGGATCAGGCATTTCGCTCCCGTTCGGCGAGATACGCCTCGAACTCAGGACCCACTTCCGGATGACGGAGCCCGAACTCGACCGTGGCCTTCAGGTAGCCCAATTTTGATCCACAGTCGAAGCGCCGGCCGGCGAATCGATAGGCCAGCACGCGTTCGTCCGCCAGCAGCGCAGAAATGGCATCGGTAAGCTGGATCTCCCCACCCCGCCCCGGCGCCGCAGACTGCAGGTACTCGAAAATTCCCGGGGTCAAAACATAGCGCCCGATGACTGCCAGGGTAGAAGGCGCCTCGGCCGGAAGCGGCTTCTCGACGATTGCCCTCACCTTCGTCAACTCGCTATCACCCACTTCCGGGCTGACGATCCCGTAACTCGCCGTCCGATCAGCCGGAACGTCCTCAACCCCCAGAATTGAGCACTTCTCGCGTCGATAGATTTCCGCCATCTGCGCCATGACAGGCGGCGTCGCAGCGACCAGGTCGTCCGCCAGGATGACTGCAAACGCCTCGTCCCCGATCGCAGGACGCGCACACAACACTGCATGTCCGAGGCCGAGCGGTTCAGCTTGACGTATGTATACACAGCTACAGCCGCTCGGCAGCACGCCCCTAATCAGTTCGACGAGCTCGTTCTTTCCCTTGGCGAGGAGTTCGCTTTCCATCTCGTAGGCCTTGTCGAAATGATCTTCGATTGCCCGCTTGTTTCGTCCTGTGACAAACACCATGTCGGTAATCCCCGCAGCGGCGGCCTCCTCGACGGCGTACTGAATCAATGGCTTGTCGACTACCGGCATCATTTCCTTCGGGCTGGCCTTCGTAGCGGGAAGAAAGCGACTGCCCAGTCCCGCCACAGGGAATACGGCCTTGCGTAATGCGGGAGAATGTTTCATTTCAGCCCTTGAATCAGTTGCATGAATTCTTCCTCGTCGAGCACCGGCACTCCCAGCTCCCGGGCTTTTTCGAGCTTGCCCCCTGCGTCTTTACCAGCCACCAAATAGCTCGTTTTCTTCGAGACCGAACCGGAAACCTTGTGCCCCTTGCCTTCAATCATGGCACGCGCGTCCTCGCGCGTCATTCTTGCAAGTACGCCCGTCAGGACAAAGATCTTTGTACCCGCCGCCTTCTGCGATGGTCCGCCCACACCCTCTTCCCAATGGAGACCGGCATCCCGAAGGGACTGGATCACCTGTAGATTGTGTGGTTCGCGGAAGAACTGGCAGATGGACCCCGCCACAACCGGTCCCACATCCGGGACGCGTTCAATCTCCACTTGATCCGCGCCGACCACCTGGTCAAGGCTGCCGAAATACGTCGCGAGATCACGCGCGGTGGATTCGCCGACGTTGCGAACTCCAAGGGCATAGATGAAGCGCGCGAGGGTTGTACTTCTGGATTCTTCCAGCGACGTAATCAGATTGGCTGCAGACTTGCCCGCCATACGGTCCAGACTAGCGAAGTCAGCCACATTGAGCCTGTATAGATCCGCAGGGGTACGCACCATCCCCCTGTCAACGAGTTGGTCGACCAACCGGTCCCCAAGCCCCTCGATATCCAATGCCCGACGGCTCGCGAAGTGAAGAATCGCCTGCTTTCTCTGGGCTGGACAGTAGAGTCCTCCAGAACACCTCGCGACCGACTCATCCGGTGATTTTGTGACTGTCGAGCCGCATACCGGACATTTCACCGGCATGGCGAATATTGCAGCGTCGGGAGGCCTTTTCTCGAAAACCACTGAGACTACCTCCGGTATGACGTCCCCCGCCCTGCGAACCACTACTGTGTCACCGACACGGACATCCTTGCGACGCAGCTCATCCTCGTTGTGAAGAGTGGCATTTGTCACCGTCACTCCCCCGACAAAGACTGGTTTCAGTCGCGCCACTGGCGTCAGAGCTCCAGTGCGTCCCACCTGGACATCGATGGCCAGAACTTCGGTCAGTTCCTCCTCAGCGGGAAATTTGTGCGCAACCGCATATCTCGGCGCTCTGGATACAAATCCGAGCCTGTTCTGCAGGTCGAACCGATTCACCTTGTAGACGACCCCGTCGATCGCATATGGCAATCCCGCCCGTAGATCACCGATGTGATTGAAGTACGCGAGCAGTGCTTTTTCGCCAATAACTACCGATCGCTCCGCTGCCACGGGAAACCCGAGATCCGCAAGTCTGTCGAGTGTCGCCGCATGCGTGCGTCCCATAGCGATTTCGGTACCGACTGCGTACGCAAAAAATCGCAATGGCCGCCGTGCAGTGACGCGTGAGTCCAGCTGCCTGAGACTCCCTGCGGCCGCATTTCTGGGATTCGCAAATTCCTTTTCGCCCGTCGCTCGCTGCCGTTCGTTCAATCGCGCGAAGTCCCGGCGATAGATCAGCACTTCGCCGCGCACTTCAAGTTCTCCGGTATCGGTAGCAGACGGAAGCTTCAAAGGAATCGATCGCACTGTACGCAGATTATTCGTCACGTCTTCGCCTGTTTCTCCATCGCCGCGCGTCGCGCCCTGCACAAAGACACCATTCCGATACCGAAGACTGACCGCCAGTCCGTCGAATTTTGGCTCGACCACGTACTCAATCTCGTTCAGACCAAGCGCCTTGCAATTGCGCTCGTTGAATGCGGCGACTTCCTCATCGGAAAATGCATTGTTCAGAGATAACATCGGAGTCCGATGGCGGACCTCGCTAAATCCAGGCAGCGGCTCCGCCCCTACCCTCTGCGTAGGCGAGTCCAGTCGGACTAACTCGGGATGCAGTGCTTCAAGTTCCTGCAGACGCCGGAACAGCCGATCGAATTCTGCGTCGGGAACGACGGGCGAATCCAGCACGTAATAGTGCCGGTTGTGGATGTCAATCTCGCGGCGCAAGGCTTCCGCCTCGTCCATCACCCGCCTGGAAGCCACCACGCTCCGAGTCTCAGGAGAACAGGCGTAACGCCAAGGCGCTTCCGGGCAAAATGCCGTGCGCATCAAGGGCGCGACAAACGACCGTCAACTGTGCACTGATCGCGGCCACCGCGCGTTCATCCAGCGGCCTGTCGTTGTCGTCAACCAGAGTGCCGTCCATCAGGGACGCGAGATGACGCCCGAAACGGACCATCGCATCGAACGTGCGTTGCGTATCTGGCGCCCGAGGCACGTCCATCGCCAGCGTCAGCGCAGTGGGTGCGGCATCCTTCATCCCGGACCCGGAAAAAACGGCACCGCTGCGATCGCACAGGGCGTACAGCTCACGGTAGCCCTCGTCGCGCAGCACAAAGCGTCCTTCGCTATCCAGCACCAACCCAGAGGCCTCGGCCGCGGCGCGCAACTTGGTTCCTGGAAAGTGTCGCCCGGGAGACGCCACCACATGGAATGCGACCTGTATGTCCGCTTCAGCACACGCGGAATCGAGTTTCCGAGCTGCATCGAGCGCCTCACGCATCTCGGGCGAAGCGGCGGACACGGCAAGCTTGCTTGCAAGCGTCTCCACTTCCGACCGGAATTCAAGCAGTTCGCCCTCGCTCGTTACGCCCTTGCGATTGACCAGCTGCAATGCAACGCGGAATCTTTCGCACGCCCCCGCCTGGGGCAACGCGGCCCATTTCCCTTCGACCGAGCCGGCCAGGATCGCGTGGCGGGAAAACCGGCTGTCCATGCCGAACCAGGATTCAAGAACCACTGCACTGGCAAGAGGACGCTTCGGTAGCAGCTCAACGACGTAGTCGATTCGAGCATCTGCAGCCCTGACGTCTTCTTCGTGGTCGGGCGGCCTGCTCAGTTCCCATGGCGGCCGTGGCGCCATCCCTGGTTCGACCCGGTCGTCATCCAGCGTGTCCGCAGACCGCACGACGCCCGCCTCAGCCTCACCACCGATCAAGACATCCGGATGGCTCGACCTGAAAGCCTCATCGGCCTCACGCGTAGCCTGCCGTTCCTGCCACTTGTTGTAAGCGAAAACTCCAGCGACCACTGCGACACCAATCAACAGAAGGCCAAGTTGGAATTCGTTCATGGCGAACGGCCGTCAGGCCGCAAGTTCCTCTCGCATGCGCAGCGCCTGGTCTATGTCCACGGCAACTACACGCGATACCCCGGATTCCTGCATCGTGACGCCGACCAGCTGACTCGCCATTTCCATTGTGATCTTGTTGTGGCTGATATACAGAAACTGGGTCTGCCCGGACATCTTCTTGACCAGTTCGCAGAATCGCTGGGTGTTGGAGTCATCAAGCGGAGCATCCACTTCGTCTAGCAGGCAAAAGGGCGCCGGATTGAGCTGGAAAAGCGAAAATACCAGAGAGATGGCCGTCAGGGCCTTTTCTCCACCCGAGAGGAGGTGGATGCTGCTGTTCCGCTTGCCGGGAGGCTGCGCCATAACTTGCACCCCCGAATCGAGAATCTCTTCCCCCGTCATGATCAGCTTGGCTTCACCACCGCCGAAAAGCAGCGGGAAAAGCGAGCCAAAATGCCGGTTCACGCTGTCGAATGTCTCGCGCAGCAAATCCCGCGTCTCGCGATCAATGCGCCGAATCGCGTCCTCCAGAGTCTTGACGGCCTCTTCAAGGTCAGCCGATTGCGAGTCGAGAAACCCTTTTCGCTCGGTGCTGGTATTCAATTCCTCGAGCGCGGCCAGGTTGACCGCACCAAGTTCCGCAATTGACTGGGTAAGCCGCGTGATTTCCGCTTGCAGCGCCGAGGGTCGCGGCGCTGTTTCCGATTCGGACGCCAGCCGGCCTTCGTCGGCACCAGCTTCGGCCAGCTGTGTGGCAAACTGATCATGATTGATGCTCGCTGCCTGCTCTTTAAGGCGCAACTCCCCGATGCGCTCCCGCAATGGGTTCATACGGCCTTCGATTTGCAGTCGCTCTTCTTCCAGCGCGCGCAAGGCCGCGGAAGCCATTTCGACCGCATTTCTGGCCTCACCAAGCGTCTTCTCGCACACGATACGCAGTTCGATCGCAGCGTCCAGTGCCACGCGCACCGGCGGAATCGGGTCGATCGCCAGCTCTTCGCTGAGCTTCGCAACATCCAGGTCTGCCCGCTCGATCTGCTGATCGACGATCTTGACCGAGTTGTCGATTTCGCTGACTTTTGATACGCACTCACGTTCGGCAAATACGGCCTCTTGCGCGCTTCTCTCGGCCAGCTGTAACACATGCCTTTGAGATGTGAGCGCAATCTCGGCTGCAGAGTGTTCCGCCCTGACCTCGCCCAGATCGGCCTGCAGCGATCCCATATGCGTGCGAACGCCATTTAAGGCTTCAAGAAGCTCGGCCTTTCTCGCCTGGCTTTTCTGCAGGTCCAGGGCAATGCCTTCAAGTTCCCCACTAATCTGACCGCTTCGCTCCCGATAACGGTCAGTCGACTGAACGAGCTTTAGCAATTCAATTCGCGCCTCGTGGCTGCCGCCTTGCAGCTCCGAAGCTGCATCACGAGCCGCCTCTAAAGCCGCTTGCCCCGCAGCGAGCGCGCTCTCCTTTTCCACTACCTCGGTACGAGCGCGGTCGAGGGTTCCCGAAAGCCCTTCGCAACGCGTCTGCAGGGTTTCGATCTCTGCCTGACGGACAAGCAGACCGGAATCTGTTGAGTCCGGGGCATAAAAACTCGCGGTACAGCGTGAAAACCTGTCTCCCTCTCGATTCACCAGGAATACGCCGGGCGGCAAGGATGTGCGCACGCCGCTCTCAGGAACACCTTCCGTTACGTAAACACCAGCGAACCAATCTTCCAGCGTACCAGCAAGACCCAGCTCGCTGGCCGTGATCTTTCCCAAAAGGCTGTGCAGCCCGGACAGTCTTTCAGCGCCGATCGCAAAAGAGCTGGAATAGAAACTCGCCTTGGCAGGCGGCCGATCAGCTGCGATCGCCGCGAGATTCTCTTCGCCGCCGATTTGGTACGCATGCAGACGCTCACGGAGCACAGCCTCGATTGCGGTCTCCCAACCGGCCTCGATGCGCAGTTTCTCCCAGAGGCGGGATTTCCCAGACAGCCCCCGCCGATCCAGCCATTCCACCAGCTTGCCATCTTCCGCCATCGATTCCTGGATTTGCTGCAGCGTCCGAAGTTGCGCCTCGACCGCGCTGTGCTCGCGCAGCGCCTCGCTGAGCCGCGCAACCGAAAGCTGCCTTTGCTGGTCAATCGTTGCGCAGTTATCCTGCAGAAGAACGGCTTCGCTCTGCGCCTCTTCTATACGGCGCTCCAGATCGGCAACGCGTGCTTCCTGCTGGCGCAGGACCTGCTCGTCCGGCGGATCCAGCGTCTCCAGCTCGGCAGTCAGCCGTTCGTCGCGAGCTTTCAGCGTCTCCAATGAGCGCTCCGTATGCGACAGATTGGTCTGCTCCAACTGGAAGCGGCTTTCGGCCTGCATCGCCTGGCCACGAACGTCGTTCAGCCGTTCCTGTGCAACGCGAAACGCCTGCTCTGCATGCGGAAGTTTTTGTTCCTCCGCCTCAAACGACAGCCGCGCATCCGCCACCCGCTGCTTGGCGCCCACCTGCCGGTTTGCCCACATGTGCAGCGCCTGGGTCAGCTGCGACCGCTGCTCACGCCACGAACCAAGTTGCGCGCGCAGTTCGATATGCCTGTTCTCCAGCCGCTGGCGGGTCTCTTCAACGTGACGAAGCTCGGACTCGTGGCGCGCGACTTCCGAATTCGCCGCATAGAGCGCAGCCTGTGCCGCGTTCAACGCATCACCCGCCGAATAGTGCGATGCGCGGGCCGTTTCGATCTGGCTTTCGGCCTCCCTTAGCCGCGCTGTTTCACTCTCAAGTTCGTTCGAGGTGCGCATGATCTCCTGTGCGTGTCGCTCCCGCTCGGAAGCAGCATCGCGCCTGCGCAGGTACCAGAGGAGTTGCTGCTTGATTTGCAGATCGGCCTGAAACTCGTGGTAGCGGCTGGCCACTTCGGCCTGTTTCTGGAGCTTTTCTATCTGGACCCCGAGTTCGGTTCGGATATCAGTCACCCGATCGAGATTGTCTCGCGTGTCGGACAAGCGGTTCTCGGTTTCCCTACGTCGCTCCTTGTACTTGGATATTCCCGCTGCCTCTTCCAGGAAAACACGCAATTCTTCAGGTTTTGCCTCGATGATCCGGGAAATCATTCCCTGCTCGACAATCGCATATGCGCGCGGTCCGAGTCCCGTCCCAAGGAAAATATCGGTAATGTCACGCCGCCGCACATGCATGTTATTGATCAGATATGAAGACTCGCCGTCTCGTTGCAACACCCGCTTTACCGATATTTCCGCATACTGCGACCACTGTCCCGCGGCGCGCGCTAGCGAATTGTCGAAGATCAGCTCAACGCTTGCACGCGACATCGGTTTTCTGTTCACGGCCCCGTTGAAAATCACATCCATCATTGAGTCGCCGCGCAAGGCGGAGGCGCGACTTTCGCCCAGCACCCAGCGGACTGCATCGATGACGTTCGATTTTCCGCAGCCATTTGGACCGACGATGCCCACCAGTTGGCCCGGAACGTGGATTGCGGTCGGATCGACGAACGATTTGAACCCGGAAAGCTTGATCTGAGTGAGACGCACGGAATCGGTTTCTGGTCTGCAGGTTGAATACGCCGCGGAGGAAATTCTGCCCTCCACGGACGGGAAACTGACAGGACAAATCAGTGCTCTATGATACCATTTTCGCGCTCTAAACTTCTTCTCCTTCTCCGAGAGCTGGTGCGCCCACGATGCCCTCCCAACCCAGCAGCAAATTGCAGACCTTCCTCAATCCCAGTCCGGGACGGGACTATCGTGTGCACATGGAAATCCCGGAATTCAGCTGCCTGTGTCCGATGACCGGCCAGCCCGATTTTGCGACCCTGGTCCTTGACTACGTCCCGGACAGGAAATGCGTCGAACTCAAGTCGCTAAAACTCTATGTCTGGTCTTATCGCGAAAAGGGTGCCTTTCATGAGGCTGTAACCAACCAGATCCTGGAAGATCTGGTGGCTGTGACCCGTCCCCGATACCTTCGACTCACGGCAAGATTCAATGTTCGTGGCGGAATTTTTACGACTATCGTGGCGGATCATCGCAAGCGCGGATGGCGCCCCGCCCCTTTCATAGCCATGGACGGCCTTCCCGCTGGTGATCCACGTGCGGGGCTCTGAAATGGCCATGCCGAATGTGGCTGGATACCCTCTTTCCAAGGGCAATCCGCGCCTCGCAGCTTTGCAGCCTTATCCATTTGAGAAGTTGCGTCTCCTTCTTCAAGGCGTCGTTCCCGCCAGCACCTATTCCCCGATCAATTTGTCGATTGGGGAACCGAAGCATGCCACTCCTGCGATTGTAAAGCAGGCATTGGTCGACAATCTCGACGGCCTGTCCGTATACCCGGCTACTGCGGGACTGCCGGAACTGCGCGAAGCCATTGCAACATGGCTGATGAGGCGTCACGACCTCCCTGCGATCAACCCATTGACCGAGGTTTTGCCAGTGAACGGTTCGAGGGAGGCATTGTTTTCTTTTGCGCAGACTGCGATCGACCCGGAGCGCGGCGCTGCTTGTGTCGTTTGTCCGAACCCGTTCTATCAGATATACGAAGGTGCTGCTCTCCTCGCCGGCGCGACGCCTATCTTCCTCAACGCAACTGCAGAAACGGGTTTCAAGGTCGACTACAGAGCCCTGCCCGACGCCTCATGGCGAAACGTACAGCTCGTTTATACGTGCTCACCCGGGAATCCTGGAGGCGCGGTGATGGGACTGGAAGACTGGCGAATCCTGTTCGAACTGTCCGACCGGTACGGTTTTTCCATAGCCTCCGACGAATGCTACTCCGAGCTCTATTACGACGAATCGAAACCACCGCTTGGTGCCCTGCAGGCAGCGTCGCTCCTCGGACGCGCCGGCTTCCCACGGCTGGTAGTGTTCTCGAGCCTTTCCAAACGCTCGAACGCGCCCGGATTGCGCTCAGGGTTCGTCGCTGGCGACGCGAGTTTGCTGAGCAGATTTCTGCTTTACCGGACCTATCACGGCGGCGCAATGAGTACGACAATACAGCGCGCGTCCATCGCTGCCTGGCGTGACGAATCCCACGTCGTCGAAAATCGACGTCTTTTTGCAGCCAAGTATGCTGCCGTAATGCCGCTCGTGCATGCACCGCTTTCCGTGCAAATGCCGGAAGGTGGATTCTATTTGTGGATGAAGACACCAATCGACGATGCTGACTTCGCGAGGGGACTGCAGCGCGACTATAATGTGCTGGTTCTTCCGGGAAGCTTTTTGGCGCGCGATTCAAACGGTGTCAATCCCGGCCGAAACTATGTCCGCATTGCCCTGGTGGCGCCGCAGGCTGAATGTGTCGAAGCCATGCAGCGCATTGTCAGGTTTTCCGAGGCCCTCTGAATTCAGCATATGAAAGACCTTCAAAAAACAATCGATCGGGCGTGGGAAGACCGCGCAAACCTGAGCCCGTCCTCCGCCTCGGCGCAAGTCCGCGAGGCAGTAGAGCATGCGATCGCAGGACTTGATGCCGGAACGTTGAGAGTCTGCGAAAAAAAGGCTGGCGAATGGACCACGCATCAATGGCTAAAGAAAGCCGTACTCATTTCGTTCCGACTTGCCGACAACAGCGTGATGCCGGGAGGCGCTACCCAATACTTTGACAAGGTGCCGAGCAAGTTTGCGCAATACGATGCGGCCGACTTTGCCGCCGGTGGTTTCCGTGTCGTACCTCCTGCAATGGCGCGACGCGGCTCTTTCATAGCCAAAAACGTGGTCCTGATGCCGTCGTACGTAAACATCGGCGCCTACGTTGACGAGGGCACCATGGTGGACACCTGGGCCACCGTAGGATCCTGTGCGCAGATCGGAAAGAATGTCCACCTTTCCGGGGGCGTAGGCATCGGCGGTGTACTTGAGCCGATCCAGGCCAATCCGGTCATCATCGAAGACAACTGTTTCATCGGCGCTCGCTCCGAAGTCGTGGAAGGTGTGATCGTCGAAGAAAACAGCGTGATCTCGATGGGCGTGTTTCTTGGTCAGAGCACACGGATATTCGACCGCGCCTCGGGCGAGATACTTTACGGCCGCGTGCCTTCTGGATCAGTCGTAGTGCCAGGGACGTTGCCTTCGGCCGACGGAAAATACGGATTGTATTGCGCAGTCATCGTGAAGCGCGTAGACGCGAAGACACGTGCGAAAACGAGCCTGAACGAATTGCTGCGCGGCGACTGAAGCAGAAGTCTCAGGACTGTCCGGGGGGGGATGCATGTCTGCGATGAAGCGGTTGTTCCAGCTGATGGCCGAAAAGAAGGCATCGGACATTTTCCTGTCTGTCGGCTCACCGATCAATATCAAGATCAACGGAAACGCTGTACCCGTCAATCAGACTGTCATGACAGCCGATGCGGTTACGACACTGCTGTATGAGGTACTCAACGAGCGGCAGATCAAGGAGTATGAGGAAGAGCTCGAACTGAACACGGCCTATGCCCTGGAGGGGGTTGGCGCGTTCCGGATCAGCGCGTTCCGGCAGAAGGGTACGCCAGCGGTGGTGGTTCGCTTCATTCCGGGCACGATCCCGGCGCTCGACAGCCTCGGCGTTCCTGAGGTCCTCAAAGAGGTGATCATGGCCAAGCGCGGCCTGATCCTGATGGTTGGCGCAACCGGGTCGGGGAAGTCGACTTCGCTTTCATCGATGATCGATTATCGCAATGAACGCAAGGCCGGTCACATTCTGACCCTGGAGGACCCTGTCGAGTTCATCTTTCAGAACAAGAAGTCGATCGTGAACCAGCGCGAAGTGGGCACCGATACCAAGAGTTTCACGGTCGCCCTTAAGAACGCGCTGCGCCAGGCGCCCGACATCATCCTGATCGGCGAGATCCGCGACAAGGATACGATGGGCATGGCCCTCGCCTATGCGCAATCCGGCCATCTGGCTCTTGCTACCTTGCACGCCAACAACAGCTATCACGCGATGAACCGGATCATCAATTTTTATCCGCTTGAAAATCGACCCAGCCTGCTGCTCGACCTTTCCGCCGCGCTGCAATCCATCATTTCCCAGCGACTGGTCCGTACCAAGTCCGGCGGCCGCATAGCCGCTGTCGAGGTGTTGCTCAACACACGTCACATTGCGGAGTTGATCGAAAAAGGCGAAATCAACGAAATCAAGGATGCGCTCGAAAAGAGCATGTCGCCGGGGTCGCAAACCTTCGAGCAGGCGCTGTTCAAGCTGTTTATGGACGGCAAGATCACGCAGGAGGAGACAATGGCGAACGCTGATTCCGCCACCAACATGCTCTGGCTGATCAATCAGGCTACCGCGGGGGATATCACCGGCCAGCCACCTGCCGCCCCTCCTTCATCCACCCCTCCAAAGGCGGAGGAGAAGGAAAAGGCTTCGATCCTGGCGCCTGCCGGCGCGGCCAATGCATCTTTTAGCGCCTTCAAGATCGACATGCCGGGTTGATTGCTCGGGACGCACTGAGGCTGTCAGGTGAGTTGATTGGGTGCGAGCCAGTCGCCTTGGACGATAGCGGTTGCCAGAAACTGATATTCAATCGGGTACCAAGATTGGGTTCGGAGCACTCGCACCGCTCTCTATGATTGACTTCGAAATGCCGCACAGATCGCTCCCTTGATCGAAATACTGTGAGATTCGAAGGCAAACCGGAGAGTGTCGGGGTACTCGTACGCGCGATAACCCGGAGATTCCAGGCAGCCAGGCTCGCCTACGGACACGGTACCTTCACAGCACAGGACGAAGCGGCCTGGCTTGTCCTCCATACGCTCCAGATTCCGTTCGAAGAGTTCGATTCCCAGTCGCATCGCGTCCCTTCCGTAGCCGAACGCAGGCGCGTCGAAAAGCTTGTCGAGCGACGCATTGGAGAGCGCGTTCCGTTGGCGTATCTGACACACGAAGCGTGGCTGGGCGATTTCCGCTTTTATGTGGATAAGCGAGTCATCGTTCCACGTTCGTTCATCGCCGAGATTCTTTTGGACCGAATCATTCCTCTTCTTCACACCCCTGTGCACCGCACGCTTGATCTGTGCACAGGGTCCGGCTGTCTAGCCATTCTGCTGGCCCATGCATTCCGGGACGCACGCGTGGATGCTGTCGACCTGTCCTCAGGCGCACTCGCGGTCGCGCGCCGCAATGTCGCTGACTACCGGCTTTTGCGCCGTATTTCCCTGCGCCAGGCTGACCTGTTCGAATCTTTGCGTACGCGCCCGTACGACCTGATCGTGAGCAATCCGCCGTACGTCGACGCGCGCGCCATGGAGAGGTTGCCGGAGGAATACAAGAGCGAACCGCGAATGGCGCTGGCGGCGGGCAGCGACGGCCTGAAGCTCGTGCGAAGAATCCTTTCAGGCGCCAAGCGCCATCTGGCGCCGAACGGAACCCTGGTATGCGAGATCGGCCACAATCGGAATGTGCTGGAGCGCGCCTATCCTCGCCTGCCGTTCACCTGGCTCGAAACAAGCGCTGGCGACGGGCTGGTTTTCGCCCTGGAAAGGGACCAGCTGCCAGACTAGCGGGCCCTGAGGGTAATGGGGTGACCGATGGGACTCGAACCCACAACAACCAGAATCACAATCTGGGACTCTACCATTGAGCTACGGCCACCACTGCTAAGACTCTACTGCAAAATCTGGCCTGCCCGGCGGGAATCGAACCCACAACCCCCAGCTTAGAAGGCTGGTGCTCTATCCAGTTGAGCTACGGGCAGCCGGGCATCGTTTCCTGGTCGGGGTGAGAGGATTCGAACCTCCGACATCCTGGTCCCAAACCAGGCGCGCTACCGGGCTGCGCTACACCCCGAAAAGGGCCCGAATGATACGCTGTAACGCGATTTTCGGCAACGACCACGGAAGGCGAACCGACTTGCTTGCCGGGGGGGGGCTTTTCTGCTAAAAAGCCGCTTTCCTTTTTGCTGCACAGGACTCAAATGGCACTGGATTTGTCGCGGAAGAGCTTCACGCCGTACGCCCCCAAGAAGGGGGAAGAGTACATGAGCGCGAAGCAGCGCCAGCACTTTCGCAAGATCCTTGAGCAGCTCAAGTCCGAGCTGTCCGAAGAGATCGACCGCACAGTGCACACCATGCAGGACGAAGCGACCGTATTCGCGGACCCGAACGACCGCGCAAGCCAGGAATCCGACATAGCCCTCGAATTGCGCAACAGGGACCGGGAAAGAAAGCTGATCAAGAAGATCGACGAGACGATAGGACGCATCGAAGCCGACGAGTATGGGTACTGTGACAGCTGCGGCGTGGAAATCGGACTGAAGCGCCTTGAGGCCCGTCCTACGGCCACCCTGTGCATCGACTGCAAGACGCTCGACGAGCTTCGGGAAAAGCAGGTCGCGAAATAGCCTGATTCCCGCTGAAATAAAAAGGGGCGCCGCGGCGCCCCCTTTTATTTTGAGGTATCACCTCAGCCTTGTTGAGCCGCCGGTGCGGGCGCATTGACGGCCTTCATCGAAAGGCGCAGGCGGCACTTGTCGTCGGCCTCCAGCACCTTGACCTTGACCGCCTGACCCTCCTTGAGGTGGTCGGACACGGCGTTCACGCGCTCATTGCTGATCTGCGAGATGTGAAGCAGCCCGTCGCGCCCCGGCAGGATGCTCACAATCACCCCGAAATCCAGCAGACGCAGCACGGTGCCGTCGTAGACTTTGCCAACTTCGACATCGGCCGTTAGCTCCTGGATTTTCGCCTTGGCCAGTTCGCCGCCGTCGGCGCTTGTCGATGCAATCGAAATCGTGCCGTCATCTTCGATCTCGATCGTCGTTCCGGTCGACTCCTGCAAGCCACGGATCACTACCCCGCCTTTGCCGATGACGTCGCGGATTTTTTCGGGATTGATTTTCAGTTTGATGATGCGCGGTGCGAACGTGGAAATCTCGGTGCGGCCACCGTCCATCGCCTGCTTCATGTATCCGAGGATGTGAACGCGACCCTCGCGTGCCTGGTTGAGGGCGACCAGCATGATCTCCTTGGTGATCGATTCGATCTTGAGATCCATCTGCAGAGCGGTGATGCCCTTTTCGCTGCCCGCCACCTTGAAATCCATGTCGCCGAGGTGATCTTCGTCGCCAAGGATGTCGGTCAGAACTGCGAAACGGTTACCTTCCTTGATGAGGCCCATCGCGATACCGGCCACGTGCGTCCTCATCGGCACGCCCGCGTCCATCAGCGCAAGGCTGCCGCCGCAGACGGAAGCCATCGATGAAGACCCGTTGGATTCGGTAACTTCGGAAACCACCCGCATCGAATAGCCGAACTCTTCCGCAGTCGGCAATGCCGCCAGGAGCGCCCGCTTTGCCAGCCGGCCATGACCGATTTCACGTCGCTTGGAGGATCCCATGCGCCCGGTCTCTCCGGTGGCGTACGGAGGCATGTTGTAGTGAAGCATGAAGCGGTCGCGGTACTCGCCCATCAGCGCGTCGATGATCTGCTCGTCACGGCCAGTGCCGAGCGTGGCAACCACGAGCGCCTGGGTTTCGCCGCGCGTAAAGAGCGCTGAACCGTGGGTACGCGGCAAAACGCCCGTACGGATCGTGATCGGGCGCACCGTGCGGGTGTCGCGCCCATCGATGCGCGGCTCGCCATCGAGAATCTGGCTGCGCACGATCTTCGACTCTAGCGCGAAACAGACATCCTTGACTTCATTGGCGTTCGGCCCGCCCTCAGACCCGACACCGAGCGCGCCGAACACACGCTTCCAGATCGCGTCGATCGCACCGGATCGAGCCTGCTTCTGCTTGATCGCAAAGGCCTCGCGCAAGTCCTTTTCCGCGATTTCCGCCACCTTCGCAATCATCGCGTCGTCCTTGGCCGGCGCCTTCCAGTCCCACGCCGGCTTTGCCGCAACCTCCGCGAGTTCATGGATCGCCTGTATCGCCGCCTGCATCTGTTCATGCCCGAAAACGACGGCGCCCAGCATGACGTCTTCGTTCAGCTCCATCGCTTCTGATTCGACCATCAGCACGCCCTGCTCCGTGCCAGCCACCACGAGGTTGAGCTGCGAATCCTTGAGCGCGCTCGCCTGCGGGTTCAGCACGTACTGACCGTTCACGTAGCCGACACGCGCGGCGCCAATCGGGCCGCTGAACGGAATCCCCGACAGCGTCAGCGCGGCGGATACCGCCAGCATAGAGACGATATCCGGATCAATCTCCGGGTTGCAGGACATCACCGTGGCAACCACCTGCACCTCGTTGTAGAAGCCATCCGGAAACAGCGGGCGGATTGGCCGGTCGATCAAACGGCAGGTCAGAATCTCCTTCTCCGACGGACGGCCTTCGCGCTTGAAAAAACCGCCCGGAATCTTGCCGGCCGCGTAAGTCTTCTCAACGTAATCAACGGTCAGCGGAAAGAAATCCTGGCCGGGCTTCGCGCCCTTTGCGGCCACCACTGTCGCCAGTACCACGGTGTCGTCGATCGTACAGAGAACCGCACCGTGCGCTTGTCGCGCGATTTCTGCGGTTTCGAAGGTGACCTGCTGATCACCGTAGGTAAAGGTCTTCTTGATCGGGTTCAAAAGTGAGGTCCTTATGGAACGGGTTTGGCCGCGTGCCTCGCGGACCGTGGGACTACGCGCTATTGGCGCGCCACGGCCGCGGACAGACGAGCGCCGAAAGCAAAAACGCTCACCGTGTAGATGAGCGTTTCCGGACGAAACATCAAAAGCCTACTTGCGCAGTCCGAGTCGCTGGATCACGTCGCGGTACTTGTCCGCATCCGTGAGCTTGAGGTAATCGAGCAGCTTGCGGCGCTGGCTGACCATCTTCAGCAAACCGCGCCGGGAATGATTGTCCTTGGTGTGCGACTTGAAATGCTCGGTCAGGCCGTTGATACGCTCGGTAAGCAGGGCGACCTGGACCTCGGACGAGCCGGTGTCCGTCACCGCCCGCTGGAATTGTTTTACTACCTGCGCTTTCTGCGCGACCTGCAGTGCCATCTTTTTTCTCCTTGCGAAAGCGAGATTTTAGCGTATTTCTATCAAGTTTCGCAAGTTTTCCGATGATTTTCAGCCGCTTGGCGAGGCTTTTCCAGCCTCGTCAAGGAGTCGCTTCGGCGTAAGGCGCCCGCCTTCGCCCACTTCGCCCAGACCGAGAAAGCGGTCACGCGGCGCATACAGCCTGCAAATGCCCGGTTCCACGCCGCTGGATTCCAATGCCTGCCCATGTCCAATGCGCTCTGCCGCCTGCTCGTCAAGGTCGACTCGCGGCAGACCCTGAAGAACCACATCCGCCGGTCTGAGAAGTGCGTCGCGTTCAGCCTCGTCCATACCCTGGATGGAGTCCAGGGAATGCGCCTGCGCAATATCGAGGGCGCCCGTCGCGATCCGTCGCAATCCAGACAAGTGCGCGCCACAGCCCAGCGCGGCACCGATGTCTTCGGCGAGCGTGCGGATGTAGGTACCTTTGCTGCAGGTCACGTCCAGCTCCACCCGGTCTGCTTCGAACCACTGAAGAACCAGCTGTCGGATCTCGATCTTGCGCGGCGCCCGCTCCACCGTCTCACCGCGGCGTGCCAGGACATACAGCGGCTGCCCGTCGCGCTTCAGTGCTGAATACATGGGCGGGATCTGGCTCTGCGCACCCAGAAAGTCGCGTAGCACATCCTCGACCTGCCGCTGGCTGACCTCGACCGGGAAGCGCTGGAGCACTTCCCCTTCGGCATCGCCAGTGCGCGTCGTCGCACCGAGGCGGACTTCCGCCGTGTAACGCTTGTCAGCGTCCAGAAGATAGCCACAAAAGCGTGTCGCCTCGCCAAAGAACACTGGCAGCAAGCCCGAAGCGAGCGGATCCAGCGTGCCGGCATGTCCCGCCTTCTCGGCACGATACAGGCGCTTAGCCGCCTGCAATGCGTGGTTCGAACTGATCCCGACCGGCTTGTCGAGAAGGAGTACGCCACTGACGCGCCTTCGTACCCGCTTCAGTGGGCGTTCCTTAGCGATCGGCAGGATCCACAGCCTTTTCGGGATCCGGCAGGCTGACCGCGTTCGCGCGGTCGATCAGCCGGGACAGGCGGTCTCCCCGTTCCACCGACTCATCGTAGACAAAGCGCAACTCCGGGGTCGTCCAGATCTTGATGCGTTTCCCCAATTGCGCGCGAAGAAACCCCGTCGCACGCTGCAGGCCCTCCACTGCAACCGGCACATGCGCCTGATCCAGGCAAGTAAAGTAGACCGTCGCGTAGGCGCAGTCCGCAGACACATCAACGGCTGTCAGCGTAACCAGACCAACGCGCGGATCACGCAGTTCCCGGTGGATGATTTCCGAGAGTTCACGCTGGATCTGGTCGCCGACTTTCTGCGCGCGTCCGGATGACCGGGGCATGGGGAATCCGACGCGCCTACAGCGTGCGCGCCACCTCCTGAACCTCGAACACCTCGAACTGGTCCTTCTCGTTCAGGTCGTTGAAATTCTTCAACGACATGCCGCACTCGAACCCGGCCCTGACTTCACGCTGATCATCCTTGAAGCGCTTCAGAGAATCGATCTCCCCGGTGTGGATCACAACGTTGTCGCGCAGGACCCGAACCTGTGCGTTGCGTTTGACCACGCCTTCGAGAACGTAACAACCGGCGACCGTCCCGACATTGGAGATCCGGAATACCTGACGCACCTCGACCAAGCCGAGGACGCTCTCCCTCTTCTCCGGCGACAACATGCCCGACAGAGCCGCCTTGATCTCGTCGACCGCGTCGTAAATGATGTTGTAGTAGCGCACATCAACGCCGGACGATTCGATCAACTTGCGGGCCGTGACGTCTGCGCGCGTATTGAATCCGATGATTACCGCCCGAGAGGCCATGGCAAGGTTCACATCCGACTCGGTGATGCCACCAACGCCGGAATGCACCACCGTCACCTTGACCTCTTCGTTGGACAGTCGCGACAACGCGTGTACCAGTGCCTCTTGCGAACCTTGTACGTCCGCCTTGACTACGAGGGCGAGGGATTTCTTCACCCCCTCGCCCATGTTGTCGAAGATCCCCTCCAGGTTGGCGGCGCGCTGCCTTGCAAGTTTGACGTCGCGGAACTTTCCCTGACGGAAAAGCGCGATTTCCCGCGCCTTGCGCTCGTCGCTGAGAACCGCCATCTCCTCCCCCGCCTGCGGAACGTCGGACAATCCCTGGATCTCGACCGGTATCGAAGGCCCCGCCGACTGCACCGGACGTCCAGCCTCGTCGAGCATCGCCCTGACCCTGCCGAATACGGCGCCGGTAAGGACGACATCACCGCGCTTGAGGGTGCCTGACTGAACCAGCAGGGTGGCGACTGGACCGCGCCCCTTGTCGAGCCGCGCCACGATCACTACGCCTCTTGCAAGCGCTTCCACAGGGGCCTGAAGTTCCAGCACTTCGGCCTGTAGCAGGACCTGTTCCAGCAGGTCGTCGATACCCTGCCCGGTTTTCGCAGATACCGGGACGAAGGGCGATTCCCCACCGTACTCTTCCGGGATCACCCCGTGGCTGACCAGCTCCTGCTTGACCTTGTCTGGTGTCGCCTCCGGTTTGTCGATCTTATTCAGTGCCACCACAATCGGAACGTTGGCCGCCTTGGCGTGGTTGATCGCCTCGATCGTCTGCGGCATCACACCGTCATCCGCGGCAACAACAAGCACCACGATGTCGGTGGCCTTCGCACCGCGCGCACGCATCGCGGTAAACGCCTCGTGGCCCGGGGTGTCGAGGAACGTGACGACACCGCGTGTCGTCTCTACGTGATACGCGCCGATATGCTGCGTGATCCCGCCTGCTTCACCCGATGCCACCTTCGTTCGCCGGATGTAGTCCAGCAACGAGGTCTTGCCGTGATCGACGTGCCCCATGACCGTGACCACTGGCGGGCGCGCAGTAAGCGTCGCCGGCAACTCGCCCTCGTTTTCCGCGAAATAGGCTTCCGGATCGTCGGGCTTTGCCGCCTTCGCCTTGTGCCCCATCTCCTCAACCAGGATGATCGCAGTCTCCTGGTCCAGCACCTGGTTGATCGTGACCATGGTCCCGAGTTTCATCAACGCCTTGATGACTTCGGCAGCCTTGACGGACATCTTGTGGGCAAGTTCGCCCACTGTGATGGTCTCCGGGACGGCAACCTCACGCACCACCGGTTCCACGGGAGCGCTGAACGCCGGTGTTTCGGTCTCTGAATGCCCTGTCTTGTGCCGCCCGCCGCGTGCATGCCATCCAGCGACGCCGCCGCCTGCGTCACCGCGCGTCTTGATCATTCTGCGGCGTGCCGAGTCATCCTTCAGCACGGTCGTCGTCTTGGCCTTCTTGGGCTTCTTGTCAGCCTTTGCTGCGTCGGCAGCGCTGAGTTTCGGCTTGTGAAGCGTGCCCTCCGTCGCGGGTCCTATAGCGGCCGGTTTCGCAGCAGCCTCAAGTCTCGCCCTCTCCAGAGCAGCCTGTGCCTCGCGATCGGCGGCCTTCTGCTCCGCGTCCTTTCTTTCCCGCTCCTGCTTGCCTTTCAGTTCCGCTTCCTGGATGTCGGAAAGCTGCTTGTGGCGCCGCGCCTCCTCCTTGCGGATTTCGAGTTGCTTGGGATCGATGCCGAAGACAGTTGCCGGCGGAGCGGCAGGCTCGGGCGCCATCTCGGGCGGAACCGATTCAACCTGAACTTCCGGTGCCGGTGGCTCGGCGGGCACAGTCGGCGCCGGAGGCGCCTTTGGTGGAATTGCCACAGCAGCCGGTGCCGGTGCCGGTGCCGGTGCAGGTTCGGGCGCTGCAGCGACCACCACGGGCGCCTGCTCCTCAGGCACTGACTCCGGCGGAGCGGTGAAAGCAGGCGCCTCGCCTTCGGGTGCCTCATTCGGATCGCGCTTGATAAAGACGCGCTTCTTGCGCACCTCGACTTGAATCGTGCGCGCCTTGCCCATCGAGTCGGATTTCTTGATCTCGCTGGTCTGCTTTCGCGTCAGCGTGATTTTGTTCTTCGGCTCCTGCGATCCGTGCGAACGGCGCAGATACTCGAGCAGCATGGATTTATCCTGCTCGGTAAGTGAATCCTCAGGCACCGCCTTCTCGACCCCGGCGGACTTGAGTTGCTCGAGCAATACCGAAGGCTTCACCTTCAGCTCGCTCGCAAATTGGGCGACGCTGGTCTGGGCCACGGTTATGACGCCTCCTTCTGCACTGCCGCTGGCGCATCCGCCGCCGCCTCGTCAGCGAACCAGTGCGCGCGTGCGGCCATGATCAACTCCTTCGCCCGTTCGTCGTCGATCCCGGTCATTTCCGTAAGTTCATCACCCGCGAGGTCGGCCAAGTCGTCGCGCGTCATCACGCCGTTCTCGGCCAACTTAGCCGCGAGTTCCGTGTCCATGCCCTCAAGTTTGAGCAGGTTCTGGTCGACGCCCTCGACCTTCTCCTCACTCGCAATCGCCTCGACGAGCAACGCGTTGCGCGCCCGACTACGCAGTTCGTTCACCGTGTCTTCGTCGAACGCGTCGATCTCCATCATCTCGTTGATCGGAACGTAGGCGATTTCCTCTAGCGTCGAAAACCCTTCCTGGATAAGGATCTCTGCGACCTCCTCGTCGACGTCGATCTTCTGCATGAAGAGCGCCTTGATGCTCTGCCCCTCTTCCTGCTGCTTTTTCTCGGACTCTTCCTGTGTCATCAGGTTGAGTGTCCAGCCCGTGAGCTCCGACGCGAGCCGCACATTCTGCCCGCTGCGCCCGATCGCGATCGCAAGGTTTTCCTCGTCCACCACGACGTCCATGCTGTGCTTCTCCTCGTCGACCACGATCGAGGTCACCTCGGCAGGCGCCAGCGCGCCGATCACGAACTGCGCCGGATCGGCCGACCAAAGGACGATATCAACGCGTTCGCCGGCAAGTTCCTGAGTGACCGCCTGAACGCGCGAACCGCGCATTCCCACGCAGGTGCCGATCGGATCAATGCGCCGGTCGTTTGTATGCACGGCGATCTTGGCGCGGACACCCGGGTCGCGCGCGGCCGATTTGATCTCGAGCAGGCCTTCCTCGATTTCCGGAACTTCGAGCTCAAACAGCTTCATGATGAACTGCGGCTCGGTGCGCGAAAGGATCAGCTGCGGGCCCCGCGCCGAACGATCTATTTTCATGACCCAGGCCCGGACGCGGTCGCCGATGCGCAGGTTCTCCTTGGGGACCATGTGCTCCCGTGGCAACAGCGCCTCCATGCGACCGGATTCGACGATCGCGCTACCGCGCTCCATCCGTTTCACCGTGCCGGTCACGAGTTCGTCACCACGCGAAAGGAAATCGTTGAGGATCTGCTCGCGCTCCGCATCGCGGATACGCTGAAGGATTACCTGCTTGGCAGATTGCGCACCGATGCGGCCGAACTCGATCGCCTCAAGCGGCTCCTCGATGTACTCGTCCATCTGGGCGTCGGACCTTTTCTCCAGCGCCTCTTCGAGCGAAGTCATCTGCGCGGTGTTGTAGTCAGCAGTGTCATCCGGCACGATGTGCCAGCGCCGGAAGGCATCGAAGCTTCCGGTATCGCGGTCGATTGCGACGCGCACATCGGCATCGTCGGTGAAGCGTTTCTTCGTCGCCGAAGCGATCGCCATTTCGAGCGCGGCAAAGACCGTGTCCCGATTGACGTTCTTCTCGCGCGCCAGCGCGTCTACCAGCAGCAGTATTTCCCGGCTCATCTGTCCACTCCCACCTATTCTTTACAGGTCCGGAACGAGCTTTGCCCGCTCCACACCATCGAGTTCAAGCGCAACCCTGGCGCCATCCACTTCCATCGCAAGCGCGTTCCCTTCCACACCCTGCAGAATGCCGACAAACCGCTTACGCCCTTCGGTATTTGGCTGCAGCATCTTTACGTCCGCCTTCTGCCCGGAAAACCGGACGAAATCCGCCGTCTTGCGCAACGGCCGGTCCAGCCCCGGCGACGAAACTTCGAGCCGGTCGTAATCGACCCCTTCCACCGCAAAAAACCGGGCCAGGTGACGGCTGACATCGGCACAGTCGTCAACCGTAATTCCTTGGGGCTTGTCAATGAAAATGCGCAGGAAACGCCCCCGGTTGGACGCCTGCGCGTCCACCAGTTCGTATCCCATCCCCACCAGAGTAGGCTCGACTTTTCCCGCCAAAGATCCCGTAAGCACTCTTTCCGCCCGACCTTCCGCACAACCCTGTTCGGGGTGCGCAAATAAAAAATGGGCCTGAAGCCCACTTTCAACGCTGTTGCAATAAATCATTGGAAGTATAACGTATTTTGGCTCCTGGAACAATGTCTGGCAGCACCGCCCGTGGGTCAGCCGCCGGTCAGCTCGGCAATTTTCGCGGGCTCCAACTCCCGCCACTCGCCCGGTTTGAGTTCTTCGGGCAGTCGAACCGATCCGTAGCGCAGGCGCATCAGCCGGCTTACCTGCTTGCCCAGCGCCTCGATGAGTCGCCGGACCTCGCGATTGCGCCCTTCCAGCAGGGTGACCTTGTACCAGCGATTGGAGCCGTCCCCACCGGCCGCAACCACCTTGCGAAAAGCGGCTGGCCCGTCGCCCAGCTCGATGCCCTCCAGCAGACGCGCAATCTCCTCTTCCTCCAGACCGCCGAAAATGCGCACTGCATACTCGCGCTCGACACCAAAGCTGGGATGCATCAGCCCGTGGGCGAGTTCTCCCGAATTCGTGAACAGCAACAAGCCGCTGGTATTGAAGTCGAGGCGCCCAATCGACATCCACTTGGCACCCCTGATCTTCGGCAGGTTCGCAAACACCGTTGCGCGCCCCTTGGGGTCGTTGCGCGAAACAAGTTCCCCCTCCGGCTTGTGGTACATCAACACCCGGACCCCGTCGGTGGCCTGCTCAAAGGCAAGCGGCTTTCCGTCCAGTTCGATCCGGTCGCGCAATGTGGCGCGATTGCCCAGTTGCGCCGGCTTGCCGTTCAAGACCAGGCGGCCGGCGGTAATCCAGTCCTCGATTTCGCGCCGCGAGCCGAATCCCGCCTGGGCAAGGAGCTTTTGCAGCCTGACGGGCTCTCCGGTCGTCGGCTCGGCGGCGCGCCTGTGCACCGCCGCCTGCGTGCGCGAAACCGACCCGGCGTCGCCTTCCCCGGCCGCTCGACGGCTATTGGGCCCCGGTGCCCGTCTGGGTGGACGCTGGGGCGAGGTCGGCCGCACCGTCTTCGACCGCGCCGGGGTCTGGTGCGCCAGGGTCCCGCCCGATGCCTTCGCTTTCGGCTTCGGCTTCGGCTTCAAGTTCTGGTTGATCGGCGGTTTGGTCGGCAACTTCGGTGGGTGGCGTGTATTCAAGGGGAAGTGTCCTGGCGACTTCCTCAAGCGGCGGCAGTTCCTGCAGAGAGCGCAGGCCCAGATCGTCGAGGAAGGATTTCGTAGTGGCATACAGCGCCGGGCGCCCCGGCGCTTCGCGATGGCCGACAACGTCGATCCAGCCGCGATTTTCAAGTGATTGCACGATCTGCGCCGACACCGCGACACCGCGGATGTCCTCGATGTCTCCCCTGGTCACGGGCTGGCGGTAGGCAATGATCGCCAGCGTCTCCATCACAGCACGCGAATACCGCGGCGGCTTCTCCGGGTTCAGGCGATCGACGAATTTCTGGAACTCAGGCCGCGTCTGGAATCGCCAGCCGGTAGCCAGGTTGACGAGTTCCACGGCGCGCCCGGACCACTCCTCGCGCAGTTCGCCCAGAAGCCGGCGTAGCGTATCAGCGCCGATGTCCTCGTCGAACAGTCGCCGGATGCCGTTGAGCGGCACAGGTTCCTGCGAGGCGAGGAGCGCTGCTTCGATGATGTTCTTGGCTTCAGTGGGATTGAGCATGTGACAATTTTACGTAGATCGGTGCGAAACATTCGGATTGCGTGATCTCGACCAGCGTTTCACGGACCAGCTCGAGCAGCGCGATGAAAGTAACCACCAGCACCGGCGTACCCAGTCCCGGTTCGAACAATTCGGTGAACTCCCGCATCCCGGACTCATTGAGCCGGCGCAGGATCCGCGTCATGTACTCGCGCACCGAGAGCTGGTCGCGGGTCACATGATGATGCGCAGACAAGCGCGCGCGCTGCAGCAGCGAGCGCCACGCTTCTGCCAGATCCTGCGGATTGACATCCGGCATCTGCGCGACCACGGTCCGTTCTATCCACACTGACACTGCAGTCACGTCGCGCCCGACCTGCGGCATCTCGTCGAGCTGGCGCGCCGCCTTTTTCATCTGTTCGTATTCGAGCAATCGCCGCACCAGCTCGGCACGCGGATCCTCTTCCTCACCCGCTGCCGACGGCGGGCGCGGCAGCAGCATCCGCGATTTGATCTCGATGAGCATGGCCGCCATGACGAGGTAATCCGCGGCCAGCTCAAGATTCTTTGCGCGCGCTGCTTCCACATATTCGAGGTACTGCCGCGTCAGCGGCGCCATCGCAATGTCGAGCACATTGAGGTTCTGCTTGCGGATCAGGTACAGCAGGAGATCGAGCGGCCCTTCGAATGCGTCAAGAAAAACTTCGAGCGCGTCGGGCGGGATGTAAAGGTCCAGCGGCAGCTGGATCAGCCGCTCGCCATAGATCTTCGCCACATGCGCGTCGTCGGGATCCTCCTGGGCCAGGCCGGCCTGCAGCAGATCGGCTTCCTGTTCGGCGCCGGTCATGTCAGGCACCCGCAAGCCCCATCGCCTCGCGGACCTCACGCATTGTTTCGGTGGCGAGTTTGCGCGCCTTGTCGCAGCCGTCCGCAATGATGTTCTTCACGAGCGTCGGGTCGTCGATGTAGGTCTGCGCGCGTTCGCGCATCGGTGCCAGCTCCGCGAGAACGGCGTCGATGACGGGCTGTTTGCATTCGAGGCATCCGATTCCTGCGCTTGTACAACCCTCGCGCACCCAGGTCTTGCGCGACTCGTCGGAGTACACCAAATGCATCTGCCATACCGGGCAGTGATCCGGATTGCCCGGGTCAGTGCGCTTCACGCGCGCCGGGTCTGTGGGCATGGTGCGGATCTTCTTCGTCACTGAATCCGCATCCTCGCGCAATGAAATGTCGTTCCCGTAGGACTTGGACATCTTCTGTCCATCAAGCCCCGGGAGTCGCGACGACTCAGTCAGCATCGCGCCTGGCTCCACGAGGATCTTCTTTCCGCTGCCCTCAAGCCAGCCGAAAAGGCGCTCGCGGTCACCGCGAGGCAGATTCTGCGTTTCCTCCAGAAGCGCGCGCGCAGAACCGAGCGCGCCTTCATCCCCTTGCTCCAGATAGCGCGTTCTCAATTCATTGAAAAGACGCGCCTTCTTGCTTCCCATTTTCTTGACCGCCGTCTTGGCCTTTTCCTCGAACCCGGGCTCGCGCCCGTACAAGTGATTGAAGCGTCGCGCCACTTCGCGCGTGAATTCAACGTGCGGTACCTGATCCTCGCCGACCGGCACCATATTTGCCCGGTAGATCAGGATGTCGGCTGACTGAAGCAACGGATAGCCCAGAAACCCGTAAGTGGACAGGTCCTTGCTCGAAAGCTTTTCCTGCTGGTCCTTGTAGGTCGGCACACGTTCGAGCCAGCCCAGCGGGGTGATCATCGACAGCAGCAGGTGCAGTTCCGCATGTTCCGGGACCTGAGACTGGATGAACAACGTCGCCTGCGCAGGGTCGATTCCGGCGGCAAGCCAGTCCACCACCATGTCCCAGGTGTTCTGCTCGATCGAACCCGGGTCGTCATAGTTCGTGGTCAGTGCATGCCAGTCGGCCACGAAAAACAGGCACGGGTACTCTGCCTGGAGCTTCGCCCAGTTTTTCAATACGCCATGGTAATGGCCCAGGTGCAAGGCGCCGGTGGGGCGCATTCCTGAAAGTACACGGGGTTCATGCATTGTTTTCGGTACTCTATAGAAGGACAAGCGCCCGGATCAGCGAGGCGGAAAAATCTACCAGCGGATTCAGGACCGCGTCGAGCAGATGGGTCGCAAGCAGGATGAACAGCAGGGGCAGGCCCCAGGGTTCCAGCTTTGCGTACTGCCACGACATGCGGTTCGGGAGAAGGCTGGTCAGGATGCGACCACCGTCCAGCGGCAGGATGGGCAGAAGGTTGAGGAACATGAACACCAGGTTTACGAGCACGCCTGCCTGCGCCATTCGGAGCATCGGTTCCGTGTACGAATTGCCCGGCAGCATCAGGCCGAGCTTGAGCAGTGCGGCCCACCCCAGCGCCATCGCCAGGTTCGCGCCGGGTCCGGCTGCCGCTACCCAGGCCATGTGTTGTTTCGGCTTTCTGAGCGCCGAGTAGTTGACCGGAACCGGCTTTGCCCAGCCAAACAGGAACCGGCCGCCCGAAAGCAGCAGGATCGCCAGCGGAACGACGATCGTACCGACCGGATCGATGTGACGCATGGGATTGAGGCTGATGCGTCGCTGCGCGAAGGCCGTCATATCGCCGAAATAACGCGCAACATAGCCATGGGCAGCCTCGTGGAGCGTAATTGCGAACAACACGGGAAGCGCATAAATGGCAATGGTTTGAATGAGTTGATTAATTTCCATCGCCGCGGATAGAGCCAAGTCCGCAATTTTAGCAGATGCGCCACGCAGGACGCTCCGGCGCAAAGCCGCCGGATCAGTCGACCGGGGTCAATCCTAGCGCCTCGACATCCCCGGCCCCAACACGCAGCACGGCCGGCGAGTCCCCGCTCAGGTCGATTACTGTGCTCGGCTCGATCCCGCAATGGCCTGCGTCGAGTATCAGGTCGAGCTGGCGCTCCAGCCTGGCACGGATGTCTTCTCCTTCCGATAGAGGCACGTCTTCGCCGGGAAACTGCAGCGTCGCTGACAGCATCGGCTCGCCCAGTTCGGCGAGCAGCGCGTGCG
>JBBQVP010000009.1:0-49701 GCA_038211455.1 Burkholderiales bacterium
CGGCATTTGCCGTAGCGTTCTTTTCGGGCGGCGCGGCGCAAGACCGATATTTCACAATGCCGGGGTAGATGCGATAATAGCGAAGATCCGACTCAACGGACGCACCTTGGATACCGCGACTGCAACCGACGTTTTTGACACCGAGTACGACCTCGTCGTGCTCGGCTCCGGCGCGTCCGGGATGACCGCGGCGCTGGTGGCTGCGGTCGGCGGAGCGAAAGTGCTGGTGCTGGAGAGCACGGCCTTCATCGGGGGAACGTCCGCGCGCGCTTCGGGCACCCTGTGGATACCGCCAGCCGGGGACAGCGAGGTCGGGTCGTACCTCAATGCGCTGGTCAGGCAGAAGGCCGACCGGAGCTTGCGCGAGGCTTTCCTCGCTGCGGGGCCGGAAATGATCGCATGGCTGAAAGCACACGCAGGCTTTGTGTTCCGGCCGTACCCCTCGCACCCCGACTACCGCCAGGACCTGCCCGGCGCCGCGCTTGGCGAGCGGCCGCTGGAGCCGCCCGAGTTCGACGGCCGCCTGCTGGGCGAGGAATTCAAGCGCCTAGGCTGGCCGATACTGGAACTGATGCTGTTCGGCGGCATGATGGTGACACGCGGCGAAGCGGCAAGGTTGATGCGTGCCGGCCGATCCATCGACGGCACGCTGCTCGGCGCACGCATGTTGCTGCGCTATCTGGTGGACCGGCTGCGTTTTTCGCGCGGCACACGCCTCGTGCTTGGCAACGCGCTGGTTGCGCGGCTCTACCACGCGCTGCTGGAACGCAAGGTCGCATTCTGGTGCGAGGCACAAACCGAACGCCTGATTACCGACGGCGAGGTCCGCGGCGTGGTGGTGCGCCACCACGGCAGCATCTACCGCGTGCGCGCCCGCCGCGGCGTCGTGCTGGCGGGTGGCGGATTCCCGGCCAACGCCGCGCTGCGCGAAAAGTATCTGCCGCATCCGGTGGCGCAACATACGCCGGCCTACGAAGGCTGCGTGGGCGACACGCTGCGCCTGGGGCAAGAGGCGGGTGGGGTGCTGGGACCGTCGGGTGAAGACAACGCGCTCTGGTTCCCCAGTTCGGTGGCCACACGCGAGGACGGCTCCTCTGCGGTCTATCCGCATATCGTGCTCGATCGCTCCAAGCCCGGGCTGGTCGCGGTAGGAAGCGCGGGCACGCGCTTCACCGACGAGGCGGTGTCCTACCACGAGTTCACGCGCGCGATGTACCGCACCGGCAACGTGCCCGCGTGGCTGGTGTGCGACCGGCGCTTCCTCTGGAAGTACGGCCTGGGCATGGTGTTGCCGATGACGCTTCGGCCGAAACGCTACGTGGCTTCAGGCTACCTGCAGTCCGCTGCCACGGTGGAGGGGCTGGCCGAGCAGATCGGTGTCCCGCCCGAAGCCCTGGCCGAAACGGTCAGGCGGCAGAACGAATTCGCGAAAACCGGCGTGGATGCCGATTTCGGCAAGGGCGACAACGCCTACGACCGCGGCAACGGCGATGCGTCCCACGCGCCCAATCCGTGCCTGGGGCCGATCGCGCGTCCGCCGTTCTATGCGGTGCGCGTGGAGCCGACGCCGCTGGGCACGAGCCTCGGCTTGCGCACCGACACGCATGCGCGGGTGTGCAATGCGCAAGGCGATCCCATTCGCGGCTTGTACGCAGTGGGCAACGACATGCATTCGGTGATGGGCGGGGAATATCCCGGGGCGGGCGCGCAGCTCGGCCCCGGCATGACCTTCGCGTACCTGGCAGCGCTGCACGCGATGCAGCCTGTAGAACAATCCGCGCAACCCGCGCACAGCGAAGCTGCGGAAGAACTGACGACATAAGGAGGGCACGATGAACAAACCCAGCGAAAAGGGACTGCAGGACGCAGCCGCAAACCCCAAGGCCGAAGCGCCGAAGACCGTGACGAAGAAGGGCGGCGAGATGATCGCCGAGTTCCTCGTCAAGGAAAAGATGCCCTACATCTTCGGCATCTGCGGGCACGGCAACGTCGGGCTGCTCGATCCGCTCTACCAGGTGCGCGACAAGATCAAGCTGATCTCCCCGCGCCACGAGCAGGTCGCGGCGCATATGGCCGACGGCTATTTCCGCGTGAAGCACCAGCCGGTGGCGACCCTCACCTCCACCGGGCCGGGCTCGGCGAACCTGATCATGGCGCTCGCGGTTGCGCAGACCGATTCGTCGGCATTGCTCGCAATTACCGCGAACGTGCCGACCTCGCAGTTCAACCGCAGCCCGTTCCAGGAACTCAACCGCCACAACCAGGCGGATTTCCCCAACGTGATCCGCCCGGTGGTGAAGCGCAGCTTCCAGCCTTCGCGCGTCGACATGCTGCCGCTGGCGCTGCGCCAGTCGGTCACCACGATGACCAGCGGCCGCCCCGGGCCGGTGAACCTCGACATTCCTTACAACCTGTTCCAGGAAGAGGCCGACGTGCCGCTCGAGCCCGCGTGGGACGGTTTCGACAAGCGGCGCAGCGGCGCTTCGCCAGACGACGTGCGCCGCGTGCTCGACATGCTGCAGGTCGCGCGCCGCCCGGTGATTTTCATCGGGCACGGCGTGACCCTCTCAGAAGCCTCGAAAGAACTCACCGCGTTTGCCACCACCTACCGCATTCCCGTGATCAGCTCGCCCAACGGCATGGGCTGCCTCAATATGAGTGACCCGCTGTCGCTGGGGTTCATCGGCCGCAACGGGGCCTACCAGGCCAACCAGGCGGGGCGCTACACGGACCTCATCATCGCGATCGGCGCGCGTTTTGACGACCGCTCGGCCTCCTCGTGGATGCCGGGCTATTCGTGGAACATTCCCGCGTCGAAACTGGTCCATGTCGACGTGGACCACGCCGAGATCGGCCGCAACTACGCGCCCGACCTCGGGATCCTGGCCGATGCGCGCACCTTCCTCACCCAGGTACTGGCCGAAGCGGCGGGCAGGAAGCTCGACGGCGCAACCCAGTTTGCCGCGTGGCATGCCGAGATCGCTGCGTGGCGCGCCGAATGGGAGAAGTACGTCGCGCCGAACTTCAACCTGCACACCTCGCCGATCCGCCCCGAGCGCATCGTCGCCGACTGCCGCGCGGTCCTGCCCGATGACGCGATCATCTCGCTCGATTCGGGCATCCACCACAACTGGTTCATGCAGTTCTGGGAGGCGCGCCGGCCGCAGACCATGCTCAACACCTGGGGTTTTTCGGGCATGGGTTTCGGCCCGAGTTCGATCCTCGGCGCCAAGCTTGCCGCGCCCGACCGCCCCTGTGTGTCGATCTGCGGCGACGGCGGGTTCACGATGGTGCCCCATGTGCTGTGCACCGCGGTGGAATACGACATCCCGGCCGTGTGGGTGGTGTGGAACAACTTTGCGTGGGGCGCGATCCGTGACCTGCAGTACGCCTACTTCGAAGGGCGCGAGTACGGCACCGGCTTCTACAGCGGGCCCGAGAAGAAACCCTACAACCCGGATTTCGCGGCCTGGGCACGCGCGGCCGGTGTTGAAGGGCACACGGTCACCAAGTCGGAGGATTTCAAGGGTGCGCTTGAGCACGCCATCAAGCTTGGCAAGCCCTGCCTGATCGACGTGCACGTCGATGCCGACGTGCGTCCGCCCGGCACCGGGGCCTGGGCGCTGCCGCCCATCCCGCACAAGGAACCCATTTTCGGCAAGAAACACGTGAGGTGATCACATGAAGAAAAAAGACAAGAGCAAAGGCAGTACAAAAGACCGGCGCGCTGCAGTGATCCGCAACGTCGTCGAGACGCCGTGGAAGCAGTACCCGGGGCATTTCGGCAGCGCGTTGTCCAAACCGCTGGTACGACCGGAGACTGCGGGGTCGCGGCTGGTCGACTACCGCATCTCCACTTACCAGCCGATGGCCTACGTGGAGACCCACACGCACAAGGTGCAGGAGCAGATCTACCATGTGCTGGAAGGCGAGGGGTCGATGGTGATCGAAGGCAAGGAGAGAATCGTGCGCAGGCACGACGTGATCTTCATCCCGCCCGGCCTGTCGCACTCGATCGTCAATAACGGCCTCACCGACCTGACGTTCATCGTCGTCACCACGCCGGTCGAGGACAAATAGGGAGGTCGGCATGCCCGCTAAAAAGAAGTTGGTCGCGGCGTCTCCCGCCGCAGTCGCATCCGGTGCAGCGCCAAAGGGCGGCATCCAGTCGCTCGAGCGCGCGTTCGCGATCATCGAGGAGATCGGCCGCCATCGGGACGGGATCAACCTGGCCGACCTGAGCAAGGCGGTCGGCCTGCACAACAGCACGACCTTCCACCTTGTGAAGACCATGGTGCAGCTCGGCTATGTGGGGCAGGTCGCCGAATCGAAGCGCTATCGTATCGGCAGCAAGGTCTTCACGCTGGCGGCCGGCGCGCTGGAGGAGAATTCGTTCCTTGCGGTTGCCACGCCGGTGCTCGAGACCCTGACCGGCGCAACCGGGGAGGCGGCGCACTTCGCCATCCGCTCGGGCAACCAGATCACGGTGATCGCGCGCACCGCGGGGTCGGGTCTGCTGCAGATGGTGGACCGCAACGGCGGGCAGCGACCGGCGCATGCGACCGCGCTTGGCAAGGTGTTGTTGACCCCGCTCAACGACGCGCAGATACGCCAGTTCCTCGGCACGAAGCCGCTGCAGAAATTCACAGCCAAGACCATTGTCGAGCGCGACGCGCTGTTGCGCGAGATTGAGGCGGTGCGAAAGAAGGGCATCGCCTACGACGACGGGGAATTCGACGAGGAGATCCGCTGCGTCGCGGTGCCGGTGCACGATTTCGCGGGCCGCGTTGCCGGCGCGGTGGGCATCTCTGGCGCGGTATGGCGCCTGTCGCTGCAGTCGCTGCAGGAAAAGGCCGCGCTGGTGCGCGAGGCTGCCCAGGGTATCTCCGCCCGGCTCGGCTACGACGCAAAGCGCCCGACGCGGGTCGCCTGACGCCATATCTTGCGGCTGCGGCCGGTTTATTTGATACTTTGAATAACGTTGCGACATTATGAAATTTTCCTGAGCCTCCCGGACTCCAGGGAAATTATGAAACACAACTGCATCGTCAATACCAACGAGGAGACAACATGAAGACAGATAAGAAGCAGGTCACGGAACCGGCAGGCGTATCGACCGGCCGCCGCAAGGTGCTGCAGGCCGGCGCGGCGGGCGCGCTGGCGCTTGGCTTCCCGGCCATCGTGCGCGCGCAGTCCGATGCGATCAAGATCGGATACCTCACGCCGCTGACAGGGTTTCTCGGCGCGCTGGGCGGCTATGCCGTAATGGGCAAGGACATTGCCGTCGAAGAGATCAATGCGGCCGGCGGGGTCATGGGCAGGAAGCTCGATGTCATGTCCGAGGACTCGGTCAACCCGGCCACCGCGGCGACGAAGGCGCAGCGCATGCTCGAGCGCGATGGCGCGACCGTGCTGGTCGGCGAGATCAACTCGGCTTCCGCCAAGACGATCATGCAGGTGGCGGCGCGCAACAAGCGCCTGTTCATGAGCGTCGGCGCGCGTTCCGACGTGCTGCGCGGCGCGGACTGCAATCGCTACACCTTCCACGTCGATATCCCGGTGACCGTGATGGTCAACGCGGTCGGCCTGCAGCTGGAGCGCGACAACATGATGAAGGGCAAGAAATTCTTCAGCCTGACTTCGGATTACCTGTTCGGCCACGACCTCGCGAAGGGCGCCAAGGCCTTCTTCGCCGCGCACGGCGGCAACCTGATCGGCGACGAACTGGTCGCCACCACGGCCACCGATTTCAGCCCCTACCTGCTCAAGATCCGCCAGGCCAAGCCCGACGTCGTGTCGACCAACCTGGGTGGCAACCAGGTCACCAACTTCGTCAAGCAGTACGCCGAATTCGGCCTGCCGTACCCGGTGGTCGGTTTCAACCTGAACACGGCGGACGCATGGGCTGCGGGCGAGGGCAACCTCTCCGGCACCTGGCCGACCTCGTGGCACCATGACCTCGACGTGCCCTCAGCCAAGGCGTTTGTGGCCACCTTCGTGAAAAAGCACGGCCATGTGCCAGAGAACCATGCATGGATCGACTACATCTCGATGAAGATGATGGCGCAGGCCATGAACGAGACCAAGTCGACCGACTCCGAGAAGCTGATCGCGTACTTCGAGAAGGAAACCCAGTTCGACGTGCTGAAAGGGCGCAAGGGCTATTTCCGCTCGTGGGACCACCAGCTGATGCAGGAAGCGTATTCGTTCACGGTCAAACCCAAGGGCAAGGCCAGGGACAAGTACGACTTCCTCCAGTTCAGCACCGCGCTGCCCGCAGCGAACCAGCCGCTGGAACTCCTGGCGACGACCAAGGCGCAGAACACCTGCAAGATGTAGTCAGGCGGGTTCGGTCGCCGGCCGGTCCGGCGGTGGCCGCCCCCGCATTCCCGGATTGAACATGCAACTCCTGTTTCTCCTCGAACAGGTGGTGAACGGCCTTGTGCTCGGGGGCTATTACCTCCTGATCGCACTGGGCCTGTCGCTGATCTTCAGCGTCGGCGGGGTCGTCAACCTCGCACATGGCGCGTTCTACGCGCTTGGCGCCTACGTCTCGCTCGAGATCGCCAAGACCTTCGGTTTCGGCGCGTCGGTCGTATTGGCGCCCGTGGCGGTCGGGATGCTGGGACTCGTGTTCGAGCGCTTCTTCCTGCGCCGCTTCTATACCGCCGATCCGATCATCACGCTGTTGCTGACCTTCGGCCTGGCCTTGATCGCCGAGCAGGCGATCCGCATCCTGTGGGGTCCTGCGCCGATCGCAGTCTCCATGCCGGGCGCCTTCAAGGGCCAGCTGCTGCTTGGCGATTTCATGTTCTCGCGCTACCGCCTGCTGCTGCTTGCGGTGGTCGCGCTGGTGCTGGTGGGCGTGTGGCTGCTGCTGCACAAGACTGCTTTTGGCCGCGTGGTGCGCGCCGGCATCCAGCGCCCGGACATGGTGGCCGCGCTTGGCATCCGCCTGCCACCATACATGACTGCGATCGTGGTGCTCGGCGTCGCCATGGCAGCGCTGGCGGGCGCGCTGTTCGGCCCGATTGCCGCGGTGCACCCGGCGATGGGCGCCGAGGTCATCACGATCGCGTTTGTCGTCGTAGTGATCGGGGGGCTGGGCAGTTTCTGGGGCGTGGTGCTCGCCGCGTTGCTGGTGGGCGTGGTGCGCGGCATCACGATCAACTTCGTGCCGGCAGCCGGCGAGGCCTCGATGTATGTGCTGATGTTCTTCGTGCTGCTGTTTCGCCCGCGCGGCCTGCTCGGCGAGCGTATCGAGAAGTTCGAATGAGATCGGTCACATGAGAGCCGGCGCATGAACGCCTGGCTCGCGAAACCCAATACGCGGCCGCTGTTGATCGCGACGGTTCTGCTGTTCGCGCTGCCGGTGCTGATGCAGTTGATCGGCCTTACGGCGAACAACGCCAGCATGGTGGTCATCTTCGCGCTCGCGGCGATGGGACTCAACCTGCTGGTCGGTTTTACCGGGCTGACCTCATTTGGCCATGGCGCCTGGTTCGGCATCGGCGCCTACGCGGCGGGAATCGCGCAAAAGCACTGGCTGAACGGGCAGCTGCTGCTGCCGATGCTGTTCGCCGTTGTGTTCGTCGCGCTGCTGTCGGCGCTGGTCGGCGTGCTGATCCTGCGCCGGCGCGGAGTGTATTTTTCGCTGCTGACGCTGGCTTTTGCCGCGCTGACGTTCACGATCGCGTTCCGCTGGACCGAGCTGACCGGCGGAGAGGACGGGCTGGGAGGGCTCTCGCGCAGCCGCATCGGGCCGCTTGACTTCAGCGACTCGCTCGCCTACTACGGGCTGGTCGCCGTGATCGGGCTGGCGGCGTTTTACCTGCTGCTGCGCGTGGTGCGCTCTCCCTTTGGCCATGTGCTGGTGGCGATCCGCGAAAACCAGGTGCGCGCCACGTTCCAGGGCTACGACGTGGACCGCTACCGGCTTGGCGCCTTCGTGCTTTCGGCCACGGTCACGGGCCTCGCCGGCGCGCTGCTGGGATTTCTAAACTACCTCGTCACCGCGGACATGACATCGGTCGAATTCTCCGGCGAGTTGCTGGCGATGGTGGTGATCGGCGGCATGCACCAGATCCTCGGGCCGGCGCTCGGCGCGCTGTTCTTCATCCTGTTCCGCGAGCTGTTCTCGATCTGGAGTTCCAACTGGCTGCTCTGGTTCGGCCTGGTATTCGTCGGTTTCGTGATGTTTTCCCCCGGCGGACTGACCGGCATCTGGGCGCAGTTGATGCGCCGCCTGCGGCCACCGCCCGAGGAAGGGGCCGCGATGGACGGGCGCAAACTCATTGAAGGCCTGCCCCTGCCGGAGTTCCTGCGCCCACCCCTGCAGCAGGGCACGGTGCTCGAGGTCGAGGCAGTTTCCAAACACTTCGGAGGCATCCACGCGGTGGTCGGCGCGAACCTGCGGATCGATGCCGGGCAGATCCACGCATTGATCGGGCCCAACGGCGCCGACAAGACCACGCTGTTCAACCTGGTAAGTGGCCTGTTCGCCCCCGACCAGGGCCGCGTCAGCCTGCACGGCAAGCCGATTCACGGGCTGGCGCCCAACCGGATCTGCGGGCGCGGTGTTGCGCGTTCATTCCAGATCACCAACCTGTTCAAGGGCCTGTCGATCTACGAGAACCTGCGCCTGTCCCTGCAGGCACACCATCGCGGACGCTTCAACGCCTGGCGCGACATCGACAGCTACACCGATATCCACGCGCAAACCGTGGAGCTGGTGCGCTTCCTCGGCGTGGACGGGATTGAGAAGGTCGTCGGCGGGGATCTGTCCTACGGCGGGCAACGCCTGGTGGATCTCGGAATTTCGCTCGGTTCGCGGCCAAGCGTGCTGCTGCTCGATGAGCCCCTGGCGGGCCTTGCGGCCGCCGAGCGTGAACGCGTGTCGCGGCTGATCCAGGAGGTAGCCGCCAACATCCCGGTGCTGATCGTCGAACACGATATCGACCGCGTGCTTGGATTCTCGCAGCATGTCACCGTGATGAACCAGGGCGAGGTCCTGATGGCGGGCACGCCTGAGGAAGTGCGCAATCATCCGCGCGTGCAGGAGATCTATACCGGCAGCGGCACGCCGGTTACGGTGGGGCGGGCGGCTGCCGGCGCAGGCAGCCGCGTCGAGCTGCTCGATTTCTCGAAGGTCAATGCGTTCTACGGCAAAAGCCATATCCTGAACGCGGCGAGCCTGGACGTTCGTGAAGGCGAGATCGTCGCGCTGCTCGGGCGCAACGGCGCCGGAAAATCGACCCTGCTTAAGACGCTCGCCGGGCTGGTAAAGCCCGCTTCCGGCAGCATCCGTTATGCGGGCCGCGACATCGCCGGGCTGCCGGCACCGGACATCGCGCGCATGGGCATCGGCTATGTTCCGCAGGGGCGGGGGCTGTTCGCCGGCATGACGGTGGCCGAGAACCTGTCGCTGGGGCGCCTCGCCCGAAAGACCGATGGCAGCGAAGGCACGGTGTGGAGCGAGGAGAAGATCCTCGAACTCTTCCCGCGCCTGAAGGCGCGCATGCGCGTCGCCGCCGACTATCTCTCCGGCGGCGAGCAGCAGATGGTGGCGGTGGCCCGCGCGCTGTCGGGCAATGTGCGGCTGCTGTTGCTTGATGAGCCCTTCGAGGGTCTCGCGCCGTCCATCGTCCAGGAACTGTTTACGGTGTTCGACCGCTTGCGTGGCGAGACCTCGATCGTGATCGTGGAGCACAACCTCGACCTCGTGCTGGCGCTGGCCGACCGCGTGTTCGCGCTGGAGCGCGGCGAAGTCTTCCATCAGGGTCCGGCTGAGCCGCTGTTGAGGGATCTCGACTATCGCAAGCAGATACTGTGGCTGTAAGGAAGAACGTAAAATCCCGTGTCCGGAACCGGACATGCAAACTGGAGAGGCAATGAGCAGTGCATACGATGTAGTGGTGGTGGGTGCGGGAAATGCGGCGTTCTGTGCCGCGCTGGCAGCGCAGGAAAAGGGTGCGAAGGTGCTGGTGCTCGAGCGGGCGCCCGAGGACGAGGCGGGCGGAAATTCGCGCTTCACCGCGGGGCTGATGCGCGTGGCTTACGAAGGCGTGGACGACCTCAAGCGGGCGATTCCCGACCTGAGCCCGGAGGAAATCGCGCGCACGGACTTCGGCACCTATTCCGCGAACCAGTTCCTCGACGACATGGCGCGCGTGACCGAATTCCGCTGCGACCCCGACCTGACCGAAATCCTGGTCAAGCGCAGCCTCGATACCGTGGCCTGGATGCAGAAGAAAGGCGTCCGCTTTACCGCCGCCTGGGGACGCCAGGCGTTCAACATCAACGGGAAGTTCAAGTTCTGGGGTGGCCTCACGGTGGAAGCGGTGGGCGGCGGTCCGGGGCTGGTGGAAAACCTGACCAACGCGGCGAAGAAGAACGGCATCGAAGTCTGGTACGAGGCGCGCGTCACCGGGTTGATGGCCGATGACGAGGGCGTGAAGGGCGTACAGGTCAAGGTCAAGGGAAAGACGACCCGGATCGACGCGAAGGCGGTGGTGCTCGCGGCGGGTGGCTTCCAGGCGAATCCGGAAATGCGCGCGCGCTACCTCGGCCCCGGCTGGGAGCTGGCCAAGGTGCGCGGCACGCGCTTCAATACCGGCGACGTGATCCGCATGGCGCTGGACATCGGCGCCTCGCCGACCGGCAACTGGTCGGGCTGCCACGCCGTGGCCTGGGAGCGCAACGCGCCGGAATTCGGCGACCTCGCAATCGGCGACCAGTTCCAGAAGCATTCGTATCCCTGGGGCGTCTACATCAACGCGGAGGGCAAGCGGTTCGTCGACGAGGGCGCGGATTTCCGCAACTACACCTACGCGAAGTACGGCCGCGTGATCCTCAACCAGCCCGGCCAGTTCGCCTGGCAGATCTTCGACGCGAAGATGAAGCCGCAACTGCGCGACGAGTACAAGATCAAGCAGGTGACCAAGGTCACCGCCAACACGCTCGAGGAACTGGTCACGAAACTCGACGACGTGAACGCGGAGGTTGCGCTGAAGGAGCTGAAGGCCTACAACGCGGCCGTGCAGACCGAGGTCCCGTTCAACCCGAACGTGAAGGATGGCCGCGGCACCACGGGCCTGCCCATCCCCAAGTCGAACTGGGCCAACGTGCTCGACACGGCGCCGTATGAGGCCTATGCGGTGACCTGCGGCATCACGTTTACCTTCGGTGGCCTGCGCATCAATACCGACGCGCAGGTGATCTCCACCGACGGGCTGCCGATCCCGGGCCTGTACGCAGCGGGCGAACTGGTCGGCGGAATCTTCTACTTCAACTATCCGGGCGGCACCGGGCTGACCAACGGTGCGGTGTTCGGCAAGATTGCGGGAACCAGCGCGGGCAGCAGCGCGGCGGGGAAGCAATGAGAACCCTGGTTGCGTTCCTGGTCGCGTGCGCGTCGCTCCTTCCTTCGGCCGCGTTCCCGCAATCGGGCAAGGTGGAACTGCTGTGGCTCGGGCAATCCGCATTCCGGATCACGACCCCCGGGGGGAAGGTGATCGTGATCGATCCCTGGCTGACGAAGAACCCGCTGACGCCGCCCGAGTACAAGAAGCTCGAGGCGCTGGGCAAGGTCGACCTGCTGCTGGTCACCCACGGGCATGGCGACCATATCGGCGATGCACCCGCATTGGCCACGCTCAACCATATCCCGATGTGGGGGCCGGGCGACCTGAACATGGCGCTCTCCACGCTGGGCGTGCTGCCGCCGGCGCAACTGCCGCGTTTCAACAAGAGCGGACGCATCACCCCGCTACCCGGAATCAAGGTGACGGCAGTGCACGCCGAGCACTCGTCGGTGTACGTCTGGCGCAACCCAACCACCGGCAAGGACGAGACTCATCCGGGCGGAGAACCGGTGGGCTATATCATCGAACTGGAGAACGGCTTCCGGATCTATCACATGGGCGATACCGGGCTGTTCGGCGACCTCAAGTTGATCGGCGAGTACTACAAGCCGGATGTGGTGCTGATCCCGATTGGCGGGCACTTCACGATGGACCCGGCCGACGCCGCCTTTGCGGTGCGCGAGTTGCTGAAGACCAAGGTGGCGATCCCGATGCACTACGGCGCGAACCCGCTCGGAAAAGGCACCCCGGCTGAATTGGTGCAGGCGCTGGGTAACGCTCCGGTGAAGGTGATCGCGCTGAAGCCTGGTGACAAGGCCGAGTTCTAGCCGCCCTTTGCCGTGCGAATTTGAGTAGCACGCATGCAACCGCGCACCATTGCCGTCTTTACCAAGAACCGGACCAACGCGGCCTACGAAGGCGCGCGCCAGGGTGCCGATCGGGTCGCCGCCCGGCTTGGCGCGCGCGCGATCCACTACGTGCCGGACACGCCGGACGACATCGCCGAGCAGATTGCCCTGATCGGGCGCGCGGTCGGCGAACACGTGGATGCCATGGTCTTCGTGCCGGTGGATCAGGTGGCCGTGGGCGAAGCGGTCCTTCGGGCCAACGCTGCCGGCATCCCGATCGTCAACCTGATTTCGGAAATAAAAGTAGGCGAGCGGGTCTGCTTTGTCGGGTCGGACGATTTTTCGCTTGCGGCGGAGATCACGCGGCATGTCGCGCGACATCTGGGGCCGGGCGCACGAATCCTGATCCTCGAAGGCATCCCGGCGTCTGGGACGACGGGTGAGAGGCAGCGTGGCATCCTGACTGCGCTCGCGGAATTCCCGCAACTCGTTGTCGTCGCTTCGGTACGCGGCGACTACCAGCGCGACATCGGATGCGCAACAGTGTCTGGGCTTCTGGCCAAGGGGGTGCGGTTCGATGCGGTCATCGCGGCCAACGATTCGATGGCCCTCGGCGCATTGGATGCGCTTGACGCAGCGGGGCTGGCCCTGCCCAGGCCGCTGGTGGTCGGGGTTAATGCAGTGCCCGAGGCGATCGCCGCGATCAAGGCCGGTCGCATGCTCGCCACGGCCGATTTCGATGCCATGGCGATGGCCTGCATAGCGACGGAAGCCGCGTTGCGGCACCTGCGCGGGGAGTCGATTCCGGCGCGGATCATGCTGCCGGTCCAGGTCGTGGACAAGGCTAACTGCGCGAACTGGGACCGCCCGTATGCCGAGCGCAACTGCCCTGCGTGGGAGGACGTCCTGCCGCGCAGCACCTGAGGCACCGGAACGCGTGCCGGCTCGCGGCGGCGACCTTACAGCTTCGCGGGATCCACGATTCCGGCCACCGCCAGCAGGCTCTCGAAGAAGTAGTAGTCCCCGACGATGAACTCGCAGTTGGTGCCGGCGTCATGGGGCCGCGCGTCGGGCCGCTTGTTGAAGCACGCGTTGGTCAGCATTCCCGGAGAACGCGTGTCGTTCGCGCCGACCGGCGTGAGGCAGCGTTCGACGAGGGCGGCAACGGTTTCTTCGGCAAACGCGCGGTAGGCCTTTGCCTTCGGCGCCGGCGCGACCGTCGCCAGGCGCAGCAGCGCGGCGGCGGCGATCGAGGTGGCCGCCGAGTCGCGCTCGGTGTCGGGGATCTTGGGGTCGTCGAAATCCCAGTACGCGATGCGATCGGCCGGCACATGCGCGATCCACCAGTCCGCACCACGCATGGCGGACGCAAGCCAGTGCGCCTGCGTGCGATCGTGCAGGAAGCTCATGGTGGAGAACAGCATCCCCCAGCCCTGCGCGCGGCCCCAGGTGCTGGTGTCGCTGATGCCCTTGTGGGTGTAGTGGCGCACAAGCTCGCCGGATTTCGGGTCGAGCGAGCTCGACTGGATGAAGGAATCGTCCGCGCGCAGGTGCAGGCCGACGATGCGGTCCGCATGATGGAATGCCACGTCGCGCATCGCAGGGTCGTTCGCCTCGCGCGCCGCCCAGTACAGGAAGGGCGCGGTCTGCATGCTGTCGATGCTCGTCTCCCCGCTGCCGATGTGCGCGCCTTCCTCGGCCTGGCTGCCCAGCGGCACCAGCCCGAGCACCGGGTCGTACATCTTCACCAGGCTGCGCGCGCAGGCGAGGACGTTGTCGCGCAGCTTCGGCCGGTCGCCGAGCATCGCGCCGATGGCTGCGCCGTAGTAGACGGGAAACGACTTGAATACCGAGTGCTGGGTCGTGCGGTCGCCGATGCGCGCAGCCAGGCGATGCGCGCGCGCTTCGAGCGCCGGATTCGGCGCCACCTTCAGCGCCAGCCAGTGCATGCCGACGTAGTAGCCACCGGTCCAGTCCCCGTCATCGGTGGTGACCCAGTCGCCGGTATCAGTGTTGGCCCAGTGGGGGAACTTGTCGCCGATCCGGCGCGCGGTGTCCTCGATGCGTCCGATCACGCGCTGTATCGCAGCATTCCAGTGTGCGACTGCCATGGTTCGCTTTCTCCCGAATTTGCCTCATCATAGCCAATCAGGCCGCCATCCAGAGGGCCGGGTTCAACACTGTTTCACCACGTGCCCCCATTCTCGCAAGGAGCCCTCGCCATGCACATGCACGAACCTGTCACCCAGCTGCAGATCGACCAGCGCGTCTTCGACCTTTATGACGAGTATTGCCACGGCGGCATCGATCGGCGCGAGTTCCTCGCGCGCTCGGCCGCGCTCGTCGCGGGCGGCCTGGTCATGGCGCAGGCGCTTTTGCCGAGGTACGCACAGGCGCAGACCATCTCGTTTACCGACACGCGCATCAAAGCGCAGTACGCGACCTACCCATCGCCCGGAGGAAACTCCGGCCTGATGCGCGGCTACCTGGTGCGCCCGGCCGGGCAGGGCCCGTTTCCGGCGGTGCTGGTGATCCATGAGAACCGCGGGCTGAATCCCTACATCGAGGACGTTGCGCGCCGCGCGGCGGTCGAGGGATTTCTTGCTCTGGCGCCGGACGGGCTGTTCCCGGCGGGCGGCTACCCGGGCAACGACGACGAAGGCCGTGCGCTGCAGTCAGGCCTCGACCAGGCGAAGCTGCGCACCGACATGCTGAACGGGGCGAGGTTCCTGAAGGCGCACGCCCTGTCGAACGGCAAGCTGGGTGCAACCGGCTTTTGCTGGGGCGGCGGGACGACCAATTTCCTCGCCGTGGCGATGGGTGGCGACTTGCAGGCGGGCGTGCCTTACTACGGTGCAGCCGCGGAGACAGCCGGCGTGGCAAAGATCAAGGCGGCGCTGCTGGTCAACAACGCGGAGAACGACGACCGGATCAACGCAATGTGGCCGGCCTACGAGGCGGCGCTGAAGGCTGCCGGTGTGCCGCACGAGCATTACAGCTATCCCGGTACCCAGCACGGCTTCCACAACAACTCGACGCCGCGTTACAACGAAGCGGCCGCGAAGTTATCGTGGGAGCGGACAGTGGCGCACTTTCGCAAGCACCTGGGCTGATTCAATCTGCTGTGGCGCCGGTTGCGCGCCGTCCGGTCGGCGACTGATTATTGCCACTTTTTGCCCGGAGGGTGCGTGGATACTGGGTTGCACGGCGAATTACTGCCACGCTGCGGTCTCCAGGTTGGCGGGTCTAGGTCAACACATACTCCCACCAGCACGCCTGTTCGGCCACCAGGAGAACGTAGCGGCCGCTTTCCTGACGCTTCTCGACGGTGCCCAGCAAAACGAGCCGGTTGTCCTGGATCTGCATGCAGCTGACCATCGAAGCAGTCCAATCGCCACCGACCAGGGTGTGCAAGTCCAGCGACCCGCTGGCCGATCCCGACCAGAGCCAGGCACGAAAGCGCTGCGACCGTGGCGTCTCTTCCAACCATCCAGCCTGGAACCCTGCTACGCAGCTGGTTGCCACAGCCGTCGCCACGCCCTCGGGCGTCAAATCCACCAGACTTTCCGCGCTTCCGCGCCACAGCCCGGCGCGCTTGGGCGCGCCGGTGTCGACGGTCGGTTCAAACTCGCCCACCTGATCCTCTGCTGATACGCCACGGACGCACGAGGCATCGACGTCTTTCGGGTGAAGCGATACGAAGGTGTCCGAACTCCCCCGCCAGATGCATGCACCGGCAGCCATGCCGCCGCTGCTGCCGCCCTGGACATCCCCGCATATCGCATACGCGGCACAGCCTGCACTGGCGTCATGCGGATTGGCCAGTACCAGCGGCGCGCTGTTTCCAGTCCATAGCAGCGCGCGCGCCGGCGCGTCTCCGACCTGCTCTCCGCTGCCGACAACGTGCAGGCCGTCGGCTGCAGTGGCGTGCGAAAATGCGAACCCTGGCGCCGGGAGCGCGCTGCCCAGGGCCTGCTCGCCACGAACCGTCCATGCGGCGGCCTGCGCAGTATTTTTCTTGCCGGTCCATACCGTTCCCACATGGATCGGCTCAGGGCCTACGGGCGCGCCTGCTTCGACCTTGCCCAGCGCAATCGCGCCCCCCGCAGTACACAGGAACGTCTTGTTCGCGCTTTTGGAGTAGATCCCGGCAGGTTCGCTCCCGAGGAATCCGGCGCCGCGGGAGCCCTTGACGCCCTTGGGCAGCGGAATCAGATGAAAACCAGCGCGACGATGATCGATGATCCGGGTAGACATTTGCGTACGCCTCCATCAAGGAATACCAGCTGATGCGTCCCGCGCACCTCCATGATCTGTGAATGGCCCGTGGGATCGCCGGGCAAGCCACTCTGGGGTCAGCGTCGCGGACCAGGCCACCATCTGCGCATCGAGTGCTTCGCGCTCGATACGCAGCTTCCTGAAGTCTCCGAAGAGGTCGGTGCCCGGTTCGGGTATGACTGCCGGCGTCCCGGAAAACCTCGAGAGAAATGACAGGTCGCCATAGGCGATGTGGTTCAGCGTGAGATAGACCGACTTGAAGAAGGCGCCGCGATCCTTATGGAATTCGGCCTCGGGCAGGCCCGCGCAGAGGGCGTACAGGCGGGAGTTCATCCACGCGTTGTAGCGGGCCGTGAGCTGACAATGGTCGGTTGTGATCATTGAGGAGGGGCGCTGGGTTCAGCGGACGTGGAAGTCAAGCAGCATGATTCCTGCCCGCGAGCACACACCGAATGCCTCCGCGCGGATCCGGCACATCGCCCGCGTACCGCGGGATCAAATGCACGTGCACATGCATTCGCGACCGGCCCGCCGCTTTCCCTGTCGCGGCTCAGGGAAACGCTGTCGTAACGAACATACGCCAGCGCATTTTCAAGAACCGCGTCGCTCGGACCACACAACTCGCAGGTCTCGGATTCATTGGTCACGATGGATGGTCCTAGTCTGCTTAACATGATGCTCACCGGGCCGCTTCAGCGGCTCCGGCGCAGTTAAATTTTAGCGTCATTTGCGACTCCGCCAATATGTGGGCCTGCGCTTGAAATGGGCAACCGCGAAGACAATCAGTTCCTCGGGTTCGATGCGGTACACCACCGAAAACGAAAACCCCTTTGGGAAGACTCGTCTTGTGCTTCCAGTAGGAAGCGAGCCGGCTTCACTTCGTAAGTCGGCGTGCTGCGGCAAAGACATCCTCCGCGGGCACGAGTTTGGCTTCCCCCCGTTCGTATTTGGCGATGCGGGACTCAATTTCGGCCTCCCAAGCCGCCTGAACCTCGGGGTCGGAATCGCGCTCGACGGACTCGAGCAACTCTTGGGCGAACTGCGCCCGCTCTTCAGGGGTGAAGGGTCTGAGCTTTCTTCGAAAGTTCATCAAGCAGGGCGGACATAGGGCTGCTCCAGCGGCGCGATTGGCGAAGTCTACGCCCGAGCCGGGCTAGTTGCGACGACCGTAGCTTCGTGGCGCATAAGGTGGAAACCACCGGCGCGCGAGCACTGGCTCAATCACTGCGCGATGCCCGCCGCGCGTCCGGTGCGTTGCCGGGTTATGCCGCAATATCCACGTACTCGACGCGGCTTGCCGGCTGCGGAATGGCAATTCCGTCCTCTCGCATGCCTTCGAGATGGAATTCGATCGCTTCACGGATTTGTTCCTCTGTTTCCTCCACAGTGGCGCCCGTGGCCACACACCCAGGTAGATCCGGCACGTAGGCCGAATAATTGCTCTCGGCCTTTTCGATCACGATGGCGTAGCGCATTTGAACCTCACTTCTTGAGACCAGACTGTTTCAGGATACTGTTGAGAGTGCCGGGTGCCAAGTCGTCACTCGGCTTCCCAGGCACGGTTACACGACCAGGCTTTGAGCCATGTTTGAATTGACGGTGGCTGCCCCGGGTAGCCACAAGGCTCCAGCCATCGTCAGCAAGCATTCGCAGTATTTCGCTGACTTTCACCGTGCGAGCATATCAAGGACGCTACACACGCGCGGTCCGCCTGACTCCTGCGGCATAACGTGAAGTGGGTAGTTGAAATGCGGCTTTGCAATCCGTCTCCGCGCTTCCCATTCGCTTCTTTCCCTTTTGCGCCATCGCCTTGGCTCCTCTTCGGCTTAAACAATTCCTGTTTTTCGCCCGAAACCGGGTTTGCGATCCGGCAATTCGCAATGGGCTGCATCACTTCAACTTGGGATCAACGAATAAGAGCGGCGACCTTGTGAAAAGTACCCGTTATTCGACAATCCCGCCAGACGCCAGAATGGGGTCAGTCTTTCCCCATCGCCAATTCAGGCAATCTCGTCGCCTCTGGGTGCCGCTCGCACAGCCGCCGCGATGAAGATCTCCAAACCGCGGAAGAAACCGGTCCGCTCAAGCGCCCAATTCAGCCATCCGCTTGCAGTGCAGTAATGCGTGGCGTGCGGGCGCGCGTGGTGGCGGCGATGGATCTCAGGCGACAGGGTCAAGCCGGCGCGCTGCAGCAAGCGAACCACAGGACTACGATCCGAATTCCGCAGGTGCGCCCATTTGTGGCACTGATTGGCCACCAGGCCACCGAGCGCAAGGAAGACGACGAACGCCTGTGCGAACCCGGGGGCGAGCGAGACACCCACCAGCAGCAGTGGCAATCCCGCGAGTGCACTGGAGCCGTTGGTTTCGACGAAGTCGTGCCGTGTCATTGCGCGCGGGTCCGCGTGATGCTCGCGGAACGCGCGGATGAACCAGGGGCCGAAGAACGGCGTGCGCGGGCTGCCCCAGGTATCGAATGTCCAATGGATGAGTCCACTGGCGAAGTCGGTCGCCAGCCAGGCGAGCAGGGCGGCAAGGAAAAGCAAGTAAAACGACAGGCTGAGCCGCGAACACCCCCACACGGCAAGCACGCCGAACACCACGAGGACCACGCACTCGAACCCGCGTTGCAGCCGCGAATACTCACCCATACGGCGTATCCGCTGTCCGCTTGCGAAACGGATACGCGAGCTGCCCCAGATAGGTCTCGGGCGGCTGGAACTTGACGGTCCCATAATTCTTCGGCCAGTGCGCCGGCTGGTGCGCGGTGCCGAACACGACGTCCCACAACGGCAGGAACCCGGCGAAGTTCTTGTCCAGGCCTTCCTCGTCCGAGGTGTGGTGCCAGTGGTGGAATTCGGGCGTGGCGATGACCCAGCGCAGCACCGGCCAGCGCCAGCGCACATTCGCATGGATATACACCGCGTGGAACGAGACGAACACCAGGTAGGCGTACAGCGCGGCGGGCGCAAACCCCAGCACGAACACCGGGATGAACGCGGCCGACCGCGTCACCAGGACGTCAACGACATGCATGCGCGAGCCGGCGAGCCAGTCGAGCGCGCGGCTGGAGTGGTGGATCGCGTGGAAACTCCACAGCCAGGGCACGGTATGGAAAGTCCGGTGAACCCAGTAGGTAACGAAGTCCACCGCGAGCAGGATCTCGACGAACTGCAGCGCTACCGGCTGCGCTGCGACGGCTTTCTGGAAATCAAGTTGCAGCGCCCAGGCAAACGCGGCCTGCGCGGGAACCATGCTGGCGAACGACAGCAACTGCACGCCTGCGTGGCTGACGAAGAAGTGTTTCAGGTCGGTCTGCCAGCCGGCGCGGAAGATCTTCTGTGAACGCAGCGGAAAGACCTGCTCGAGCGGCACGAACAAGAGGCCGAGCACCAGCAGTTCCAGCACGAAGTAGTCCAGGCCCCAGGCCAGCGCGCGCGGGCCGATGTCGACCGGCTGCGCCTCGGACCCGCCCATCAGCAGCGCGATCGAGGCCAGCGCGATGCCGGAGAGCCCGTGCGCCTTGGAGCGCAGGCGCAGCGCCGAGTAGGCGCCGAGCACGAACGCGGAGATGATCGTCGCCTGCAGCAGGCCGCGAAAGAGGCCGAGATTGGCCTTGTACATCGGCAAGGCATCGCGTGTGACCAACAGGTCCGGCAGCAGAAAGCACAGCTCACCGAGTACTGCGAGGATGCCGAGCAGGCCCGCCGCGACCCCTGCGCGCTTGCCGAGGTTGATCCGGCGGGCGGCGGTGAGGCGCAGGGGATTCATGAACTTTACTTTAACTGGATCAAGCAGCTATGCGGTGATCAAGGCAGTCTGGTTTCCGAAAATGGAAAATAAAGGTCATCCAAGCGCCACCTTCAGCGCGGCGATCTCTGCGTCGATGGCATCCATCCCCGGAAACCCGCGCGCCGCAACCTGGTACCAGTAGCGCGCGTTCGACTCGTCGCCTTCGATCAGGTGGACGATGCCATGTGCCCAGGACGCGTGCGGCGCGTCGCTGTCCTGCGCGATTTCGTGTGCAGCCTTCCAGTCGCGCGCTTCGAGCAGCGCCACTGTCTCGGAGAGCGGCCGCGTCGCCACGCGCGTTCCCTACTTGAGCCAGGCCATCGAGGCCGTCGCATCGCCGGAGAACGCGTCGAGCGCCACGTCCACCGTGCGGAACGGCGCGCGCGCAAAGCGCTCCTTCTCGTCCACGGGTACGGTGGCGTCGATACCGACCTTGGCGCGCACCCCGTTGTCGCTGACACGCACGTACTCGTGGGTGCGCGCGCCGGGGATGATGAACAGGTCTTTCGAGGCCTCCATGCGCATCGCGAGGGCGTACTCGACGTCGTTCGGGTCCTGGATGTCGATGTCCTCGTCCACCGCGATCACCATGTCGAGGTCCTTCAGCGTGGCGAACGCCGCGAGGATGGCGTTGCGTTGCAGCCCTTCCTGCTGGACGTTGGTTTTCTTCACCTTGATCACCGCATGGAAGCGGTGCAGTCCGCCGGCCGTCATTTCGACGTCCTGCACGATCGGCACCGCCGCGCGCAGGGCTTTCATCAGGCTCGCCTCCATCACGTACTTCCTGAGCATGATGGTCTCGCGGCCGACACCGTTGATCGCGTGGTAGATCGGCTGGTTGCGATGGCACAGCGCGCTGACCTCGAAGATCGGCGCATCGCCCTCCGGGGAGAGATAGCCGACGAATTCGCCGAACGGGCCCTCGCGCACGGTCTCGCGCGGCAGCAGCACGCCTTCGAGTGCGATCTCGGTCTCGGCCGGGTAGACCATGGGCTGGGTGCGCGCCTTCACGACCGGGATGGGCTCGCCGCGCAGTCCGCCTGCGATCGCGAGTTCATCGGCCGATTCGGGCATCTGCGAACCCATTGTTGCCGCGGTGTAGTGGACCGCGAGGTCGGTGCCGATGCACACCGTGATCGGCAGCGGCTTGCCGGCGCGCTGCGCGCGCTCGTACGCGGCGTGCAGGTGGCGGCCGAAATCGAGCTTGATCGCGGTGCGGTTCGGGCCGAGCAGCTGCAGGCGGTGGTAGGAAGCGTTGTAGACGCCGGTTTCCGGGTCCTGCACGACGACGATGCCGGCGGTGATGAAGCGGCCGCTGTCGCCATCGGTATGCCGCAGGATCGGCAGGTCGCGGCCGAGATCGAAGCCGCTGGTGCGCACGTTCTCATGCACGGGGGCCTGCGCGACCTGCACCGGCGGCACGGGATTGCCGAAGGCGCGCGCGACGAACTCGCGGATGCCCAGATAATCCGTGCCGAACGCCGCCTCACAGTTCTCCCGGGAGGAGATCAGGTTGCCGAGCACCGGCATTGCGTAGCCCTTGACCTTGGGGAACAGCAGGGCGGGTCCGCCGTCGAGCTTTTTCATCATTCCGGCGATCTGGAATTCGGTGTCGGCCTCGCCGGGAAAGGTGCGGATGCGGCCGGCAGCCTGCAGGCGCCGCAGCGCCGTGCGGAATCCGGTGTCGAGAGAAATCCTGGTGCTGGCGTTCATGCGCGCCTCCCTGAATGCTTTATTTAGAAAGCTTGTTGACAAAGGTAATTCACAGGCTTAACTTTCTCGCTAGGAGAACCCCATGTCAAGCAGGAAGAAGACTACCGCAGCACCACGTTTGCGTCGCGAATCGATGACCGTGTCGCGTCCCGAATTGCTGGTGGAGGGTGCAGATACCGAGTTCCGCGGCCTGGTCCACGACCTGATGGCGTTTGCGCATCACATCGAAACCTGTCGTGACGGCTTCGGGGCCTTCGTCGGGCTCAGCGGGGTGCAGTACGAGATCCTGATGGCCGTAAAGCGGTTCCAGGAACCCGGGGGAAGCCAGGGAGCTTCCGGCGCCGGGATCAGCGTCGGCCAGGTCGCGGCGCGGCTGCATCGCTCGGGTGCATTCATCACGCTCGAAGTCAACAAGCTGGTCGCCAAGGGCGTGCTTGCCAAGGACGACGATCCTGCCGACGGACGGCGCGTGCTGCTCTCGATGGGCGCGGAGGGCGAGTCGCTGGTGCGCGCCCTGGCCCCGGTGCAGCAGCAGGTGAACGACGTGCTGTTCGCCTGCCTGGACGGCAAGCGCTTCGAGCGCCTGCGCGCGCTGGCCACCGAACTGGTGGGATGCGGCGATCGCGCCTCGGCCCTCATTGACTACCTTTCGCGCGGCGCGGACAGTCGCGCCGCCTGAACAATCTCGCCGCTTTCACAGCTTTCACTTTCACGGAGAACCAACATGGCCCTGCCACCCAAGCAGCACCTCGAATTCATCGGCGTCGACATGAAGAACGGCTGGGAAGTGCCGCCCGGCTACCCGCCTGGCTTCACCCAGAAGATCCTGGCTGCGGACCTGGATGAAACAGCCAAACGCGGCAGCCGCACGCGGCTGCTCAGGCTTGAGCCCGGCGCGTTTTCCACCGTGCCGTTCGTGCACGACCACTGGGAAGAGGTGTTCCTCGTGCAGGGCGACCTGATCGTCGGCAACGACGACAAGGGGCAGGGCGGCGACTCGTCTTCCGCGTTTACCTATGCCTGCCGCCCGCCGGGCGTGCCCCACGGCCCGTTCACCTCGAAGAACGGCTGCCTGCTCTATGAGATCCACTACTACGAAACGTCGGGGAAGAAGTAACCCCCTCCCACCCCTCCCCCGAGGGGGAGGGTCAGAATTTGCAGCGCTGCGCGCTGAATGTAATCAGGAATCAGGAGCATGTGATGTTGAAAACCGGCAAGGAACATCTCGAAACGCTGCGCGACGGGCGGGTGGTCTACATCGGCGAGGAGAAGGTCACCGATGTCACCGCGCATCCGGCGTTCCGCAACGCCGCGCAGTCGATCGCGGCGATGTACGACCTCAAGGCTGCGCCGGAAAACCGCGACGCGTACAGCTTTGAGGAAGGCGGCGAGAAATACAGCAGCTACTTCCTGCGCGCGAAGACCCGCGAGGACCTCGTCAAGCGGACCAGGCTGCACCGCGCGATCGCGGCAATGACGCATGGCCTGTGGGGGCGCTCCCCGGACCATGTATCCGCCTTCGTGACCGGCATGTCGACCAATCCGTCGGTATTCGGCCAGTACGCCGGCAACCTGCTCGCCTACTACGAGCACATGCGCAAGAACGACATTTACGCGACCTACGCGGTGATCCCCCCGCAGGCGGCGCGCAACCCCGAGTTCTACGTGAAGCAGAACCTGCCGATCCCCACGCTGCGCGTGGTGCGCGAAGACGACGACGGCGTGGTGATCTCGGGCATGAAGATGCTGGCGACCGGGGCGGTGTTCGCCAACGAGATCTGGATCGGCAACCTGATCCCGCTCGCGCCCACCCAGCTGGCTGAATCGATCACCTGCGCGGTCCCGGTCAATGCAAAGGGCCTGACCCTCTGGTCGAGGAAGCCGTTCGAACGCGACGCCCAGGTGGAGTTCGAGAACCCGCTCGCGCACCGGTTCGATGAGACCGACAGCATGGTCATGTGCAAGGACGTCAAGGTGCCCTGGGAGAAGGTGTTCGTGCACAACGACGCGGTGCTGGCGCGTGACATCTACATCAAGACGCCGGCGCACTGCTACGGCAACCACCAGTCGAACGTGCGCTTCCACGAGAAGATGCAGCTGCTGGTGGGGCTTGCCTCGCGCATCACGCAGGCGTCCGGCGCGGACACGATCCCGGCGGTGCGCGAGACGCTGGGCCGGCTGTCCGCGCTCGAGGCCACGTTGGGCGGCATGATCGCCGGACAGATCCAGGACGCCGAGTCCTGGCCCGAAGGGTACTGCACCTACAACCGGCGCTACATGTACGCGGCGCTCAACTGGTGCACCGAAGGGCATTCGGCGATCATCGACGTGATCCGGGAGTTGTGCGGCGGCGGGGTGTTCCAGATGCCGGCCGACATCTCGGTCATGCACAACCCGCAGATGCGACAGGACTTCGAGACCTACTGGCAGACCCCGCAGCTGGGTGCGGTAGAGCGGATGAAGCTCTTCAAGCTTGCCTGGGACCTGATCGGCTCGGAATTCGCCGGGCGGCACGCGCAGTACGAAAAGTTCTATGCCGGCGCGTCCTTCATCATCCGCAACCACAATTTCCGCGAGGCGCCGTGGGAGCAGTACCACAAGGTGGTCGACGACCTGATGGCGAGCTACGACATACCCGCGGCGGGCGGGAAGGCGTCCAGGGCGGCATGAGAACGCCGCCGCTTGAGCGCGATCTGATCTATCATTGATCCATGAGCGGACACGCAGCCCCCCCGAAAGCGGCCCCGGCACCGGGCCTTGAAACCCATTCGGTCGGCCGGCCGGTGCGCGACCTCGCGGCACAGATCTACGTGCAGTTGATCGCCAAGGTGCCGGACCCAGGCAAGGCCGAAATGATGGCCAGGCTGAGCTTCAAGCTGGCCGAGTCTTTCGAGGAAGTCGATGCCGCGCGCATCCAGGCTGCCAAGCCGGTCGCGGCGGACTTCAACGCGGAATTCTTCGACCAGAAGTAGGCGCCGTCCTTCTCCCAGACGGGCGCTGCTGGCGCATCTGCGCTGCGTCGACCCGCCCGCCTGTCCCCCCGCCTACTGCAGCGTGACGTTGGCGGTCTTGATGATCTTCGCCCACTTCGCGATCTCCGCTTCCACGAATGCGTGGAATTCGGCGGGAGTACTGCCGCCGACAAGCATGCCCTGTTTGGCGAACGAGTCGCGCACGTCATCCGCCGCCAGCGCCCTGACCACTTCGCTGTTCAGTTTTGCGACGATGTCCGGCGGCGTCCCGGCGGGTGCGAACATGCCCTGCCAGGACAGCGCTTCGAACCCGGGGTAGCCCGATTCCGCGACCGTCGGCACATCCGGAAGCAGCGGATGGCGGCTGGCGGAGGTGACCGCGAGGGCGTTGATCTTGCCTGAGCGGATCTGCGGCAGCAGCACGAGGAAATCCCCGAACATGGCCTGTATCTGGTCGCCGAGCAGCGCGTTCAGCGCCCCCGCGCTGCCCTTGTATGGCACATGCACCAGTTTCAGCCCGGTGGCGATATTGAACATCTCGCCGGTGAGGTGCATCGAGGTGCCGTTGCCCGGAGAGCCGTGCGTGACCTGGTCCGGGCGGGTGCGCGCATAGGCGACGAAATCGGCCAGCGTCTTGCCGGGAAACTTCGGCGTCACGCCGATGATCAGCGGTGCCGACATGACTTTCGTGATCGGTGTGAAGTCCTTTAGCGGGTGGTAGGGAAGTTTCGGGTTCAGGCTCATGCTGATCGCATGGCTGCCGGTCACGCCGATCATGAAGGTGTAGCCGTCGGGCGCTGCGCGCGCGACGAACTCGGCGCCGACTGCGCCGCCCGCGCCGGGCGTGTTTTCGACAATGACAGGCTGGCCGGTCGCGGCCTGCAGTTTCTCAGCAATCCTGCGTGCCATCAGGTCGGTGCTTCCCCCCGGCGGGAACGGCACGACGAGGTGCATGAGTTTGTTCGGATAGCCCTGTGCGTGTGCGGCGGAGCATCCCGCGGCGAAGGCAAGGGCAAGGACGAATTTGGGGAATGCCTTCATGTTTTCTCCTTAGAAACGGTTGGCGCGAAACGGTTGCAGGTCCACTACGGGGGCGCGTCCTGCGACAAGGTGGGCGATCTCCCGCCCCGTGCTTGCCGCGCCGCACATTCCGACGTGGCCGTGCCCGAACGCAAGCCACGCATTGTCGGTGCCGGGCGCCGGGCCGATAACCGGCAGGCTGTCGGGAAGGCAGGGGCGGTGGCCCATCCACTCGCTCGTGCTGCGCGTGTCGAGATGGGGAAACAGTTCGCGTCCCTTGGCGAGCAGGACGCCGGCGCGCGCATAGTTCGGCGCCGCCTTGAGGCCGGCGAATTCGACCGAACCTGCCAGGCGCAGGCCCATGGCCATCGGGTTGATCATCAGGTTGTGCTCGAGGGCCATCACGGTATGCCGCAAGCCGAGGTTGGAACTCGCCACGGTGACGTGATAGCCGCGTTGCGTCTCCAGCGGTATGCGCGTGCCCAGCCGCGCGGTGAGCGCAGCCGACCATGCGCCGCCGGCGACCACCACGCCATCGCATTCAAGTGTCCCGCCGTCCTGCATGCGCAGGGCCGTGACGCGCTTTCCGCTGCGCACGAAATCTGCGACCGAGGCTCTCAGGTGCGTGGCGCCGTCGGCGACGCACTGGGCGTGGATCGCCTTGACGAGCCTCGATGGGTCGAGCGTCGACCCGTTCTCGGGCGCGAGCATGCCAAAGCGGAACCGGCCACGCAGGTCCGGTTCGAGCGTGACCAGTTCGTCCTCGTCGACGTCGCGCAGTTCGACCCCGAGCTTGCGGCGCAGATCCATTCCCCACTGCCACTGACGCGCGCTGTCGCGCGAGGAATACACGTACAGGCAGCCCGAGCGGCGCACGAGATCAACGGCGCCGGCGCGCTCCAGCAGTGGCGCGTACGACTCGAAAATCGGCGCAAGCAGTCCGCGCAGCGCAGTCGCGATGCGCGTGACTTCCGCGCGCGAGGAGTAACCAAGGAAGCGCACCAGCCAGGGCGTCACGACCGGCAGGTAGGGCCAGCGTATGGTTAGCGGGCCAAGCGGATCAAGCAGCCAGCCGGGCGCCTTCTTCCACATCCCGGGCATGCCGACCGGCAGGCAGGCCGAGGGGGACATCGAACCGGCGTTGCCAAACGAGCAGGCTTCACCCGCGTCACGCGGATCGACGAAGGTGATCGCGTGGCCGTCGCGCTGCAGCCATGCGGCGCTGCAGGCACCCACGATCCCCGTGCCGATGACCGCGATGTGCAAACTCAGTCCTTGACCTGGAAGGCCGGGATGCGCACGAGGAGGCCCTCCAGCTCGGCGCTGACCCGCAGCTGGCAGGAGAGCCGGCTGAAAGGCAGGCGCTCGGCGGCGACGAATTCGAGCATCTCGGCTTCGTCTTCGTCCGGCGCGGGGAGTTTCCTCACCCAAGCCTCGTCAACATACACATGGCAGGTGGCGCACGAGAGGCAACCGCCGCACTCGGCCTCGATGCCGGGGACATTGTGCTTTATCGCGGCCTCCATCACGCTGGCGCCCGCGGTGGCGTCCACGGTGCGCTGCGTGCCGTCGACCAGAAGGTAGGTGACGCCCGGCATCTCGCTCAGGTTGCGCGCTGCGCGCCCATCTGCTTCACCGCGCCGGTCTTCAGGTCGAACATCACGCGCTCGATGCGGTCGAGGTTGGTGCCGGTGACGCGCACGAAGCAGGACTTGGCGGGGTAGTCGATCGAATGAATCGTTCCGTCCTGGTAGATGCCGGCGTGGCCCGGGGTCAGGCGGTATTTCTTCACCTCTTTCAGCGCCGCCGTGGAGGGATCGGAACCGTCGTCGGTCCGTTGCCATTCGGTCATCTCGGTGTGCTCGATCGCCTGGCCGTAGATCGCCCACGAAGCGCCGTGGTCGTGCGGCGGCGAAACACGCGGATTCTCGTTGACGTGCGCGAGCACCTGGAACTTGAGCTCGGGGTCCTCGTACAGCAGGTGCAGCCCGGGAGGCGAGTCGGCGCAGTACTTGCGCACGAACGCTGCGTCGCTTAGGAGCTTCTCGAGCAGGACGCGGACTTTCTCGCGCCCCGCGGGGCCGCCGTCGGCCTTGAAGATCGCATGGGCTTCAGCGGTAAACTGGTTCAGGTCGTATGCCATTTTCATCCTCTCAGAATCGATGCGCCGGACGGCGCTCATGTCTTACATTCGTACACTAGAACATCTCGAAATACTCGCGGTGTTCCCATTCGGTGACTTCCAGGTTGAAGCGCGCGATTTCCGCTTCCTTGATGCGGCAGAAGTATTCTACGAAACCTTCGCCGAGGCCCGCGGTCAGGCAGGCGTCCGCGCGCAGCGCGGCGAGCGCCTCGACCAGCGTCGCGGGCAGGGCTTCGGCCCTGGTGTCGTAGGGCGCATCCGCGCTGGGCCCGGGGTCGAGTTTGCGCTCCATGCCGTCGAGGCCGGAAAGGATCTGCGACGCGAAGTACAGGTACGGGTTGGCCGCCGGCTCGCCAACCCGGTTCTCGATGCGTGTCGCCGGATCGCCCGGCCCGCCCAGCACGCGTAGCATCGCGCCGCGGTTGTCGCGCGCCCAGAGAACACGGTCGGGCGCAAGCGAATTGGGCCGGTAGCGCTTGTAACCGTTGATCGTCGGCGTCGACAGCGCGCTCGCACCGCGCGCGTGCGCCAGCAGTCCGCCGAGGTAGTGGCGGCCAAGCTCGGACAACTGGAACTCGCCTTGCGCCGGCATGAAGGCGTTGGTGCCGTTGCTCGCGCGGCGCAGCGACTGGTGCAGGTGCCAGCCCGAGGACATCACGTTGGGAATGCGCGGCCGGCACATGAAGGTGCCGTGATAGCCGTTGCGGCGCAGGATCTGCTTGGCCGCGCTCCTGAACAGCACCATCGCATCGGCCGCATCGGCCGCGCCCTGCGGGCCGAAGGTGAACTCGAACTGGCTGGGCCCGTACTCGACTTCGAGCGAGCGCAGCGGCAGGTTCATCTGCACAAGGTGCTTGCGCAGCAGTTCGCAGACCGGCTCGATGAGGTCGGCGCGCAGTTCGGTCAGGTACTGGTAGCCATGCGAGAGGAGCTGCACTTCGGGCGGCTCGCCTGGCTGGCCCGCATCCTGCGGCCGCATATGCGGGTCGGTCACCTTGAACACATGGAACTCGACTTCCAGCCCGGTCAGAAGATCGTGCCCGGTCTGTGCGAGGCGCGCGAGCGCGCGGCGCAGCAGCGTGCGCGTGGCGAAGGGCACCGGCGTGCCGTCGCCGAAGTACGCGTCGCACAGCAGCCAGCCGGTGTTCTCAAGCCAGGGCAGCACGCGAAACGTCGTGGGGTCGGCCACGATCAGGAAGTCGGCGCCGCCTTGCATCTGGGCCATGCCGAAGCCGCCGCCGCGGGTGAACACCGGAAACGCCGTCTTGTGCGACGTGTCCTTCGCCAGCAGTGTGGTGGTCAGGGTCACGCCGTCGTACAGCGCCTTGACTGCTTCATCCACGACCAGGCTCTTGCCGCGCAGGATGCCGTGCTGGTCGGGAAAGGAAAAACGCACCACCTCGATGCCGCGCGCCTTGAACTGCTTCAGCAGTTCGGTCGCGGCGCGTTGCTGCGCGTCGCTCCACAGGCCGTGCCTGTCGACGAAGCGGCCAGCGGTCAAGGGGGCGCCGCTCACGCGTGCTCAGCCGGCAGCAGCGCAGCAGCCCAGGTGCAGGACTGGCGGCGCTTGCGGTCCGCCTCCTGCCAGTAATCGTTCCAGCGGTCGGTGGGGCCGATGCCGTCGATCGCGGGCGGGCCGGTCAGCGCGCGCGCCGAAGCCGCGTCGAGGCGCATCGGCGGCGTTTCGCCGGCTGCGTTTTTCCGGATGGAATCCACCAGCATGCGCCGGTACGCGATGATGGCCTTGTCGGTCGTGCCGAGGTGCTCGCGGGTCCGGTCCTGGATCGGCCCGGGCGATTCGACCGCCCACTGGTCGTGCACATTGATGTCGTGCCCCATCCCCGTGTAGGTCTGGCGCAGTTGCTCGCCGGCGTCGAACCCGTAGTGGTTGCGCTTGTTGAGGCGCGGCTTGTAGTCCGGAAGCTCGTATAGTTTCAGGCGCTGCCCGCGCATGGCCGCCTTGTCCACCGGGAGGCCGAAGCTCGTGAAGATCGCATACCAGTAGCAATGGGTGTCGTCGACCGGAACATGCCATTGCGTGATCGTCATTTCCGCGCTCATCGGGATCACGAAGGCCTGCGGAAACATCAGGTTGGTGACACGCACATGGGTGTCGGCGGCACTGATCCTGCGCAGCGCGATGAGGCGCATGCCGAACGCGGTTTTCTCCACGCTGATTTCAGGGCGGTCGAATTCGCGCAGCACCTGCGTGATCGGCATGCTCGAGTCAGCGGAGGCGCCGCGAAACTGCCTGCCGTAGCTGCCGGCGGTGTCCTCGTCCTCGAAAAAGCGATGCAGGTAGGAGGCGTGGGCCGGATCGATCCCGACCTCGAGCGCCTGCAGCCAGTTGCATTCGAGAAAGCCCTTGAATGCGAACGTATGGGTTCCAGGGGCGGCGAAGCAGTCGAATGCCGGGAACTCTCCCGGGGTTCCCTCGCCGAGCCAGGCGAACAGGATGCCGCTTTTCTCCACCACCGGGTAGGCACCCTGGCGGATGCGGGTGCACAGCTTGCTGCCTTCGGGCTCGGCCGGGGTCTGCAGGCAGCGGCCGTCGGTGGCGAACAGCCAGCCGTGAAACGCGCAGCGCAGCCCGCCCTCCTCGAGGCGCCCGTAGGCAAGGTCCGCGCCGCGATGCGGGCAGTCGCGATCGAGCAGGCCGTAGCGTCCGGCCGCGTCGCGGAACAGGACAAGGTCCTGGCCGAGAAGCCGCACGGGCTTCAGCGCGCGCGGTCCGTCGAGTTCGTCGACCAGCGCGACAGGCTGCCAGTAGTTGCGCAGCAGGGCGCCGGCAGGCGTGCCTGGAAGGACGCGTGTCATCAGTTCGTTCTGTTCGGCGCTGAGCATCACTCGACTCCACAGGAGCATGCACTCTACTGCATCGCTGAGGACGCTTCCACGCATTGCACGGGACATGCAGGCACAATCCGGGCCAGTTTCACCAAGTTGACGGGGGGGGGAGGCTTGGGCATCCTGCACCTCGCGCCCAGCACGGCAAACAGGATGGACATGATGGGTTTCACTGGATCGGGGTTCGATCGCCGGCGCTTTCTCAAGGCGGGTGCCGTTGCGACGGGAATTGCGGGTCTACCGCGCATCGCTTGCGCAAGCAGCACCAGGATCCGGATCGGATTGATGCTGCCTTACAGTGGAATCTATGCGCCACTCGGCGTGGCGATCGAAAACGGGTTCCGCCTCGCGCTGAAGGAAGCCGGCGGCAGCTTTGCCGGGCGCGAAGTCGAGTTCATCAAGGTGAATGACGAATCCGATCCTGCCAAGGCCGCCGACAACATCGGGCGTCTCGTGCAGCGCGACAAGGTCGACCTCGTGGTAGGCACAGTGCATTCCGGGGTGGCGATCGAGATGATCCGGGTCACCCGTGCCGCCGGGGTGCTGCACATGATCCCAAATGCGGGCCTGGCCGCCGCGACCGGCGCGCTGTGCGCACCGAACATTTTCCGCACCTCATTTTCAAACTGGCAGTCGGGCTACGCGATGGGCACGGTGTTGGCGAAGCGCTCGGCGGTGAAGAAGGTGCTGACACTGGGCTGGCGCTACTCCGCAGGGGAAGAGTCGGTGAAGGGCTTTCGGGACGCTTACCTGAAAGGTGGCGGGAGGATCGTGAAAGCGATCTGGCTGCCGTTCCCGGCTGCGGACTTTCTCGCCATATTCAGTGAAATCGTCGCGCTCAGGCCGGACGCGGTGTACGCGTTCCTGGCGGGTAGCGCGGCTGCAAAGTTCCTCAGCGGCTACAGTCAGTCGGGCCTGATGGCGACGGTGCCGCTGGTGGGTCCGGGCTTCCTCACTGAAGGCGTGCTCAACTCGGTCGGTGGCGCGGCCGAAGGAGTCGAGACAACGCTGCACTACGGCGACGGGCTCGAGACGCCGAAGAACAAGGCGTTTCGTCTGGCCTACGCCAAAATGCACGGCCGGCGCCCGGATGTCTATGCAGTGGCTGGCTACGACGCGGGACAATTGTTCGCGTCCGGCATGAAAGCGGTCGGGGGCGACCTGGGCAAGCGGACCGAACTGATACGGGCGCTGGAGCGGACACGGATCGACAGCCCGCGCGGTCCGATGCTGCTGTCCGGGGCACACAACCCCATCCACGACCAGTACCTTCGCAAGGTGGTCGGAAACGAGAATCGCGTCATGGGAATCGCCGTCAAGGCGGTGGATGACGACCCTGCGACCAGGGCCGCGTGCAAGATGTAACCGACCGTCGTGGCATTGCGCCGCGCGAAAATGGCCCAATGCTCGAACTTTGCGATGTCAGCAAGTCCTTTGGAGAGCGGCTTCTCTTCAAGGCGGTTAGTTTGAAAATGTCGGCGGGGGACTATGTTGCGATCCTCGGGGATTCCGGCTCGGGGAAGTCCACGCTGCTCAACCTGATTGCCGGACTGGAGCCCTGCGGTGCGGGCAGCGTCCGCTTCGAAGGGCTGGAACTGACCGGGCTTGACGACGATGCGCTCACGCGCCTGCGGCGTGAACACTTCGGTTTCGTGTTCCAGGCATTCCATGTGCTGCCGCATCTGTCGGTGGCGCAGAACGTTGCCCTGCCGCTGGCCTTGCGCGCTGTCGCGCGCGGAGAGGCCCACTCGCGGGCCGCCGCCGTGGTCGCAGCCGTCGGCCTGGGCGGGCGCGAGGCGAGCCTGCCGCGCGAGTTGTCGGGTGGCGAACTGCAGCGCGTCGCGATCGCGCGGGCGCTGGTCGGAGACCCGCGTCTCGTGCTCGCCGACGAACCGACCGGAAACCTTGACCCGGACAACGCCGCGCAGGTGCTGGCGTTGCTGCGTGCGCAGGTGAAAGACCGCGGCGCGGCGGCGATCCTGGTCACTCATTCCGAGGTTGCTGCCGCCACCGCGGACCGGCGCTATCAACTCACCCGTGAGGGTTTGCTGTCCTTGCCCTGACAAAGGAGTATGTGTCGATGGCTGCGGTTAGAATCCTGCCCCGTGTGGGCCAATTTCCCTGAGGGGCATGGTTGATGCTGCGGGCGCGAATCTACGAACTGCTGGATCCGGCAGGCACTGGGCATGCGACGCGCCGCGTGCGCGCGCTCGAGGTGCTGCTGATCCTGATCGGCATCTCCACCGTGTCGGCGGGGACGGTGGACAGCCTTGCGCCGCAGGCGCGCGCCATTGCGGCGACTGTGAGCGGGGTGGTCGCCGCGCTGTTCTTCGTGGAGTATGTTGCGCGGCTCTGGATCGCGCCTGAGAATCCGTTCTTCGCTTCGGGCAGTCTTGCGCGCGCCCGACTGCGCTGGATGCTGTCGGCCGAAGGCGTCATCGACCTGCTGGCGGTGATTCCCGCGCTTGCGGCCGTTTCCGGCGAGGCCCGGCTCGGCGCCGAATCGGCCTCCGTGTTCGTATTGCTGTGGGTGGTCAAGCTCGCGACCCATGCGCCGGGCGTGGGACTGATTGCGCGGGTGTTCCACAACGAACGATCCGCGCTGGCGGCGGCGGCCGCCCTGTTCGTCATCGCGCTGTTTTCCGCCGCAACGATCGCCTACTGGTTCGAAGGCGAGCGCCAGCCCGACCAGTTCGGCAGCATACCAGCGGCGCTCTGGTGGGCGGTGGTCACGCTGACGACGACCGGTTACGGCGATGTGGTCCCGCTGAGTTCGGCCGGGCGCATGATCGGCGGCGTGATCATGGTGTGCGGGATCTGTGTGCTTGCGTTGCTCGCCGGTATTCTCGCCAACGGTTTTGCCGCCGAAGTGCGGCGGCGCGAATTCGTGCATATCTGGGAACTCGTCGCGCGCGTGCCTTTCTTTTCCAATGTGGGCGCAATCGCGATTTCCGACATCGTCCAGCGCCTGCGCTCGCGGCACTACGCGACGGGCGCGATGGTGATCCGCACGGGTGCCGTGGGCGAGCAGATGTACTTCATCGTGTCAGGACAGGTCGAGGTGCGCCTCGCTGCGGGTGCGAAGACGCTGGGCGACGGGGAGTTCTTCGGCGAGATGGCACTGCTCGACCGCAAGCCGCGCTCCGCTGACGTGGTGACGGTCTCCCCGTGCACGATGCTCGTCCTCAATGTGGCGGATTTCTACCAGCTGGCCGGGCAGCAGCCCGCGCTGGTCCTGGCGATCGAGGTCGAAGCGAAGCGGCGCCGCGCGGCAGATCGAGGAGAGACTGCCTGAAACACGGAATCCACCCCATGCGCACCATCCTCACCAACGCACTCCTCGTCGATTGCGTCAATCCTGAGCCAGTCGAAAACGCGACCGTCGTGATCGAGAACGGCCGCATCGCCTCGATCCGCGGCGGTCCGGTAGCCACCGGAGAGGGCGACAACCTGGTCGACCTCGGGGGCGCGTGCCTGCTTCCCGGCCTGTGGGACGTGCACATCCACCCGGACTTCTTCGCCTCGCCCGCCGACATGCCCGTGGTCGACCAGATGACGCTGTTCGGCCACAAGATGACAGCCGCACTCACCGAGTCCGGCATCACCGGGATGCGCTCGGCCGGCGCGCACCACTACATGGACGTGGCCTGGAAGCGTGCGTACGATTCCGGGCAGCACCTTGGACCCCGCCTTTACGCCTGCGGGCATTTCCTGACCACCACCGGCGGGCATTTCCTGACTTCGGGGCACGCGCTGGAAGTCGACGGACCCTACGGTTTCGTCAAGGCGATCCGCGAGCAGATCAAGAACGGCGTCGACCACATCAAGCTGAACCTGTCCGGCGGCATCATGGGCCCGGCCTGGGACCTGCATCAGCATTCATTCCTGCTCGAAGACGAACTCAGGGCGGCGTTCGACATCTGCCGCAAGCGTGGTTTCAAGGTCATGGCGCACGCAACCAACCCGGAGGCGGTGAAAAGCGCGATTCGGCTCGGCGCGCACAGCGTTGAGCACGGCTACATACTCGACGACGAGTGCATCGCGCTGTTTCTCGAGCACGATGTCTGGTACGTGCCCACGCTGGCGATCAGTCACCTCACCCCGGGGCAAGCCGGCAACGAATGGGAGAGCAGCTGGGTGAAGCAGCGCAACCTCGCGCATTCCCTGTGCTGCAGGGCGGATGCTGCGAGCGGCGAGCATGTGGACGCATTCAGGAAAGCGCTCAGGGCGGGCGTGAAGATGGCGGTGGGTTCCGATATCCGTCCGCTCAAGGATGCCGCGCTGCTCGAGATGGGACTCTGGGTCAGGGACGGCGCCACACCCTGGCAGACCCTGCTCGCCGCTACGCGCAACGCCGCGGCTGTGTGCGGCGCGGGGGAGGATCTGGGCACGGTCGAGGTCGGCAAGATCGCGGATCTCATCGTGGTGGAGAGGAATCCGCTTGAGAACATCAACAACTTGCGGCGCCTGCTGCTGGTGCTGAAGGACGGGCGCATCGTGTCCGACAAGCGGCGCCGCAAGCCTGGCGCCCCGGCCTGAGACTACCGCGGGAGCAGGCGCGCAATCGATTGCGGCTGGCAGGCCCGTCGCTTCAGAGCCAGAGCGCCGCGGCGAATGCGGCGCTCATCGCGACGACTGCGGGCGCGACACGGGCAAGGAACAGCCATCCCCCCGTGGCGTAGGCGCCAACGAGCTTGCTCATCATGTTCGTCACGATTGCCGCTGTCAGTGGCGGCAAGAGCAGGCGCGCCGCTGTGTGCGCATCTTCCGGCGGCATGCGGGTAAACAAGGCCGCGGCTGCAGCATGCAGGTCGGCGAATCCTGCGACGGCGGCGGCCGCCGTCATGCCCGCCTCGCCGTAGCCCGCCTCCAGCAGTTGTGCGGCGACCTGGACTGCCGTAATCAGGCCCGCAATCAGCAGTGCGTCGCGCAAGCGGATCGCCGCGCGGTCGGTATCGGGCGAGGTTGAGGCGGGCTGCGGAGCAGCCAGCCCGCGGACCGAGAACAGCACTGCAACCGCACAACCGCCCAGAGCGGGAAGCCATAGCGCCTCCAGCCAGGCTGGCTGCACTGCAGCCGCAACGACCAGCAGCTGGACCATGGTCGCGATATTGGATGCGACGGCGGCACGCGCGCAGGCCCCCAGTTCACCCGGGTGCTCCCTGGCGCGCGCGCCCATGGTGGCGATCGTCGCCGTGCTCGATACGAACCCGGAGGCAAGGCCGGCAAGCACCAGGCCGTGCCGGCCGCCGAGCAGGCGCTGTCCCACATGCCCGCAGGCCTGGATCGCAAGCAGCACCACGACCAGCCGCGCCAGGGCGCGCGGATTGAAGAACTCCCCGAGCAGCGCTTCGTCTGGCAGCAGCGGCAGCAGCACCAGCGCGAGCCCCGTGAGTATCAGCGCATCGCGCAGTTCGTTCTGGCTCAGCCATTGCGTCGAGAAGCGGTGCAGGTGCTCGCGCGCAGCGAGCAGGATGGTGACCACCGCGCCTGTTGCCGCAGCGATGGCCGGGTGGGCGACCGCGGTGACACCGATCAGGTAGGCGACGAACAGCGCAAGTTCCGTGGTGACACCGGGATCGGTCGAGCGGTCCCGCTGGTGCGAGATCAGCGCAAGGCCGGCCACCAGCCCCGCGCCGAGCAGGCTGAGGCCGGGGATGTCGCTCATGCCGGCCAGCGCCCCCGCGACGCTGACCAGTGCGAAGGTGCGGATGCCGGCGAGGCGATGACTCTGGTCGCTGCGCTTGCGCCGTTCGCGCTCCACGCCCATCAGCAGGCCGATGCCGAGCGCGACGAGCAGCGAAGTCAGGTGATCGGTCACGCCGTCAGCACAGCCAAGTCGGTTCGCTCAGTGGGGTGCCATTGCGCGACGAGTAACCCGCGCGATGGTCAGCCCCTGGAAGAGGATCGAGAACACCACCACGCCGTAGGTGAGTGCGACCACGGTGTTCCTCTCCGGGCCTACGGGCAGCGATAGCGCGAGCGCCACCGAGATTCCGCCGCGCAATCCGCCCCAGGTCAGGACTTTCCAGGAGCCCTGTGGCAGCTTGAAGACCCCCTGCAGCATGCTGACCGGCATCCCCACTGTCAGCAGGCGCGCGAGGAGGGTGACCGCGACCGCAACGGCTGCCGCGACCAGTTCGCTGAAGGAGAATGCCACCAGCAGCACTTCCATGCCGATCAGCACGAACAGCGTCGCGTTGAGGATTTCGTCCAGCAATTCCCAGAACATGTCGACGTAGCGGCGCGTTGTGTCCGACATCGCCAGGGCGCGGCCGTGGTTTCCGATGATCAGGCCGGCCACCACCATGGCCAGCGGGCCGGACACGTGCAGGTGGCTTGCGAGCGCGTACCCGCCGGTGACTGCGGCAAGGGTCAGCAGCACTTCGACCTGGTAGTTGTCGACGCTCTTCAGCAGGCGGAAGGTGATGTAGCCGAGCACGAACCCGAACACGAGACCGCCGCCGCCCTCGTGGAGCAGCAGCTCGAACCCCTGCCGCGGCGTGGGCGCGAGGCCGCTTGCCAGCATGCCGAGCAGCAGCGAGAAGATCACTACGCCGACGCCGTCGTTGAACAGGGACTCCCCGGCGATCACCAGTTCGAGCTCCTTGGGCGCACCGGCGGTTTTCAGGATGCCCATCACGGCGATCGGGTCGGTGGGTGAAATCAGAGCGCCGAACAGCAGGCAATACATGAGAGGCAGAGCGAGCCCGGTGAGCGGCAACACAAGCCACATCCCGAACCCCACGGCCAGCGTCGACAGGACTGTGCCGAACACAGCGAGCATCGCGACGGGCCACCGGTAGGCGCGCAATTCGCTCAGGTCGACGTGAAGCGCACCGGCGAACAACAGCAGCGAGAGCATCCCCTGCATCAGCACGTCGGAAAAATCGATCGAACGCAGCAAGGATTCCTCGTATTGGCGCAGGCCGTGCGCCACGCCGAGCGCATCCAGCCCGACCAGGGCAAGCGAAAAGGCGAGTGCGGTGGCCATCACGCCGATCGTGGTCGGCATCCCGACGAAGCGGTGGTTGACGTACGCCAGCAGCGCAGTGATGACCAGGCAGGTGGCGGCGATATCGAGCATCGGTCCTTACCTGCGCGCGGCGCAAAGCACTGCGAGTTCGTCTTCCTCGAACCCGGCCTCCCGACGCGCATCAAGGTTGAAGGGGCCGCGCAGCAGCGGCGCGCCGTGGCGTTCGGCCAGTTCGGCGTAGGTTGCCACCGGGTCCAGCCCCCGCTGCGCGCAGAGGAACCGGAACCAGCGGTTGCCCGCCGCCACGTGGCCGATCTCCTCGCGCAGAATCAGGTCGAGGATCGCGCCCGCGCGGTGGTCGCCCACGCTGACTAGTTTCTTCTTCACCGCCGGCGATGCGTCAAGGCCGCGCGCCTCGAGCGTGCGCGGTACCAGGGCGATGCGCGCGAGCAGGTCGCCTTTCGTACGCTCGGCCATGTCCCAGAGGGCGTCGTGCCCCTGGAACGCGCCGTAGTCGAAGCCGAGCGTCACGAGGTGCTCGCGCAGCAGTGTGAAGTGCTTTGCCTCCTCCATGGCGATCGTCACCCAGTCCCGGTAGAACGCCTCCGGCATGCGCGGGAATCGCCACACGATATCGAGTGCGAGGTTGATCGCATTGAGCTCGATATGCGCGATCGAATGGATCAGCGCGGCGCGGCCTTCGAGCGTGGCGACAGAACGCAGCTGCAGCTGGTGGTGGGGAACCAGTTCTGGCCGCTCGGGGCGGCCGGGTATTCCCGCCGGTTCAGTGATCTCGGCGTCGGCTTTCACCGGCAGGCCGGCACCGAGCGCGAGCGTGGCGGCGGCCTTGCGCGTCGGGTCCGGCTCAAGCAGCGGCGCCAGCACCGCTACGCGCAGCGAATCCGTCATCCGGACGGCGCGCCGCGAACAAAGCGCCGCGGCACACTCACCTCGATACCCAGCAGGATGAACGAATTGCTCTTGCCGTGGCCGTCCAGGTTCAGGCTGCCGTTTACTCCGCCTTCGAGCACATCGTCGATAACAAAATTGAACGCGGGCAGCAGCGGCAGCAGGTAACGCGTCACGCGGGTGGCGCCGCGGTGCGCGTAGAGCGCCAGCACGCGCTCCTCGCCCAGTTGCGCGAGCAGGACCGCATAGGCTTGCGGATCGTAGGGCATCACGCTGACGTTGAGGCGGTTGCCCTTGTCGCCGGCGCGTCCATGCGCGACGCGGTGCAGGGGCACGCTGACCAGTGGGACACTGACTTCGGAGTCGTTCATGCCGCGATCTCCGCTGCGCTGCGCACGCTGAAGCCGGGCGCGAGGTCTTCGGGTAGCATCAGGTAGGACTGCGTGCGGATGCGCTGCGTGGTGCGCCAGCGCACACCACCGCCGCCCGCGGGCCCGCAGCAGTACAGGGCCAGCGCTTCGCGCGCGGCCTGGTCCGCGTCGTCCTGGGTGCGTGCCGATACTGCGAGACGCACACGCACATCCAGCGTCTGCGCGTCGACCCGGGCGCGCCACAGCGCGCCGCCATCGCCATCGTGCACGCTCGCCACGCCGACCAGGTCGACGCGTGCTTCGACTGCGAGCTTGCGGATCTTCAGGCGCTCGAGCAGCACGTCGGCCGCGATGCGCGCGCGCGCGAGGCAGTTGGGTCCCGCATACGAGATTTCGCCTTCGCCCAGCCAGCCGCCGTCGAAGCACACGGTCGCCTTGATTTTCGCGGGCGCAGGCTTGCCGCGGATGCCGCGCACTTCGACGCGGTCCTTGCCGGCCTCGTGGACCGTGACGCCGCTGAAGTCGAGCGTCACGTCGGGCGTGATGTAGTGCGACGGATCGTGGATTTCGTAGAGCAGCTGTTCCTTCACCACCTGCGCGTTGACCACGCCGCCGGTGCGCGCGGCCTTGGTGACGAACACGCGGCCAGAGGAATCAACCTCCGCGATCGGGAACCCGATATTGGCGGGATCGGGAATGTCCTTGAAGCCCGGATCGTAGTAATACCCGCCGGTGACCTGCGCGCCGCATTCGAGGAGGTGGCCGGTGGTTGCGCCGATGGCGAGGCGCGCCCAGTCATCCCAGGCCCAGCCGAAATGGTGGACGAGCGGGGCGAGGGCAAGGCAGGGGTCGCCGGTCCGGCCGGTGACCACGACCTGTGCGCCGGCCTCAAGCGCCCCGACGATCGGCTGCGCAGAAATGTAAGCATTGGCCGAGACGACCTCGCCGCCGCCCATGTCGAGGCCCGTATCAGCCTCGTAGACCTCGTGTGTTTCAAGGTTCAGGCGGTCGCGCACGTCGTCGCCGTGGACCACGCCGATGCGCAGCTGCGGAAGGCCGAGTCGCTGCGCGAGCTTCGCGATGACGCGCGCGGCGCCAGGCGGATTGGCCGCGCCGAAATTCCCGATGATCGGGATGTTGTTCCTCGCGCACTTGACGAGCACCGGCTCGAGCAGGCGCTCGAGCATCGGCTCGTAACCGCGCTGGGGGTCACGGCGTTTTTCGAGCTGTGCCAGCGCGACCGTGCGTTCGCCCAGCGTTTCGAAAAATATTGCGCCCGGCCCGCCGAGTTCGATCAGCGTGTCGACCACCGGTTCCGCTGCATCCACGCGATCCCCGGAAAAGCCGGCGCAGTTGCCTACCCTGAATACATCAGCCACCGTGCGTCCTCGATAACGTGATCGTTGCGCAGGAGTTTACGCGCAACCCACCGCGCCCCTGCGCAGGCCGGTCATCTACTTCGGTCGTCTGAACAGGCGTCCCGCGGGGAACGGCTGGGCCCGCGAGCCCAGTGCCTCTTCGACGCGCAGGGCCTCATTCCATTTTGCCATGCGCTCCGAGCGGGAAAAGCTGCCCACTTTCAGTTGCGGTACGCCCCAGCCGACGGCGAGGTGGACGATCGACACGTCTTCAGTCTCGCCGGAACGGGCCGAGACGATGGCGCCGTAGCCGGCTGCCTTTGCCGCCTCGACCGCAGCGAGGGCCTCGCTGACGGTGCCGATCTGGTTGGGCTTGATCAGCACGGTATTGCAGGCGCCCGCCGCCGCTGCTGCGGCGATGCGTGCCGCGTCGGTAACAAAGTAGTCGTCGCCCACGATCTGGATTCGATGCCCGACGCGCTTGGTGAACGCGCGCATGGCCTCGTGGTCGGTTTCGGCAAAAGGGTCTTCGATCGAGACGATCGGGTAGGCGTCCACCCAGCGCTCCAGCATGACGCCGAACTGCTCTGCCGACAGGGTGCGATTCTCCAGCGCCAGCACATAGCGGCCTGCCTGCTGCAACTGGGTGGCGGCGATGTCCAGCGCAATGGCGACATCTGCGCCGGGTTTGAAGCCGGCGTCCTCGATCGCCCGCACGAGTTCCGCGAGGCCTTCCTCATTCGACTTGAATGATGGCCAGTAGCCGCCTTCGTCGGCGACGCCTTGCAGCGCGCCTTTTTTGGCCAGGCGCGCGCCGGCCGCGTAGTAGACCTCTGCGGTGAATTCGAGCGCTTCGGAAAAACTCCCTGCGCCGGGGCAGACCACCATGAAGTCCTGCAGGTCGACCCGTCCGCGCGCGTGCGCGCCACCGCCGAAGATCTGGATTTCCGGCACCGGCAGCGCAACGCGCCGTTCACCCGCCAGGTGTTTCCAGAGCGGAACGCCGGCGTCCGCCGCTGCGGCGTGCAGGCAGGCGAGCGACACTGCGACGATTGCGTTGCCGCCGAGCTTCGATTTGTCGGTTGTGCCGTCGAGCCGGATCATCGTCGCGTCGATGCCGGCCTGGTCTTGCGCGTCCATGCCGCGGAGCGCGGTCGCGATCGGGCCCGAAACGTTGCGCACGGCCTGAAGCACGTCGAGGCCGCGCAGCGCGGTTCCGCCGTCGCGCAGTTCACGCGCCTCGCCACTGCCGGTGGATGCGCCTGCCGGCGTGATCGCGCGCCCCGTGACACCCGTTTCGAGCGTTACTTCGGCTTCGACCGTGGGCTTGCCGCGGGAATCCCAGACGCGTCGCGCATGCACGCTGCGAATCGCGCTCATTGAATCGCGCTCGCGCTCATTGAATCGCGCTCGCGCTCATTTCGGCACTGCCTCGTTCCAGGCAAGCCGGACCTGCGCAAGGCGCCGCACCGGGTTGCGCAACAGGCGGATTGCCGTTTCGCGCACGAGTGCTTTGTCCCCGTCCCGGGTCAGGTATTCGACCGGCGATTTCCCATCCACGCGCGCAAGCAGCAGGCCGGGAAGCAGTTCTGCGGCGCGCGCTTCGGTCGCTTCGCGTGCCTCCCAGTCCACGCCCTCAAGATAGGCGTCCGTGAACGCCGTGAAGCATGCGAGGAAGCCCTCGCGCGCCGGCGGCACCCAGAGGCACTTCAGGAGCAGGTGGTTCAGGCAGAACGAAAGATCAAACGCCGGGTCGCCGTACCAGGCGCACTCTGCGTCGAGGAACACGGGGCCGTGCGGGCCGACAAGGATGTTCTTCGGGCTGACGTCGCCGTGCACGAGCACGCGCCGGTGGCCGGCAGTGATCTGTGCCAGTTCGCCCAGGCGTGCAGCGAGGCCGGGATGCGCGCGCCCGGTGGCAAGCAGATAGGGCTCCAGCCGGATGGCGTGAAAGCTGGCGTCGGTGGAAAATTGCGCCGCGACGTCCTTGCGACCGGCGGTCTGTGCATGGATGCGCGCAAGCGCGCGTCCGGTGCACGCGGCAAACCCGGCATCTGCGCGGCCTGCGGCGAGTTCCCCCTTCCAGAGCGGGTGCGATGCCGGGTCGAGGTAAGCCATGGCGAAGAATCCCTCGTCGCCGCCGGCCAGCACCCGGGGGGCGCTCCCTGGGGCGATGCGGTCTGCCGCTTCCATCCACAGCCGCTCGTAGCGATTGCGCTCCACCGGCGCCTCCCAGACCTGCTTCACGCGCAGCCGCGGCAGCGCGCGCTTGACGCAGACCGTTCCGCGCAGGAGCCCCACCTTCCAGATGTCCGAGGACACACCGCCGGTCAGCGGCTCTGCCGGCGGCGTTTCGCTTTCGCCCGCGAGCCCCGCCGAACGCAGGAAGGCGAGGATCGGTGCGAACTCCGGGGACTGCGCATGCCCCGCGTCATTGGCGCCGGCCTGTGACGCAGCTTGCGCGGTGTGTCCTTCTGCGGCAATCAAGGCGCGAGGCGTCCGCGGGCCCAGGTGTCGCCGCTGCGGACGTAGCGCAGGCGATCGTGCAGCCGGTTGGGCCGCCCCTGCCAGAACTCGATCGATTCGGGAATCAGCCGGTACCCACCCCAATGGGGGGGGCAGGGGGGATTGTCGCCGTGGCGCTCTTGCATGAGGACCAGTTGATCTTCCAGGGCCTTGCGGCCCTCTACAGGACTGCTCTGTGCTGATGCCCATGCCGAGTGGCGGCTGCCCAGCGGACGCACGGCGAAATACGCCGCGGACTCCTCTGCGCTCACCTTCCCGACTCTGCCGGAGACTCTCACCTGCCGCTCTATTTCGACCCAGAAGAACACCAGGCACGCTTGCGGGTTTGCAGCAAGCTGACGGCCCTTTGCGCTGTCGTAGTTCGTGTAGAACACGAATCCGCCGTTCTCGATGCCCTTGAGCAGCACGATGCGCGCGTCGGGTTTTCCTTCCGGCGTCACCGTGGCGAGGGTCATCGCGTTGGACATGGGCAACTCGTGCTTGAGCGCATCGTCCATCCAGTGCTGGAACTGCTCCAGGGGGTCGCGCGCGGCATCGGCTTCGGCCAGTCCGGAGTACATGTATTCCTTGCGAATGTCGGCGAGATTCATGGGGTTGTCTTCGCAGTTGGTGTTCGGGGGAAAATTGCCGGGTGCGTCTGCAGTTCTCGTGCAGCATGATTTTACCTCTGCGCGTGATCCCCGGTTGCGAGCGGCACGCGGTAGCACGCCGGTCGGCAGCGGCCGCGTGCAAGTCCTCTGCCGTTCTGCGGCAAGGTGCGCATTTTTCCTCTGAAAAGCGTTGACACGCAGAGGGAGATTCGGCATCTTGTCGTCTCCGCAGCAGTAGAGCGGCAGAGATTTACAGCTGGTACCGCACACAAGGGAATTCCGCAACACCCAACGTTCAGAGGAGAAACACACGATGGCTATCGCCAAGAAGAAAGCAGCCAAGAAGCCCGCAGCAAAGAAGAAGGTCGCTGCCAAGCGCAAGCCGAATGCAGCATTCATGAAGCCGATGACCCCGAGCGCACTGCTCGGCGCAGTGATCGGTGCCGGCCCGATGCCGCGCACGGAAGTCACCAAGAAGATCTGGGTCTACATCAAGAAGCACAACCTCCAGGACAAGAAGAACCGCCGCATGATCAACGCCGACGACAAGCTCAAGCCGATTTTTGGTGGCAAGGCGCAGGTCTCGATGTTCGACATGACCAAGATGGTCAGCAAGCACCTCAAGTAGTTCCCTTCAGGCTGCCTGCGGCCCCCGGGTCGCAGGCAGCTCGTCGCCCCGCGCATCGCAGCGCGGCCTTCTCGCGACACTCTCGCTACTTGCGATTCGATTTACCTTGCCGGCAGGGACAGGCCGCCCGGCGTCATTGTGATCCCCGCTATCGCGATTCCCGTCCCGGTCATCATCCCGCCCGGTGATAGGCGGTCACGCGCTCCACTTCGTTTTTAGAGCCCAGCACCACCGCGATGCGCTGGTGCAGGCCCTCGGGTTGCACCTCGAGCAGGCGCGTGTGCCCGTCCGTTGCAGCCCCGCCAGCCTGTTCGACGATGAACGACATCGGGTTCGCCTCGTACATGAGGCGCAAGCGCCCGGCCTTGTTCTTCGCGTCGCGTGGATACATGAAGATCCCGCCGCGCGTCAGGATGCGGTAGACGTCGGCCACCATCGAGGCGACCCAGCGCATGTTGAAATCCTTGCCGCGCACGCCGGTCTTTCCGGCGAGGCACTCGTCGATGTAGCGCTTCACCGGCGCTTCCCAGTGGCGCACGTTGGACATGTTGATCGCGAACTCCTGCGTGTCTTCGGGAATCCGGATGTCGGGGTGGGTCAGGACGAACGAACCCATCTCGCGGTCCAGCGTAAAGCCATGCGCACCGTCGCCGACGGTAAGCACCAGCATGGTAGTGGGGCCGTACACCGCGAATCCCGCCGCGACCAGCTTCGTGCCGGGCTGCAGGAATGCCTTTTCGTCGGGCTCGCAGTAGCCGTCCCCGGCGCTTGCCTTCGGACAGCGCAGCACCGAAAAGATCGTGCCTACTGAAACATTGACGTCGATGTTGGACGAACCATCCAGCGGGTCGAACAGCAGCAGGTATTCGCCTTTCGGGAAATGCGTGGGGATCGGGTGCGGGTTCTCCATCTCTTCGGAGGCGAGCGCCGCGAGGTTGCCGCCCCATTCGTTGGCCTCGAGCAGGATCTCGTTGGACAGCACGTCGAGCTTCTTCTGCGCTTCGCCCTGGATGTTGTCGGTACCGGCCGAGCCGTGGTGGCCGCCCAGCGCGCCCTTGGTCACGGCATTGCTGATCGCCTTGCAGGCGCGCGCCACGGTTTCGATCAACAGGCGCAGGTCGGGGTTGATCAACTGCCTGTCGCGCTGTCGCTCAATCAGGAAGCGGGTAAGTGTGATCCGGCTCATGGGATTGATTCTCGTCTGGTCAGGATGTGCCGCTGCATTGCGCTGGCGTGGCGCGGAATCATCGGCGAGCACATGGCGAGCGTCAAGTTGGCCGTTTCGCGGCGCGAACTGCAAGGCTGCGCGCGCTTGTCTATACTGGCCGGATCATGACGAGCACACCCTACAGAACGATTGAAATACGCCGGCTTGCCGGGACAATCGGGGCCGAGATCCATGGCGTGGATCTGGCGAAACCGACGAGTGCGGAAACGGCCGCCGAGATTCGCCGCGCCTTCCTCGAGCACCTCGTCGTCTTTTTTCGCGGGCAGGATCTCGACCTCGCGCAGTACATGGCGTTCGCGCGCAGCATGGGTGAGCCGATCGAGTACCCGTTCGTGCAGGGCCTGCCCGGCCATCCGCAGATCATCGAGGTCAAGAAGCTCGAGCACGAGAAGGCCAATTTCGGCGGCATCTGGCACTCGGATACCGCATACCTGGATGCGCCGCCCATGGGCAGCATGCTGCTCGCGCGCGAGATTCCTCCGTATGGGGGAGACACGCTGTTCGCAAACCAGTACCTCGCCTGGGAGACGCTGTCCGACGGAATGAAGCGGATGCTCGAGGGGATGCAGGCTGTCTTCAGTTCCGCCAAGGCGGATGTGTCGAAGACCCGTGAGGACCGGCTCAAGTCTGACGGGCGCGAGGGCGCGCGCAAGGAATACGAGGCCGAGCATCCGGTGGTGCGCACCCATCCGGAGACCGGGCGGCGGGCCCTCTACGTGAACGTCGCACACACTGCGCGCTTCGCTGGTATGACCGAGGACGAGAGCGCGCCGCTGCTGGGCTACCTCTACCAGCACCAGGTGCGGCCGGAGTTCACCTGCAGGTTCGTGTGGCAGCCAGGATCGATCGCGTTCTGGGACAACCGCTGCGCCCAGCACAACCCGGTCAACGACTACCACGGCTACCGGCGCCTGATGCATCGCATCACGCTCGCAGGCGAGCGTCCAGCCTGACCTGAGCTCGCAGGCGACATGCCGCGCTAGCGGCGCGCGGGTCGCATCCTACTTCCGGCGCCTCGCCTTGCGGCCTGCCGCGTAGCCGCCGGTAAGCAGGCACGCGGCGATTCCCCAGAACACCGGCGTCATGCCCAGCGTGGCACCGAGCGCGCCGAACACCAGCGGCAGCGAAGTGCTGCTGGTATTGAGCACCATGGTGCGCAGGCCGACGACCTCGCCCTGCCGGCCCGGCGGCGATGCCTCATAGAGCAGCGACATCACCATCGGCTGGGAGCAGCCCAGACCAATGCCGAGCATGAACGAAAGCGCCATCAGCAGGGCGACGCTGGTGACGAGCGGAAAGAGCGAGTAAGTGAAGCCCGTGACCAGCAGGGCCACGGCGATCACCTGCCACTCCTTCAGGCGGCGCGCGATCGCTGGAAGGAACAGTCGCACGGCGAAAGTCGCCGCGCCGAATGCACCCATGATGATTCCGGTCGTCGAGGCGGACAGGCCGATCTTGGAACAGTAGATCGGCATGACGAAGGTATACAGGTCCCAACCCATCGAGAGCATGCCGCTGGCGATCAGCACGCCGCGCAGGCTGCGGTTGCGCACCAGGTCCATCACGCGATTGGCCGCTGGCTCCTTCCTGCGCGCGGCGTGCCGGGTCAGGTTGCCGCGCTGCCAGAATGCCAGCGCCAGCGCCAGCGCGGCGAAGATTGCGAGCACCAGGAAGGTCCTCACCTCGCCGATCCAGTCGATCGAGAAGCCGGCCACCAGCGGCCCGCTGAACCCCGACACCGAAAAGCCCAGCGCCAGGAACGAAAAATGCCTGGCGCGGTCCTCGGGCTTGCCGAACCCGCCGATGAGGTTGTTGGACACCATGTGGGCGACCATGAATCCGCAACCGATCACCGTTACCGCGAAGAACAGCGTCGGCAATCCGGGCGCGAGGAACGGCATCAGGATGCCGGACAGCAGCAGCACGCCGCCCCACAGCACCGGCACGCGCGGGCCGACCCGGTCAATGAGGCGGCCCGCAGAGATCGACAGCAGCATCGGCAGAAGCGCATACAGCGACATCAGCACGCCGATCGTGAACGGCGAGGCCTGCAGCTTCAGCGCGTACAGCGACACGGTCATGCGGCTGGCGGTAAACGCCGCATGCGAGAGGATCGTGAACAGGATGATGTAGCCGAAGCGCATGGCTCAGTCCACGGCCGCAACAGGCGGCACCCGGCTGCTGCGCCAGGTCACCAGGCTGACGCCGAGGCAGGTGATCGCGATGCCCAGGATCGAGAGCGCGCCCGGCACGATCCCGAACATCGGGTACTCGAGCGCCACCGCGATGATCGGCGTGAGGTAGATCAGGCTGGTGACGCGCGTCGCCTGACCGTGGCGCATCAGCGTGTTGAGCGCGTTGGTTGCGAAAAAGGAGCCGAGGATCACGAGGTAGGCCAGCGCCGCAACGAGCTGCCAGTGCCAGTCGATGCGCATGCCTTCGACAAAGTACGCCAACGGCGCGAGCGAGACGCTCGACGCGGTGAACTGTATGAAGGCGCCCGCCCTGAGGTCGGTCCGTGGGCAGAACGTTTTCTGGTAGAGGGTGCCGGCAGTGATCGCGGTCAGCCCGAAGCCGAGCCCGATCAGGCTTCCCAAGGGCAGTTCGTTCAGGTTGATCTTGTGCCAGACGACAAGCGCAACGCCGCCCAGGCCTATTGCCACGCCGGCCCACTGGCGCGCGCTCAGGGCCTCGTGCATCCACCGCGACACGATGAGTGCGGTCGCCAGGGTCTGCAACGACATCACCAGGGCCGTGATCCCGGCAGACAGCCCGAGGTACTGGCTGTAGTGGCTGCCGGACAAATGCACCGCGTGCATCAGGAGTCCGGCGACGATCACATGTCCGAGTTCGGCGCGGCTGGAAGGCCAGCGTGGCCGCACCAGCAGCAATACCGGGAGCATGCAGAGCATGCCGAGCATATAGCGCAGCATGAGCATGGTGAATGGCGCCGCATACTGCAGGCCCACCTTGCTTGCGAGAAACCCCGAACCCCAGACACTGACGAAATACCAGGCGAGGGCGGTGTCGATCCAGCGGCGGTCAGCCGCCAGTCGGGAGTCGGCATTCATGGCAGGCCCCGATTGTCTCACCCCGGGGCGCTGCGCTCCGGCGTGTTTCGCCAGAGGTTAAACGCGTCAGGTCGCGCCTGGCGGGCGAAAGGTCTTAAGTCGCGCCCGGTGGGCGAAAGGTCTTAAGTCGCGCCCGGTGGGCGCGACTGCAGCGCGGCGATGCGCTCCTCGATCGGCGGATGCGTGGAGAACAGCGCCATGACGCCGGCCTTGTCGCTGATGCCGGAGGCTTTCATTGATTCGGGCAGCGCACCGGGTTCGAGGCCACCGAGGCGCCTGAGCGCCGACATCATCGCCACAGGCGAGCCGAGCAGCTGCGCCGAGCCCGAGTCGGCGCGGAATTCGCGCTGGCGCGAGAACCATGCAACGACGATCGAGGCCAGCAGGCCAAACACGATCTGGCTGACGATCACCGTGATGTAGTAGCCCATGCCCAGGCCGCGCTCGGTCTTGAACACGAACTTGTCGACCAGGTATCCGACCACGCGCGAGAAGAAGACCACGAAGGTATTCACCACGCCCTGGATCAGGGTCAGCGTGACCATGTCGCCGTTGGCAATATGCGCGACCTCGTGGCCGATCACCGCCTCGACTTCCTCGCGGCTCATCGATTCGATCAGGCCGGTGGAAACCGCGACCAGCGAGGAGTTCTTGAACGCGCCGGTGGCAAACGCGTTCGGCGCGCCTTCGAAGATTGCGACTTCCGGCATGCCGATGTTGGCACGCTCGGCCAGGCGCTTCACGGTTTCGACCAGCCAGAACTGCGTGGTGCCTTCCGAGCCGTCGATCACCGTCGCGCCGGTGGACCACTTGGCCATCGGCTTGGAAATCAGCAGCGAGAAGAACGAGCCGACGAAGCCCACCACCGCCGAGAATGCGAGCAGCATCGGCAGGTTGAGCCCGCTCTGCGTAATGAACTTGTCGACCCCGAGCACCGAGAGGGTGATCGAGAGCACGATCATGACCGCGATGTTGGTGACCAGGAACAGGACTATGCGTTTCATCTGTGTCGTCTCCTTGCGGCGCCCGGTTGAGGGAGGTGGGCGCGCGCCATGTTAGCGGAATCTG
>JBBQVP010000010.1:0-48719 GCA_038211455.1 Burkholderiales bacterium
CACGGCCATGCAAACGCACTCGTTGGTTACTTTCGAAATCAAGAAGGCATATGACGCGCATTCGCCTAACAAGTCCATCAACTCGGACAGGCAAAAGCGCCGCTTCGCTTTGCTTTTGTCTGCCGGTTATGTCCAACGTTATACGTCACGACAACGACCATGCCCATGACCACACTCCCAACTTATGACGATCTGATGAACCCGCTTCTGGAGGCTCTGCGGAAGCTTGGAGGATCGGGGGCGATTGAAGAGATTTACGCCAAGACCGTAGAGATCACTGGGTTACCTGAGGAAATCCTGGCGCAACTTCACGACCCCGAAAAGAGCAGCCAAACCGAGGTTGGTTATCGCCTTGCCTGGGCCCGAACATATCTCAGGAAGTATGGCTTGCTCGAAAACTCGAGCCGTGGCGTCTGGTCGTTGACTGAAAAAGCGAAGACTCTTGAAACCGTAGATTCGGCAGAGGTTGTTCGCTTTGTTCGCGCCCTTGACAGACTGGAAGCCCCGAGAAGGCGCCCTCCTGACGAAACCGCGCGTGAACTTTCCGAAGAGGAGGGATGGAAAGACAAGCTTTCCGCAGTGCTGACACAGAAACTTGACCCCGCCGGGTTTGAGCGGTTAGTTCAACGAATTTTGCGAGAATCCGGTTTTATCCACGTCGAAGTAACTGGACGTACCGGGGATGGAGGAATTGATGGAAAAGGGATCGCCCGCATTCACGGTTTCATGAGTTTTCATGTTCTTTTTCAATGCAAGCGTTACAAAGGATCTGTTGCAGCTGGAGAGGTTCGCGACTTTCGCGGTGCTATGGTTGGTCGTGCCGACAAGGGCTTGTTTATTACAACGGGTTCTTTCACTCCGGCTGCAATAAAAGAAGCAACAAGGGACGGCGCACCGCCAATTGATCTTGTCGATGGCAACGAGCTTGCTGAAAAACTGAAAGAGTTGGCCCTTGGCGTGAAAACCGAACTCGTCGAGCGCGTTAGCATCGACGCAGCATGGTTCGATAGCCTGTGACGTATAACTTTAGGTCGAACGGACGGGCCGTGAGCGCAGTGCCGAATCTGCCGACCGCGCGAGCCCGCCGTTCACCAAAACGTTAGCTGCCATGAGAACCACTTTTGCCCCTGGGTCATTCTGGAATCCGGCGTTCACTGGCACGGCTCTCTTCGCCGTTGTCTTTCTCTTATTGGAAGCCGGAGGTGGGGAAGGGGCAGGAAAATTTCGGTTAGCTTTAGTGCTTTTTGCCCCTCTACTCTTCCTCATGGGATTCTTGATTGCCGCTCTGAATTTACTTACCTGTGTGTATTTGGCGAATCTATTCTTCCCGGTCACACCTTCTGAATCGCCGCGCAAGTTTTTTATGATGGTGGCCCAGCTTGGATTCCTCTGGGGCTACGTTGAAAGCGCTCTGATCAATCAAAGATTCTCAGCGACAGATCTATTTCTGGGAGGAAGCAACTGTTTGCTCGCGCTCGTTCAAGGCGTCGCGTTCTGGAATCTCAACCGAAAACCGCGTACGGAGGATTCAGGTCTGGCCGAGAAACCTGGACAGCAGGCTCGCGGAAGGTGTCCCAATTGCGACGCGAATATTTATCTGCATTCTCAAGAGTGCGAACGTTGCAAGGCTCTATTCGGGAACGGAAGCACATGGCAGGTTAAGCCAATTACGCCGGATGTCGGGCAAGTACCGCGTGACAGCTAACTTTTCAATCCAGAGCGGACGGGCCGCCAGCATGGTGCCGTACGACGGGTCTCGTCGGCCCGCCGCTGATTTCGAACGTTAGGTCACCAGTAACCAACGGAGGTTGAATGATGCGCAAATTGCTTGCTCTACTCGTTGTCGCGTCCACAAATGTATACGCCGTTCCAGAAATAGCTGACCCGAACGTGAATGACATTGCGATTACAACCATCCTCAATGGCCAGGTAGTAATTGTCTACAACCCCGGCTATTGCCAGCAGCTCGGGCCCCTTGTCTGCAACTTCTTTCGAGCCCACGAATACGGCCACGTCAATCTCGGTCATCCGATCATGGGTACGCATCCCCAGCTAGCCGAGTTTCAGGCAGACTGTTGGGCCGCTCGAAATGCACCGTTGGTTCAGGTACGAGCGGCCTACCAACACTTCCTCGGAAACGGCTTCATGGGAGACTGGGCTCACGGAACAGGAGTGCAACGAGCTCAACGGTTAGCGGTATGTGCACAAGGCCGAACTGGATGGTGACCTAACCGCGCGTTCGAGAACGGGCGCGCGGAAGACGAGCGCGCCGCGCAACTCGAACGTTAGATTCTTTGACTACCATGCCCAACAGATACTTCTTCGCGTGCTCCTACCCCCTAGAAGTCGGCAGCGTAATTTTGCCTGGTAACTGGGGACGAATAGTTGACATGTACAACACTAGCGGATTCGGGAACGCTTGGATCCAATATCGTGAGGATGTATTCGAACGGGTACGACTCGATGAACACCCAAGCCTACCGAGCAGGTTGCAATCCGTTTTTCTATGTGACTCGATAGATGTCCTTCGAGAGTTTCTCAGGGTCACAAATCGTGCAATTGACCTCACATATGAAGTGTCGTTAGTTGATCCGGCCGAGCCCGTGCACAGAGGATGCCTGTCTCTTCTCGATTTCGAGCAAAAGGAAGGATTAGATAGCTTCACTAGAAAAGCGAGACTTTATTGGTCAGGTGTAGAAGTAACGAGACCAGAAATCGTAACGACAAGTCGGGTGCGAATTGATGCACGAATCTAACCCGGCGCTCAACCCCGTTCGCTTCGCTCTCTGGACGTTACGCGATAAAGCCGCGCAGCGCCGGTTAGCTCTACGTTAGATTTTTGGTGGCGCCATCACAACACTACAAGCACGCACTTGAGAACATGGAACGAACGCTTCATGCGTTCGCCGCTCGCGTTCCGAATCCGCAACGTATCCCTTTCAAGGACTCATTTGTCTTCCGTTACGTGGAGAAGACCGTTCATCAAGCGCTTGTCCAGAAGCTCGCTCGCCTAGTCAGTGGTCTTCACGCTGCACACCTTCTTTGGAGCGCAGGATTCGTTCAGGAACAGGCTTCGTTGCAGCGAATCCTCGACGAAATTAACGAAGATGTTTCTTTTTTGTCGTTTTCTGTAATAAACAATAATTCAACCGAAGCACACAATACCTACCTAGAAGCTTTCTTTCAGGAAGAGTTTGATCCAAATGAACAAGTAACTTCGTCGAAAGAACGTCCCATGGTCTCCAGGAAAAAGATCCGCGCTTATATTGACCGTATGACCAGTGGCCCGAAGGGATCAAGCAAACACCTAGATGCCGCACGCACCGTTAGCAAAACCTTCTCTGGCTATGTTCATGCTGCTTCTCCGCAAATCATGGATATGTATGGGGGCAATCCACCGCGCTTCCATGTTCGAGGAATGCGCGGCACGGAGCGACAACTTGAGCACAGCGCAGATCTGTGGAATTACTTCTACCGTGGCATTCTTGCATTCGGAATTGCCGCCAAGGCTTTTGGTGACGACGAAATGTTTAAATCGATCCGAGAGTATTCGGATAAATTTGTCGAAGAAACCGGCAATGGCTATCAGTCCAATGAATGGCAAGAAATCTAACTGGTCATTGGTGCGGACGCCAATCGGCGCCGCACAATTCGAACGTTAGGCTGTATAAAAGGGTCCCCTCACTCGACGACACGATGCTCACGACAAAATCGACCTCTCAGATTGCGCTGTATTCGACGCTAGCGCACGCGGTAGGGTTAAACGCACCCCCGGAAATCGACCGATTTCGGTCCGGGGGACTTTTTATACAGCCTCGTTAGGCGATAAGGGGAGACTTATGTGCATGGAAAGAACTTGGCGCTTCGAGTCGCTAATGGTTGCCGGAATGGTATTCCTCGCGTCCTTTCACTGCCAGGCGCAAAGCGTGAAGCAGTTTGCCGATGGGGTACGGCGGTCCGACAACCTAACGCTATTGGAGGGACTGCCACACCAGTGGTTCGAATCTAGAGCATTGGAGCGAGAGCGCAGAACCAAGTCAGTTCGAAATCTGCACGGGTATACGTTCTACAGCGAGCCATTGGATATCTCGACCGAGGACGCCAGGCAACTTGCCACTGGCTTTGGAAATCCTGAGAAATTGGGGCACATTTCGGATCCTAGGTTACAAAAAAAGTGTGGAGGATTTCACCCGGACTACGCGCTGGAGTGGCAGCAGGGTGAAAATCGATACCAGGCATTGGTGTGCTTTGGCTGTGCCGAGGTAAAGATATTCGGATCGAACTTTATCGTCGAGTATGATTTCTCTGAGGAAGTCAAAGCGACGCTAGCCGTCATCCTGAGGAAATACCGCAAGAACCGCCCTAACGTGGACCGCACTATTGATGCCCGGCCGACGGCTACCTTGCCAGCGGAAAAGCCACGTTGAATTGAGGTGTTCCCGTTGCCAATTCGCCTAACCAGTTGCTGGTGCGGACCGGCCATCAGTGCCGCACTAAATCAATCCGCGGTTTGGGCCGGCCTCACAGCACGACGTTCGGTGTCACATACATTCTTCGGCGCTTATGTTCGTGATTCAGTGAACTTGCTTCCCACGGGATACAAGTAGAGATGACGGTCATCAAATCGTTCTGGACGTTCATGCTGAGAACTATCGCAGCGCTTGGTTGCGCGACGACGTGTCTTCCGGCCGTCGCAAATCCGATCGTGGTGGATGATTTGCCGATTTATAAAGAAGGGGCTCTTGTTCGCATTGAAGTCGATGCAAAGTACGCCCGCGTCAGTGGCAACTTTCTATACAGACTACCGAGAACATTCAAGTCAAATCCCGGTTCGCGTGATGGCTTCGCCTTCGCGGAGGTACCGATCTACGTTCCGACCTCGGAAGCGGTCCGGCTCGAATTGGAGTTAAAGAAAACGACGCAGGAACGAAACGGTGAAACACCTAACAGATGGGATGCGCTTGAGGAATTGCTTGCCTTTCGGCTCGTGCGCAAAGGCGGAAGAGTGCGACCCTGTTGGATGGCGAGAAACTACATTTCTGACGTATATCGTGAGGTCCGGCACGAACTCCCGGTAGTCGTTGCGCTCTGCAGGGTCGGAATGATTACAAATTCAGCCGCTCTCGCGACCCGAGGACAGGAACTAAATATTCAATATCGGCAGCTCCATGTAGAGGCCGCTGGGAAGAGGCATGTCATTTATACGCCGATCTTTGAGGACAATGGCGGGCCAGTGCGTCGGCTCCGCTCTAATACCAAAACGTTTCGTGTCGATATAGAGAGCGAACCCGGTATAAGCCTCCGACTCGTCACCGCCAATACGGTGCTGCATAAGACGGATCGCACTCTGTCAATTCGACCCATAGACAGCGAGCCCATCATCGTTGAAGTTCGGAATTGGATGCCACCGAACAGCGGCTTGCAGAGTGACGCGCCGCGAGCGGCGCGTGACTGAAGCCGAACGTTAGCTGGCGAAAAGCATGCGCTATTTCAAAGGTTCAGCTGGTTTCGCCATCGGTGGATTAGTCATCGTCGCCACGCTGATGGCTATAGAAGTGTACGTTCGTGGTTACACCTATCGCAATACACCACCGCTTGGGAACCTCATATTCGGTGTCATCATTTTCATGCCCTACGTGCTTTCTGCGAGTATTGGCTTTGCGGTTGGACTCCACATATTCCGTGTGGCGCCCGCTTTTGCGTCGTCCGTGGTGCTTGGGGCAGGCTTCGTAAGCGCTGTTGGGCTATTCTATTGGGCACTAAACCTTAAGCCATTCAACCATTCCATGATTGCCCACGGCGCACTCTTGTTCGGCATGGCGATACCCTCGGCTCTATTGGTCAGAACGATTAGGCGGTCGCGCCTTGATGCGCCAACCAGCTAACCGCGCAGCCCACCCGGACGCGCGCGCGAGCACCGCGTTGTGCAACTGTCAGCGGGTGCGCGCCGGTGGCTGCTAACGTTAGATTTTCTGTCATTTCGGCCGGTGGTAGCATTGAGGCGCCGTTCGCAAAGGGAGACGACCATGGGTAGTCCGAAAGCTGAAGCCAAGTCGATGATCGAAGGGTTGCCGGACGACGCAAGCCTCGAGGACATTCAGTACCATCTCTACGTCCTCGAGAAGGTCAAACGTGGAATTGAACGCGCCGAAGCCGAAGGCGCGGTCTCCCACGAAGACGCGAAGGCTCGTCTCGGAAAATGGCTCGCGGCTTAGTTTGGTCGCCTGAGGCCATCGAAGATATCGAATCCATCGCGTCCTACATTGAGCGCGATTCACCTTGGTATGCCAAGGCGGTCGCTTCAAAAATTGTCGAGGCCGCGGAAACAATTCCGGAATTCCCGGAATTAGGGCGCATCGTTCCTGAAGTCGGCGACCCAGCAATCCGCGAGCGGTTCGCCTACAGTTACCGAATCATCTACCGCCTGGAGCGACATCGCGTCCTGATTGCTGCTGTCATCCACGGCCGCCGCTTGTTGCAGCCTTTTGTACAGAGGATAGAAGGTGCGCAGAAATCTAACCCATAGCTGCTGCGGACGGCCAGCGCCGTGCCACATCGACTTTCGGTGCTGGCGCGCCGGTGGGCGTGAACGTTATACGTCGATTGCCGCGTGTGGTGACAAAAGGCACACCGCGTCTTAGAATTGTTCAATGAAGCCCTTTCGTTGGAGTGCGGAGAAGAACGAGACGCTCAAGGCCGCACGCGGCTTGTCCTTCGAGAGCGTGGTTATCGCAGCCGAGTCGGGTGGATTGCTCGATATCGTGAATCACCCGAATCAGGCCAGGTACCCGAATCAGAGAGTGCTGATTGTGGCGATCGAAAGCCATGCCTGTTTGGTGCCCTTCGTCGAAGAGGAAGACCACTATTTTCTGAAGACGGTTATTCCCAGTAGAAAAGCGACGAAAGTCTATTTGCAAAGAGGTGAGCCAGATGTCAAAGCTTGATGCCTACGAATTGAAGGTTTTGCGTGAGTTTGAGAAAGGCCAACTCAAGTCTGTGGCCACAAAATCCGAGTTAGAAAAGCTTAAATCCGCAGCAAGGGCCACGGCGATCAAGGATCGTAGAGTCAATATCCGGCTGTCCTCCATCGATCTCACCGATATCCAAGTCAAGGCGCTGGAGGAAGGAGTGCCCTATCAGACGTTGATTGCGAGCGTTCTACACAAATATGTCAGCGGCCGCTTCGTCGAAAGATCGCAACGTATAACTAGCCGCTTAACACGGACGCCGCGCAAGCGCGCCGCCGATTAGCGCAACGTTATGTGTCATTCGCCGACGACGGGCGGTTGTGGCACGATTGAGGCTGGCATGGAGGAATAAGCGATGTCCACCGCAAAAGAAGAACTCACCAGCCTGATTCGAGGGCAGCCTGATGGCAGCTCTCGCAGCGTGGACCGAATAGGCACAGCACTGGCTCGAGGACATCGCGGCGGATAGTCCCGCCGCTGCAGGCCGAACGGTTCAGGGGATCTGCGAGCGGGCGCAAGTCCTTGCCAACTTCCCCGAAATCGGCCACCGGTACCTCGCATCCCCACGCAATGTCCGAATTCTCTTCTATGGGCACTACCGAATTGCGCACCCGGTGAAGGACGAAGGAAACGTAGATGTTCTAGGCGTCTTTCACGGGTCACCCGACATCGCGCGGTATCAACTCCGAACGACACATAGCCTGACAGTGGTGCTGTCGCACGGCACCGAATAGAATGTCTAAAAGTTAAACTTTATATAGACGGAACCCGCCCTGTCAGTTGCGTAGCGGGCAATCGTGTTGTTTGATTGAACAACAAACCGCCATTCAGCGAGTCCTTTTTTTCACCCAACCACACCCAGGAGACATCGATGGCCAAGAAGAAACTCACCAAGGGCCAGAAAATGCGCCGCAAGCTGATGGGCGCCGCCTACCTCGACAAGATGGGCGCCACGGCCTACAAGCACCCGCAGATGCAGAAGTTCGTCGACCTCGCGAGCGAGAACATCTTCGGCGCGCTCTGGACGCGACCGGGACTGGACCTCAAGACGCGCACGCTGATCACCATGGTCTCCGACGCCTCGACCGGGCGCGAGCCGGAACTCGCGCTGCATGTGCGCATGGCGCTGCGCCAGGGCTGGACCGAAGACGAACTATCCGAGGCGCTGCTCCACCTGCTCGGCTACGTGGGCGCGCCGCTGGTGCGCGAAGCGATGATCATCGCGACCCGGGTGTTCGAGGAAGTACGGGCCGAGAAATCCTAGCCGGTTAGGTATAGTCTCGGACGATGATTCCCCAGACCGACCAGCAACGCATGCTCGCCGATGCGGCGAAGCAGTTCGCCGACAGCGAGCACACCCCGGCGCGCCGGCGCGCCTGCCGCGACCGCGAGCCGGATTTCGACCGCGGCGTGTGGCAGTCGATCGCCGGCCTGGGCTGGCTCGGCGTGCTGGTTCCCGAAGACGCTGGCGGGCTGGGCGCCGGTTTCGGCGACATGGGCCAGTTGGTCTACGCCTGGGGGCGCGCCTGCGCACCCGAGCCCCTGGTCGCGAGTGGCGTGCTGGCCGCGCGCGCGCTCGTGCATGCGGAAGGCCCTGCGCGCGGGCGGCTGCTCGACGCGCTCGTCGCAGGCAGCCTCGTGCCGGCGCTCGCCGCGCACGCCGGCGACACGCTCGCCCGCGAAGCGCCGGAAGTTCACGCCTCTCCTGACGGCGAAGGATGGCGTCTGGGTGGCCGGGCGCGCTACGCCGTGCCGGCCGATGCCGATGGTTTTATCGTTGCGGCAACCAGCGGAACCGGCACGCAGATGTTCTGGGTTCCTTCCGGTAGCGCCGGCCTCGCGCTGCGCCGGGAACGGCGCGCCGACGGCAGCGCCGCCGGCTTCCTCAAGCTGGACAACGTGCCGGTCCCGGGCACCGATTTGGTGGCCAGCGCGAAGACGGCGGACGCTGCAATCAGCCGGGCGACGGACGAAGCCCTGATCCTCTGCGCCGTCGAAATGGCCGGGATGATGCGCGCCATGCTCGAGATGACCCTCGAGTACCTGCGCACGCGCGTTCAATTCGACAAACCCATTGGCAGCTTCCAGGCACTCCAGCACCGCACGGTCGACCTGTACGTCGCCGAGCAGCTCGCGCGCGACGTCGCGCAGGCCGCCTGCAGCGCACTCGATGCCGGCGCGCAAGGCGACGAGCGCGCGCTGCTAGCCAGCCGCACCAAGGCGCGCGCCTGCGAATCGCTCAACCGGATCGCGCGCGAATCGGTCCAGTTGCACGGGGCGATCGGCTTCACCGACGAATACGCGCTCGGCGCCTACGTCAACCGCACGCTCGTCCTCTCGGCCTGGCTGGGAAACGCCCACGCACACCGCGCACGCTACACGCGCCTTGCACCGCCGCTCGAAGTCCTCAGCGCATGAACACGCCCGGCAACCAGGCGGCCGCCCGTCAGGACTTGAACGCACTGGCCGACGAAGACTTCCGCGCGCTGGTGCGCGCCGAATTCGAGGCGCATTACCCGCGCCACCTGCGCTACACGCCGCGGCGCCTTCGCTGGAGCGAGAACGGCGACTGGTACCGGCGCATGGCGGCCAAGGGCTGGCTGGCGCCGAACTGGCCCGCCGAATTCGGTGGCATGGGCCTCGCGCCCGGCAAGCTGCTGCTCTACTACGAGGAGCTGGAACGCTGGGGGATCGGTCGTTTCCAGGACCATGGAATCCTGATGGTCGGGCCGGTGCTGTTCCGCTTCGGCACCGAGGAGCAGCGCCAGCGCTTCCTTCCGCCGATACTTGATTGCAGGCACATCTGGGTGCAGGGCTATTCCGAGCCGAATGCCGGTTCCGACCTCGCCGCGCTGCGCACCGAAGCGGTGCTGGACGGGGATGAGTTCGTCATCACCGGGCAGAAGATCTGGACCACGCTCGCCCAGGACGCGACCCACATGATCGTGCTCGCGCGCACCGGGAAGTCCGCGAAGAAGCAATCCGGGATCAGCTTCATCTTCGTCGATCTGTCTGCGCCGGGCGTTCGCGTGCGGCCGATCCGCGACCTCGCCGGCCACGAAGAATTCAACGAGGTGTTTTTCGATGCCGTGCGCACGCCGAAGGCCAACCTCGTCGGCGGTCTGAACGACGGCTGGAGCATCGCCAAGTCATTGCTCGGGTTCGAGCGCATCCACATCGGCAGCCCGAAGCTTCCGCAGTACGCGCTGGGGATACTGTCGCGCGTGGCCGAACTGCGCGGCGTGCAGGACGACCCGCTGTTCGCGGATCGCTTCGCGGGCTTTCGCATGCTGGTCGAGGACCATGCGGCGATCTACGCGCGATTCGTCGACATCGTAAAGCGTGGGGAGCCCCTGCCCCCCGACGTGTCGCTGCTCAAGCTGATCGCAACCGAGACGTTCCAGAAGATTTCCGACTGCATCATCGAGACCGCGGGAGATGCCGGCCAGCTCGCCGACAGCGTATCGCTCGGCAAGGGCATGGTCGATGTGCTCGCACCGTTCTACAAGGCCATGCCAGCGACCATCTACGGCGGCTCAAACGAGATCCAGCGCAACATCCTGGCCAAGAACGTATTGCACCTTCCCGGCTGAGGCCGCCCATGAAAAAAATTGCGTCGCTGCTCCTGGTCATGTGGCTGGCGCTGGCCGCCGGGCAGGCCGCGGGCCAGGCCTATCCGTCCAAACCCATACGCCTGGTCATCGGCTTTGCGCCAGGCGGCGGTACGGACATCGCTGCGCGCATCGTCGCCAAGCGCTTCAGCGAATTGCTGGGCCAGCAAGTGGTCGTGGACAACAAGCCCGGTGCGGGCGGCAATATCGCCACCGAAGCCGTCGCCCATGCGGCACCCGATGGTTACACCCTGCTGTCGGGCTCGATCGGCCCGCTGGCGATCAGCCCCAGCCTCTACAAGACCCTCGGCTTCGACCCGGAACACGACTTTGCGCCCGTATCGATGATGTCGATCTTCTCCAATGTCCTTGTGGTGCATCCCTCGGTGCCGGCAAAAACGGTAAGCGAGCTGGTCGCGCTGGCCAAGGCCAGGCCGGACACGATTTTCTACGGCTCATCCGGCAATGGCGGTGCAGGCCACCTCGCGGGGGAGTTGTTCCGCAGCCAGGCCGGTGCGCCGATCGTGCATGTGGCCTACAAGGGTGGCGGACCGGCGATGACAGACCTTCTCGCCGGGCAGGTGCAGGCGGTTTTTGCGACTACGCCGACCGCGATTCCGCACATCAAGTCGGGGCGACTGCGCGCGCTCGGGGTCACCAGCCTGAAGCGGGTCGCGGCGCTCCCCGATGTGCCTACGATCGCGGAATCCGGGCTGGCGGGCTACGAAGCGTCCAACTGGTACTGCCTGCTCGCGCCGGCGAAAACGCCCAAGGAAATCGTCACCAAACTGCACCAGGCGTTCACCGCCTCCCTTGCCAGTCCCGAAGTCATCGCGGCGCTCGCGCTGCAGGGCATGGAACCTTCGCCCACCACGCCGGCGGCGCTTGCCGACTACATGCGTGCAGAGCGCGAGAAATGGGGCAAGGTCGTCCGCTCGGCGAGCATCGTCGCGCAGTAGCCCCGTTCCGCCAGGCGGGCGCGCCTCGCCCGCAGGTTCGCGCCGCAGCCGTTCCCGGAGGCCGGGGCGAATTACAATGGCTCGACCTGCACGGTTGACTCCGCGGCGGGCATCGGAAAAGTCGAAATGACCGAGGAGAACTTCCCATGGCAGCGAACCTGTTGACAATTGAACCGCGTGCCTCGCGCGAGCAGCCCCTGCTGCCGGATGCGCACGGTACCAACCTGTTCCACGCCGATCCGGGATTTCGCGGACTGCTGTCGCTTTACGTTGAACCCGCCCTGCTCGCCCACCTCGTGCCGCACTTCGATCGACTGGGCGCACTCGCGGGCGGGCGGCTGGACGATCTCGCCCTGACCGCCGACAAGAACCCACCGGTCCTGCACAGCCGCAAGCGCAATGGCAGGAACGCGCAGTGGATAGACAAGCACCCGGCGTATCGCGACCTCGAGAAAGCGGCATTCGGCGAATACGGCCTCGCGGCGATGTCGCACCGCGGCGGTGTGCTCGGCTGGCCCGAAAAAATGCCGCCGGTGGTCAAGTACGCACTGACCTACCTCTACGTGCAGGCAGAGTTCGGCGTGTGCTGCCCGCTGTCGATGACCGATGCGACCACCCGCACACTCACGAAATTCGCCGACCCGGCGCTCCTCGCGCGCTACCTGCCCGGACTCATCTCGCAGGATATGGATGCCCTCACGCAGGGGGCGATGTTCATGACCGAGCAGGGCGCGGGGTCCGATGTTGGGGCGACGCTGACTCGCGCGGTGTCGCGCGGCGACCACTGGCTGCTGACCGGCGACAAATGGTTCTGCTCGAATGCGGACGCGGGCGTTGCGCTGGTACTCGCCCGTCCCGAGGGCGCGCCGGGCGGGACCCGCGGGCTGTCCCTGTTCCTGCTGCCTCGCCAGCTTCCCGACGGCTCGCCGAACCACTATCACATCGTCCGCCTGAAAGAGAAGCTTGGCACGCGCGACATGCCAAGCGGCGAGATCACGCTCGATGGCGCGGTCGCCTACATGGTCGGCGACGCACAGCGCGGCTTCGTGCAGATGGCTGACATGATCAACATGTCGCGCCTGTCCAACGGCGTGCGCGCCGGAGGGATGATGCGACGTGCGCTGACCGAGGCGCTGTTCATTTCCCGCGGCCGGAGCGCGTTCGGCAAGCCCCTGATCGAACTGCCGCTGATGCGCCGTCAGCTCATGAAGCTCATGCTGCCCGCCGAGGCCGCCCGTTCGGTCTCGCTGTATACGGCCTGCGAACTCGCGAAAGCCGATGCCGGCGACGAGGACGCGCGCAAACGCGTGCGGATCCTGACCCCGCTCATCAAGTTCCGCGCCTGCCGCGACGCGCGCAAGGTAACCGGTGACGCGATGGAAGTGCGCGGTGGTGCCGGATACATCGAGGAGTGGAGCGATGCCCGGCTGGTGCGCGATGCACACCTTGGCTCGATCTGGGAAGGCACCAGCAACATCGTCGCGCAGGATGTGCTGCGCGCAATCCGCCGCGAAGGGTCGCTCGACGCTCTTCGTCCTGCCCTGGATTCGATGCTTGGGGAGGTGGCTCACGCCGGACTGCGCGCCGCGCTTTCCGCTTCGCTTGAGCGTGCCTGCGCCTTTGCGGCAGCCAGCGCCGCGGCCGACGATGCGGCGCACGCGCGCCAGGCGGCAACCGGGCTGTACTACGCGGCCGCCGCAGCGATCATGGCCTCGGAAGGCGCCCGGCTTGCAAACAACGGCGATGCGCGCCGGCTGCTGCTGGCGGCACTCGCAAACGAACACCGGCTCCGCCCCCGCGACCCGCTGCGCCCGACGCGCGGCACCCTTGAGGGCACTTGCGCAGATGCATTGCTTGCCGAAACGGCAGTTGCCCCCGGCCTCGCCGACAAGATCCTTTCCACCGACTTTTTTACTGCAAAGACCTGATCCACCATGCCCGGTCCCCTCTCGCACATCCGCGTACTTGATCTTTCCCGCGTCCTGGCCGGCCCCTGGGCCGCGCAAAACCTCGGCGACCTCGGCGCCGAAATCATCAAGGTCGAGCGTCCCGGCGTCGGCGACGACACCCGCGGCTGGGGTCCGCCCTACGTCAAGGATGCCGAAGGCCGCGACACCCCCGAAGCCGCCTACTACGCTTCGACCAACCGCAACAAGAAATCAGTCACGCTCGACATCGGCAAGCCGGAAGGCCAGGCTATCGTGCGCGAACTCGCCGCCAAATGCGACGTGCTGATCGAAAACTACAAGCTCGGCACACTGAAGCGCTACGGCCTGGGCTATGAAGTGCTTAAGGCACTCAACCCGCGCCTGATCTACTGCTCGGTCACCGGCTTCGGCCAGGACGGCCCCTACGCGCCGCGGCCAGGCTACGATTTCATCTTCCAGGGCATGGGCGGACTCATGAGCATCACCGGCGAGCGCGACGGCGAGATCGGCGCCGGCCCGATGAAGGTCGGCATCGCGATCACCGACGTGCTGACCGGGATGTACGCAAGCCTCGCAATCAGCGCGGCGATCACGCACGTTGAGCGCACGGGCCATGGGCAGTACATCGACACCGCCCTGCTCGACACCATGGTCGCCTTCAATGCCAACCAGGCCGTGTCCTACATGTGCTCGGGCAACATCCCGCAGCGCTGGGGCAACGCGCACCCGAACGTGGTCCCCTACGAGGTGTTCGCAACGTCGGACGGCCACCTGATCCTCGCGGTGGGCAACGACGTCCAGCACGCGCGTTTCTGGCAGGTGGCCGGCCGGCCGGAAATCGCGGCCGACCCGCTGTTCAAGACCAACTCGCAGCGGATCACGAACCGCAAGGCGCTGATCCCGCTGATTGCCGAGGTCATGAAAACAAAAACCAAGGGCGAATGGCTGAAGCTGCTCGAGTCGGCCACCGTGCCCTGCGGACCGGTCAACAACATGCGGGAAGTGTTCGAAGACGCGCAGGTCAGGCACCGCGGCCTGCGCGTCGACATGCCGCACACGCTGGGCGGCGTCGCGCCCGTGGTGGCCAGCCCGATGCGTTTTTCCGAAACGCCGGTCGAGTACCGCATCGCGCCGCCGCTGCTCGGCGCCTACAACGACGAGGTGTACCGGGGACTGCTCGGCAAGAGCGAAGAAGAGATGGAGAAACTCAAGGCGGCGGGGATCGTATGAGCGCCGCCAGCCTGCCCTACACAGGCCTGCGCGTGCTGGACATGTCGCAGGGCATCGCCGGCCCGTACTGCGCGGGCCTGCTGAGCATGCAGGGCGCCGAGGTGGTGAAGATCGAACCGCCGGGGGGCGACTGGGTACGCGGCGTGGGCGGCGCGCGCGAAGGCATGTCGGCGCTTGCGATCATGGGCAACCTCGGCAAGCGCTCCGCCTGCATCGACGTCACGCAGCCCGAAGGGCGCGCGCTGGTGCTCGGCATGGCGCGCAAGGCCGACGTGTTCGTGCAGAACCTGCGTCCCGGCGTGATCGAGCGCCTCGGCTTTTCCTACGACACGCTCGCGAAGGACAACCCCGCGCTGGTTTACCTTTCGATCACGGGCTTCGGCGCGCGCGGTCCGGACGCGAAGAAGGCCGGCACCGATTCGGTCCTGCAGGCCTACACCGGCATGGCGAACCTGAATCGCGATGCAGACGGAATGCCCCGCCGCGTGCCGTTCCTGGTGCCGGACACGGCCACGGCGGTCTATGCGGCCCAGGCCGTGGGCGCGGCACTCTACGCGCGGGAGAAAAACGGCCAGGGACGCCACCTGCAGATTTCGCTGATGGCGGCCTGTGCGGCCCTGCAGGCCGGACCGATCATCGACGACGCGATGTCGGGCGGCGAACCGGTGCCACCGACGACAGTCCCGGCGGGAATTTTCCGGACACGCAACGGCTACATGACGGTCACCAGCCTGACCGAGACCATGTATGCCGCGTTGGTCAAAGCACTCGGGCGCGAAGACCTGGCGAGCGACCCGCGCTATGCGCGCAACCAAGACCGCCAGAAGAACGCGAACGCGCTGAACGCCGAAGTGGCGCGCGTGCTGGCGGGCGAGGACACCGCGCACTGGCTGCAGCGATTCTCCGCCGCCGACGTGCTGTGCGCCGAGACGGTGGATTTCGCGGGCTTTCGCCGCGCGCCGCAGGCGATCGAGATGGGCGTGTTCGAGGACGTCGAGCAGTACCCCTATGGGTCCCTGCCCCTCCCACGTGTTCCCGGCGGCGGCGCCGACTGGCCGCTTTCGGGCACGCCGCGCGTCGGGCAGCACACGCTTGAGGTGCTCACCGACGCCGGCCTGAGCCCGGCCGAATGCGATGCGCTGATCGCCTCCGGCGTGGCCGTGCAGGCTGCTTAGGCGTGGACGTGACAGGCAAGACCGCCTCGCGGCCGGCTTAGGCATCGCATTGGACCGCGTTCTCGTCACCGACCCGATCGACCCGGCAGGCATCGCGCTGCTGGCGACTAAGACCGAGGTCGTCCGGCCTCCCGACACCCATGTCGACACGTTGCGCACGCTCGGCTGCGAAGTCGATGCCGTGATCACGCGCAGCCGGCTTCCCGACGACCTGTTCGAGGTCGCGCCGCGCATCCGCGCCGTCGCGATCCACGGCAGCGGTCTCGACCTCGTGCCGATCGCCTCGGCAAGCGCGCACGGGGTCATGGTCTCCAACCAGCCGGGCGGCAATGCACAATCGGTCGCCGAGTACTGCCTGATGGCGATCATGCTGCTCGCGCGCAACTTCCGCGGGATCGATGCGTCGCTGCGCAGCCAGGCGTGGGACACGGCGCGCGCACTGGCTGAGCCAGCCGTCGAGGTCGGCGGCAAGACCCTCGGCATCGTGGGTGTCGGCCACATCGGCGCGCGACTGGCAGAGATCTGCAGGAGCGGCCTCGCGATGCGCGTCCTCGGGCATCAGCGCCGCCTCGACCGGCTGCCCGAAGGGGTGGCGCCCGCGTCGCTCGACACACTGCTGGCGGAGTCGGATTTCGTCGTGCTCACCTGCCCGCTGACGCCCGCGACCCGGCACCTCGTCGATGCGCCGCGACTGCGCGCAATGAAGCGCTCGGCGTTCCTTGTCAACGTGGGCCGCGGCCCGGTGATCGACGAAGCCGCGCTCGTCGATGCGCTGCGCGCCGGCACCATCGCCGGGGCGATGCTGGATGTCTACGAGCACTACCGGCTCGATGCCGCCAACCCGCTGCGCGGGCTTCCCAACGCAGTGCTCACGCCGCACCTCGCCGGCTCCACTCGCGAATCCCGCGAACGTGCCGGACGCATCGCTGCCGAGGAAACCCTGCGCATGCTGGCAGGCGAAGCACCCATCGGATTCGTCAATCCCGAATGCAGGAATACAAGGAGATAAGACCATGCCATCCACCGACCTGAAGATCATCGACATCAAGGCCTATCCCGCCTCGTTTCCAGTGCCGAAAAAGGCGCAGGTCACGCTCGGCATCGGCACCGCAATCAAGCGCGATACGGTGGTGGTGAAAGTCACCACCGCGGGCGGGCTGGTTGGATGGGGGGAATCCCACCACGGCCGCGCACACACGGCGATCGCGAAGCTGATCGAGACCACGCTCCGGCAACTGGTCGTCGGCATGGACGCCAGCGACGTCGTCGGCGTCTGGGCAAAAATCTACACGATGCAGCTCGGCAGCCATGGCATGGGTGCCGGCTGCTGCCTGGCGATGAGCGGGATCGACTGCGCGCTCTGGGACATCCGCGGCCAGGCCGCCGGCATGCCGATCTACCAGCTGATCGGCGGTGCCCGGCGCGGCATTCCCGCGTATGCGGGCGGCGTTTCGCTCGGCTACCAGCCTCCTGAGGAGCTGATCGCCGAGCTGCAACCGCACCTCGATGCCGGCTACCGGGCCGTGAAGCTGCGCGTGGGCGACACGCCGCGGCGCGACATCGAGCGGATCCGCGGCGTCAGGGCGCATGTCGGCGCCGACATCGCGATCCTGACCGATGCCAACACCGGATACAGCGTCAACGATGCGCGCGCGGCCATGCCCGCCATGGAGGAACTCGATGTCGCCTGGCTAGAGGAGCCCTTCCCGGCGCACGACTATGTGAGCTACGAACTGGCGACCGGATTCAGCAACACGCCACTGGCCGCCGGCGAAAACCACTACACGCGCTTCGAGTTCAACCGCGTCCTCGAAGACGGTTCGATCACCGTGCTGCAACCGGATCTGTCCAAGACCGGCGGCATCACCGAGGCGCTGCGGATTGCCGCGATGGCCTCGGCCTACAAGCTGCGCATCCACCCGCACAGCTCGATGACCGGCCTGAACCACGCCGCCAGCATCCACTTCCTCGCGGCAATCGATAACGGCGGCTATTTCGAGGGCGACGTGTCGAAGGCCAACAAGTTCAGGGACGAGCTGTGCTCCACGCCCTACGAGATCGACAAGGACGGAAACGTGTGGCCGATCGACAAGCCCGGCCTCGGACTTGAAGTGGACGAGGATTTTCTCCTCAGGCATCCGGCGATCGAAGGTCCGGGATACGTTTAAGATAGCGCGCTCAATATGGAGATGACCCGAACATGAACAAAATCCCGGGATGGTGTGCCGCCCTGCTGCTGTGTGCGCCGATGCTCGCATCCGCGCAGGCCTGGCCTTCGAAGCAGATCCACATCCTCGTGCCATTCCCGCCGGGTGGCTTCAACGACACGCTGGCGCGGATCCTTTCGCAGGAACTTCCGAAGACCCTTGGACAGCCGGTCATCGTGGAAAACCGCCCGGGCGGGAACACCATCATCGGCACCGAACTGGCGGCGAAGGCCACACCCGACGGCCACACACTGTTCATCGCGGCACTGCCTTTCTCGGTGGTCCAGAGCCTGTTCAAGACCCCGTTTGACGTGACGCGGGATTTCGCCCCGATCGTGCTCGCCGGGGTATCCAACAACCTGCTCGTGGCCAACGCAAAATTTCCGGTCAACTCCGTACAGGAACTGATCGCCTACGCGAAAAAGAATCCCGGTCGCGTCAACTACGGCTCGGCGGGCAACGGCACTTCGCCGCACTTGAGCATGGAGTTGCTCAAGTCGTTGACGCATGTGTTCATGACCCACATCCCCTACAAGGGCAGCGCGCCGGTGGTGGCCGACCTGATCGGCGGGCAGGTCGACGTCATGTTCGACAACGTGCCCAACGTCGTGCAGCACGTGAAAGCGGGTCGGATGAAGGCGCTGGCCGTCTCCGGCGCCACGCGCTCCCCGCTTGCCCCTGACGTGCCGACCGTGGCCGAAAGCGGCGTTCCGGGCTACGACGTCTCGGTCTGGTTCGGGGTGCTCGCGCCAGCTGGCACACCGAACGACATCGTGCAGCGGCTGAACGCGGACATCAGGAAAATCATCGCCACCCCGGAAATCACCGACCGCTTCCTGAAGCTCGGCGTGGAACCCCGGACCGGCACACCCGAACAGTTCGGCGCTCTTGTAAAGGCCGAGGTCGCCCGCTGGGCAGGCGTGATCAAGACCGCCGGCATCAAAGCCGACTGAGCAGCGCAAGCATTGAAGAACCTGAAACCTGGATGGAAGAACCATGACTGATGAGAATTTCCCCGAAGTGCGTGACGCAGTGCGCGCCCTGTGCAAAGAGTTCGACAGCGCCTATTGGCAAAAGGTGGACGAGGCGCGCGCCTATCCGGAAGCCTTTGTCGATGCGCTGACCAAGGCGGGCTGGATGGCCGCGCTGATCCCCGAGGAATTCGGCGGATCGGGGCTCACGCTGACCGAAGCCTCGGTCATCATGGAAGAGATCACCCGCTCCGGCGGGAACGCGGGCTGCTGCCACGGCCAGATGTACAACATGAACACGCTGCTCCGGAACGGGACCGAGGCGCAGAAAAAACTCTACCTGCCCAGGATCGCCAGCGGCGAGCTGCGCCTGCAGTCGATGGGCGTGACCGAGCCGACGGCCGGCACCGACACCACCAAGATCAAGACCACCGCGGTACGGACGGGCGACCGTTATGTGATCAACGGCCAGAAGGTATGGACCTCGCGCCTGCAGCACTCTGACCTCATGATCCTGCTGGCGCGCACCACGCCGCTTGCCGAGGTGAAGCGAAAGTCGGAGGGCATGTCGATCTTCCTCGTGGACGTGAAGTCAAACTGGGGCAAGAGCCTGATCGTCACGCCGATCCGCAACATGGTGAACCACGAGACCAATACCGTGTTCATCGACAACCTCGAGGTTCCTGCCGACGCCCTGATCGGCGAGGAAGGCCGCGGCTTCAAGTACATCCTCGACGGGCTGAACGCAGAGCGCATCCTGATTGCCGCGGAATGCATCGGCGATGCGTACTGGTTCACCGACAAGGCCGTCAACTATTCGAAGGACCGGGTTGTGTTCGACCGCCCGATCGGCCAGAACCAGGGGATCCAGTTCCCGATCGCGCGCGCCTATGTCAACCTGCAGGCCGCCGACCTGATGCGCTACAAGGCCACTGCGCTATTTGACGCCCACAAGCCCTGCGGCGCGGAAGCCAACATGGCCAAGCTGCTCGCTGCGGATGTGGCCTGGGAGGCTGGCAACGTGTGTCTTCAGACCTTCGGCGGGTTCGGCTTTGCGGCGGAGTACGACGTGGAAAGGAAATTCCGCGAAACGCGCCTGTATCAGGTGGCGCCGATCTCGACCAACCTGATCCTGTCGTTCGTCGGCGAGCACGTCCTCGGCATGCCGAGATCTTTCTAACTCCCAAACCGCGCCGCCGAAAACGGCGCGGGATCGACGAACGGGGTCTCCCCCGTCACCATCTCCGCGATCATCCTTCCGGTCACAGCACCCAACGTCAGGCCGTGGTGCGCGTGGCCGAAGGCAAACCACAGGTCGCGGTGCAGCGGCGCCGGGCCGATCACCGGCAGCATGTCCGGCGTGCAGGGCCGCGAGCCCATCCACGGCTCCTTGTCCAGACGTTCCGCGAGCGGGAACAGGTCGCGCGCGATCGGCTCGGCGCGACCCAGTTGCACCGGGGTGCGGATCGCGTCGCGCCGCGCGAACTCGGCCCCCGTGGTAAGGCGGATCCCGGCGCGCATGGGCGCGAGGAAGTAACCACGCTCGGTGTCGAGCACCGGCAGATTCAGCCGCGCCTCGCCCGCCGCGCGGTAGTGCATGTGGTAGCCGCGCTTTACCGCCAGCGGGAGCGCGTAGCCGAGCGCGCGCGTCAGCGTTCCCGCCCACGGGCCCAGCGCGATCACGGCAGACTTCGCCTCGAGCGGCCCCTGTGCGGTCCGCAGCGACCAGCCGCCCGCGGAGCGCTTCTCGAGGCTTGCCGCGTTGCCCTGCAGGAATTCGCCCCCAAGGCGCTTGAATAAGGCGAGGTATCCCAGGCACAGCCCGTGCGGGTCGTCCACCCGCGTCGGGTCGGTCCAGTTCAGGCCGCCGACCAGGACAGGGGCCAGGTGCGGCTCGGCGTCCTGCAGCGCCTTCGCGTCGAGCACCTTGAAGTTCAGCCCGAACTCGCGGTTCCAGCGCCCGGCCTCGGCGACGCGCTTGTCGCGCTCGGCGTTCGTACGGAAGACCTTCATCCAGCCGCCGCGCTTGATGTACCCGGTGACGTCCGCCTCGGCGGCCAGCGCATCGTGCTCGGTCACGCAGTGCTCGATCAGCTTCGCGTACTTCCTCGCCACCTCGGCGTGGCGCGCGGGCCGCGAGTAGTGCCAGTATTTCCACAGGAAGGGCGCCAGCCCGGGCAGCGCGGACGGATGGTAGTGCGCGTCGATGGTCCGGTTCAGGCCATAGCGCACCAGCGCGCCGTAGTCGTGCGGGAAGCCGTACGGGTAGACGCCCTCGCGCTGGATCAGGCCGGCGTTGCCGAACGACGTTTCCTCCGCCGCACCGCGCCGGTCGACCAGCGCAACGGAGCGGCCACGCTTTTGCAGGTGCAGGGCCACGCAGATGCCGACAATCCCGGCGCCCAGCACGACTGCATCGAACTGCTTCACAGGCTACTTGATGCGCGCGGCGATCTCGCCGACCACACCGCGCCGGAAAGCCAGCACGCAGATGACGAAGATCACGCCCTGGATCACTGTCACCCAGCCCTCGAGCTCGGCCAGCTGGTTCTGCAGCGTAATGACGGTGAACGCGCCCACCACGGGACCCAGCAGCGTGCCGACCCCGCCGATCAGCGTCATCAGCACCACTTCGCCCGAGAGCGACCAGTGCACGTCGTTGAGGGTCTCGAATTTGAACACCAGCATTTTCATCACGCCGGCGAGTCCCGCCAGCGCGCCCGACAGCACGAACGCCAGAAGCTTGTAGCGGTCGACGTCGTAGCCCAGCGACAGCGCGCGCGGCTCATTCTCGCGGATCGCCTTCAGCACCTGGCCGAACGGCGAGTGCACGATCCGGTAGATCAGGCCGAACCCGGCGAGAAACAGCGCGTAGGTGAAGTAGTACATCACGATCGGTTCGCCATCGAGGTCGATGAGGCCGAACAGCTTTCCACGCGGGATGCCCTGCAAGCCGTCTTCGGCGCCGGTGAACGGCGCCTGCAGGCAGAAAAAGTAGATCATCTGCGACATCGCGTGCGTGATCATCGCGAAATAGATGCCCTGGCGGCGGATCGCCAGCGCGCCGATGACGTAGCCGATCGCGGCGGACACGCCCACGCCGGCCAGGATCGCGACCTCCGTGGACACACCATGCGCCTTCAGCAGGTAGCCTCCCGCATAACCTGCGGATCCGAGGAACATGCAGTGCCCGAAGGACAACAGGCCTGTAAAACCGAGCAGCAGATTGAATGCGCAGGCGAACAGCGCAAAGCACAGGCACTTCATCAGGAACACCGGATAGATGGCGAACGGCGCGGCGAGGCCGGCCAGCGCCAGCACGACGTAAAGGAGGAGCGTTTTCCGGTCCATGACGGTCACTTCTCCTTGCCAAACAGGCCCGCGGGCCGCACCAGCAGCACCAAGGCCATGATCACGAACACGACCACCGCGGACGCCTCCGGGTAGAAGACCCGCGTCAGGCCCTCGATGATCCCCAGGCCCAGGCCGGTGAGTATCGACCCGAGGATCGAACCCATGCCGCCGATCACGACCACGGCGAACACCGTGATGATGATGTTCGACCCCATCAGCGGATTGACCTGGGTCACGCCCGACGCGAGCACGCCTGCCAGCGCCGCCAGCGCCACGCCGAACCCGTAGGTCAGCGTGACCATGCGAGGAACGTTGATCCCGAAGGCCTGGGTCAGCGCAGGGTTCTCGGTTCCAGCCCGCAGGTAGGCACCGAGCTTGGTGCGCTCGATCACGTACCAGGTGGCGAAGCACACGGTCAGCGAAGCGATCACCACCCAGGCGCGATAGTTCGGCAGGTACATGAACCCCAGGTTGGTCGCTCCCCTGAGGAATTCCGGCGGCTGAAGCGGCTGGCCGGACACACCGTACGCCTGGCGGTACAGCCCCTCGATGATCAGCGCCAGGCCGAAAGTCAGCAGCAGGCCGTAGAGGTGATCCAGCTTGTACAGCCAGCGCAGCATGGTCTTCTCGATGACCATGCCGACCACACCCACACCCAGCGGCGCGAGCACCAGGGACCACCAATAACTGAGGCCTGCGTAAGTCAGCAGCATCCAGGCACCAAAGGCACCCATCATGTAAAAGGTGCCGTGCGCAAAATTGACGATATTCAGCAGGCCGAAAATGATCGCCAGTCCCAGCGACAGGATGGCGTAAAACGACCCGTTGACCAGTCCGATCAGGATCTGGCTCATGAAGGCTGCCAGCGGGATGCCGAAGATTTCAGTCATGATTTGGTCCAGGGCGGGCCCGCCGTGCAGGCGGGCCCGGTGCTGCAGTCGCTATTCCTGAAGGTTGCTTCGGTTGCTTCGGTTACTTCTTCAGCATCGAGCACTTGACCGAAGCCAGCGGCTGGAACGCTTCCGCCGCCGGGATGGTCGCCTTGATGGTGTAGTAGTCCCACGGGTACTTCGACTCGGAGGGCTTCTTCACCTGGGCCAGGTACATGTCGTGCTCCACGACGTGGTCCGGACGCAGCTTCGCGTTGCGCATCATGAAGTCGTCGAGCTTCATCTTGCCCATATGCGCGACGACCGCCGCCGCATCGTCGGTACCCGCTGCCTTGACCGCCTTGAGGTAGTTCATCGTGGCCGAGTACACGCCGGCGTGGATCATGGTCGGCATCTTCTTGGCTTTCTCAAAGAATTTCTTGCCAAAGGCGCGCGTCTGCTCGTCGCGGTCCCAGTAGAAGCCGGTCGTGAGCAGCATGCCGCCCGCCGTGTTGAGCGTCAGGCTGTGCACGTCGGTGATAAACACCAGCAGGCCCGCCAGGCTCTGGGTCTTGGTGATCCCGAACTCGTTGGCCGCCTTGATCGAATTGATCGTGTCGCCACCCGCGTTGGCCAGGCCGATGATCTTGGCCTTGGAGGACTGCGCCTGCAGCAGGAACGAGGAAAAATCCGAGGCGTTGAGCGGATGGCGCACCGTGCCGAGCACCTTGCCGCCATTGGCCTTCACGACGCTGGAAGTGTCGGCCTCAAGCGAATGGCCGAACGCGTAGTCCGCGGTCAGGAAGAACCAGCTGTCCCCGCCAGTCTTCACGATCGCCCGACCGGTGCCGTTGGCCAGCGCATACGTGTCGTAGGCGTAGTGGATGCTGAACGGGTTGCAGTCTTCGTTGCTTAGGCGCGTCGAAGCAGCGCCCACGTTGATCGCGAGCTTCTTCTTCTCGTTGGCGACTTTCGACACCGCGATGCCGACGCCGGAGTTCAGGATGTCCGTGATCATGTCCACCCCGTCGCGGTCGAACCATTCGCGCGCGCGGGTCGAACCGACTTCGGGCTTGTTCTGGTGGTCGGCCGAGACCACCGAAATCGGCTTGCCGAACATCTTGCCGCCGAAATCCGCGACCGCCATTTCCGCGGCAGTCACCGAACCCTGACCGCCGAGGTCGGAATACAGCCCGGACATGTCGGTCAGTACCCCGACCTTGAGCGAGTCGCCGCTCAGCTTGCCCTGCGCAAAGGCGCTGGCTGCGGTGGCGCCCAGCGCGCCGGCAATCAATATGCTCATCAGTGTGCGTTTCATCTTGCTTCTCCTCTCGCTTTGAAAAAGGCGCGGCCCAAAACTCAGACCCCCAGATACTCGTGCAGCATGCCCGCCTTCGCGTCCAGCTCTGCGGCGGCGAAACTCTGCGCGATCTTTCCGTGCTCAACGACATAGTGCCGATCCGCAAGCGGCGCGGCAAAACGAAAATTCTGCTCGACCAGTACGATCGTGAACCCGCGGTTCTTCAGTTCCCTGATCACCCCGCCCAGCGCCTGCACGATGACCGGCGCCAGCCCTTCAGTGATTTCGTCCAGCAGCAGCAGGCGCGCCCCGGTGCGCAGGATCCTCGCCATCGAGAGCATCTGCTGTTCGCCCCCGGAAAGGCGGGTGCCCTGGCTGCCGCGGCGTTCCGCCAGGTTCGGGAACATCGCGTAGATCTCCTTCACCGTCATGCCGCCCTTCTGCACTTCAGGGGGGAGCAGGAGGTTTTCCTCGGTCGACAGGCTCGAGAAGATCCCGCGCTCCTCCGGGCAGTAACCGATACCGAGGTGGGCGATCTTGTGTGTCGCAAGGCCGATGGTTTCCACCCCGTTGACCTTGATCGAACCCTTGCGCTCGCCGACCAGACCGAGGATGGACTTCAGCGTCGTGGTGCGCCCCGCCCCGTTGCGCCCGAGCAGCGTCACCACCTCGCCCTCGTTCACCGTGAGGTCGATCCCGTGCAGGATGTGCGATTCACCGTACCACGAATGCAACCCGCTGATGGAGAGTGCGGCGGCCATGTCAGTGCGCAGTGCCCATGTAGGCTTCGATCACGGCCGGGTTCGCCGACACTTCGGTATAGTTTCCTTCAGCCAGCACTTCACCTCGCTGCAGGACAGTGATGGTGTCGCTGATGTCCGACACCACGCTCATGTTGTGCTCGACCATCAGGATCGTGCGGCCGGCGGAGACCTTCTTGATCAGCTGCTTCACACGGTCCACATCCTCGTGTCCCATCCCGGCGGTGGGCTCATCCAGAAGCATCAGTTCGGGTTCCATCGCGAGCGTGGTCGCGATCTCCAGCGCGCGCTTTCTGCCATAGGGCAGTTCCACCGTCACCGTCTGCGCGAATTCGCCCAGGTCCACGGATTCGAGCAGGGTAATCGCCTTTGCATCGAGCGACTGCAGCACCCGCTCTGATTTCCAGAAGTGAAACGAATTTCCCATAGACCGTTGCAGCCCGATCCGCACGTTCTCCAATACCGTGAGGTGCGGAAACACCGCGGAGATCTGGAACGAGCGGATGATGCCCCGGCGCGCTGTCTGCGCCGGCCTCTCGGAAGTAATGTCCGTGCCGTTGTACAGGATCTGCCCGGCGGTCGGCGGCAGAAACTTGGTCAGCAGGTTGAAGAAGGTGGTCTTGCCGGCGCCGTTGGGCCCGATCAGCGCATGGATCGTGCCGCGGCGGACCGTGAGATTAACCTCGTTGACCGCGACGAAGCCCTTGAACTCCTTCGTCAGGCCGCGGGTTTCGAGGATAGTGTCTCCAGCCATAGTGCTCATTTTTATGCAGCCTGGGGAAAGCTCACCCGCGGCGGGGCGGCTAGTGTGCCTGTTGCGATGCAGAAAAACAACCGTTGCGGGGACGGGTGCACGCCTCAGCGAGGTGCGATTTCCCATCTGATGGAGTCGCCAGTCGCGTTCTGCAAATACGTGCTGTCCAGGCGGAGAAACCGGTCGTGTGCCGCGCAGGCACCGGCCCAGAGTTCGTTCCAGGCGGTGAAGGCAGCAGACGGGTCAATCAGTGAGGTTCCCTGGGCCAGCCGCCAGCCGCGCATTCGGATCTCAGCCCCTGCCGCGGTCTCCTGCATCTGCGCGTCTTCACCTTCAGCTGCCAGCATCGCGGTCAGCCATTGCGCAAACGCGACTGCGCTCGCGCGCGTGCCGGCACTCAGGTTCGAGCCGAAACCCATCGCCCCGGCCGCCTCCTCGTGATACTGGAGCCCGATGAGCCGCGCGACGCGACCCAGTTCGCCGCGCGCCTCGTCCGCGCCGAGCAGATCCTCCAGCACCGGGAGCAGGGTCGATATATAGGCCATCGCGTAGCTGCGAAACGTCTTCGCCAGCCGCGCCTCGGGCCAGGCGGCGATGTCCAGCTTCGGGGCAACGGCCGCGTCGAATGCCGGCATGACCTCTTCCCCGTAGGCAAACCGCACGCGCGAATCCGCAGCAAGCGGTGCGTCGTGCTCAAAGTAATAACCCTCCAGCCCGGGCATGCCGTCGACGGTCATCCCGGTGCAGACGAAGCCGAGCCGCGGATTGCCGAGGCTGACCCCGTTGTGCCCGTGCCATGCATGCAACATCGAAGCCGACACTTCGTGCGGTATCGCCGCGATCGCCGTGCCGCGCCACATCCAGCGCGGCGGCGGGTAGCGCACCCAGGCCTTGCGGGCCGACTCGCGCACGTATTCCGTTTTCACGCCGCCAAGCGCGTTGGAGTGGTAGTGGTACAGCGCGCAGGCCACGGCATCCGGCTGGCCTGCCAGGCCCAGTTTGGCCAGGCCGGGGAGGAACTTTTCCAGGTGCTGGCGGCGAAACAGCCGGAAGACGAATTCGCGCGCGGTGCCTGCGCCGCGGCGCGACACCAGCGACACGACCGTACCCGTGAGCAGCGCGTTGTAGAGCAGCGCCAGCACGCGCCAGCCCTGTGCCGCCTCTAACGCCATGCGGCAACGCCTACTTCCACCGCGGCGGACGCTTCTCGATGAAAGCGTCCATTCCCTCCGCGCCCTCTGGATGCGCGAAGCTGGCCGAGATCACCCCGCCAGCGAGTTCGTAGGCCTGCGCCACGCCGAGGTCCATCTGGTCGTAGAACGCGCGCTTGCCGGCCGCCACGGTAGCGCGCGGCTTGGCGGCGATTTTTTCCGCCAGTGCAGCGATCGTCGCATCGAGCTGCCCAGCCGGCACGACCTGGTTCACGAGACCCCAAGCCAGCGCCTTCGCCGCATCGACCAGATCGCCGGTCAGCAGCATCTCCATTGCATGCTTGCGCAGCAGGTTGCGACCTACCGCGACGCCGGGCGTCGAGCAGAAGAAGCCCCAGCTGACACCGGGTGTGGTGAACTTCGCTGTATCAGCTGCAACCGCGAGGTCGCACTGCGCCACGAGCTGGCAGCCCGCGGCGGCGGCCGCGCCGTGCACGCGCGCGATGACCGGCTGCGGCAGGCGCTGGATCGACATCATCATCCGGTTGCAGGACTCGAACAGGCCCGAGATCTTCTCCCGCGAGCCGAGCGCGCGGATCTCCTTCAGGTCGTGGCCGGCGCAGAACCCCTTGCCGGCCGCGGCGAGGACCACCACCCGCGCGGTGTCGTCCCGAGCGAGCGCATCGAACGCCGACTGCAGCGCGCCGAGCATTTGCGTGGTGAGCAGGTTCATCTGTGCGGGACGGTTCAAGGTCAGCGTGACCACCCCGTCCCTGTCCTCGCGAAGCAACAGCGGCGGCTCAGGCTGCGACCTGGATTCCGGTATGGCACTCATGCGAACCTCCTACTCGATCGCGGAGGCGGACTTCGCCTGCTCGCGCAGCATGAACTTCTGGATCTTCCCCGTGGACGTCTTCGGCAGCACGCCGAACACCACACGCTTGGGCGCCTTGAAGCGGGCCATGTTGGCGCGGCAGAACTCGATGATCTCCGCCTCGCTCGCGCTCGCACCCACCTTGAGCTCGACGAATGCGCAGGGCGTCTCTCCCCACTTGGGGTCGGGTTGCGCGACGACCGCAGCCACCATGACCGCGGCGTGCCGGTAAAGGACGTCTTCGACTTCGATCGAGGAGATGTTCTCGCCGCCCGAGATGATGATGTCCTTGGAGCGATCCTTGATTTTCACGTAGCCGTCCGGCTGGAGCACGGCAAGATCGCCCGAATGGAACCATCCGCCGGCGAATGCATCTTCGGTGGCCTTGGGGTTCTTCAGGTAGCCGCTCATGGTGATGTTGCCGCGGAACATGATCTCGCCCACCGTCTCGCCATCGGCCGGCACCGGCTGCATGGTCTCGGGATCCATCACCGTGACTGCCTCCTCCACCGGGTAGCGCACACCCTGGCGGCCGTTCAGCCTCGCCTGCTCCGCAAGCGGCAGGCTCTCCCACTCCTCCTGCTTCGCGCAGACCGTGGCCGGCCCGTAGACCTCGGTCAGGCCATAGACGTGCGTGATCGAGAAACCCATCTGCTCCATCCCCTCGAGGATCGCCGCGGGCGGGGCCGCCCCCGCGACGAGGCAACTCACCTTGTGCCTGATCCGCGCTTTCAGTTCCTGCGGGGCGTTGATCAGCGTCTGGTGGACGATCGGGGCGCCGCAGTAGTGGGTCACCTTGTGCTCGGCGATCGCCTCGAGGATCGGCGCGGCCTCGACCCTGCGCAGGCAGATGTTGGTCCCCGCGTTCAATGCCATCGTCCAAGGGAAGCACCAGCCGTTGCAGTGGAACATCGGCAGCGTCCACAGGTACACCGAATGGTGCGGCATCGCCCACACCACGATGTTGCTCATCGCGTTGAGAAATGCTCCGCGATGGTTGGTGACCACGCCCTTGGGGTTGCCGGTCGTGCCCGAGGTGTAGTTGAGCGCGATCGGCTCCCACTCGTCCTCGGGCGGGCGCCATGCGTGCTCAGGGTCGCCCTCCTGAAGCAGCGCCTCGTAATCTTTTTCGCCGAGCAGCGTTCCGCTGGCGAAGGCCGGGTCGTCGACGTCGATCACGACCGGCTTTTTCCTGGCCAATGCCACCGCGTCCTGCACGATTGCGGAATACTCGCGATCGCTGATCAGCAGCTTCGCCTCGCCATGGTCGAGAATGAATGCGATCGATTCGGCGTCCAGGCGCGTGTTCAGGCAATTGAGCACCGCCCCGGTCATCGGCACGCCGAACTGCGCCTCGTACATCGGCGGCGTATTCGGCAGCATCACGGCGACCGTGTCACCGGGGCCTATCCCGCGCCCGGCGAGCGCCGAAGCCAGCCGCCTGCATCGCGCGTAGGTCTCCCTCCAGGTGAACCGCTGCGCGCCGTGGATCACGGAAATGCGCTCCGGATAGACGTACGCCGCACGTTCGAGGAACGTCAGCGGCGACATCGGCGCGTAGTTCGCCGGATTCTTGCCCAGGCCATTCTCGTAGGGATTGCTCATGGGAACCCTTCTCAGTCCAGGATTGCGCTGCACGGGCAAGTATAGCGCCAGCCCGGGAGTCAGTGCGCGTGTACCGATACCGATACACAAAATGGCTTAGAACCCGCTCCTGTCCTGGTAATCGCAGAGGAAATGTTACGAATTCACAGAATCCGGTCCGTCCCCGCTGAGGGTGCGCCAGAGCGTCTTGCCGCGCGACTCCGCGTCGATTGAGGCGAGGATATTTTCGTGCTCAGCGAGTTCCTCCCGGCTAGCGCGCAGCACGCTCAACCGGGTGGCGTCGAAGGTGGCCGTGCCGCCGCCAACCGTGGGCGGAGAATCGGTCTCGACGATCAGGCTTTCCTGTCCGCGGGTCATCGCCAGGTAAACCTCGGCGAGCAGCGATGCGTCGAGCAGCGCGCCGTGCAGCGTGCGGTGCGAGTTGTCCACGCCGTAGCGCTCGCAGAGCGCATCCAGAGTGTTCTTCTTCCCTGGATGCAGTTCGCGCGCCCTCAGCAGGGTGTCGACGACCCCGCTGCAGTGGTCCGCCAGTTTGCCCATGCGCGCGAGTGAGAGTTCCTGGTTGAGGAACTCCACGTCGAACGCCGCGTTGTGGATTATCAGTTCCGCGCCCTTCACGTACGCGAGGAAATCGCGCCCGATCTCGGCGAACTTCGGCTTGTCTGAAAGGAATTCGGTCGACAGGCCGTGCACACGCTCGGCCCCCGGTTCGCTCGGGCGGCCCGGATTGAGGTAGGTGTGAAAACGGTTATCGGTCGTGCGCCGGTCGAGGATCTCGATGCAGCCGATCTCGACCACGCGATCTCCCATGCGCGCGTTCAGTCCCGTGGTCTCGGTGTCCAGCACGACCAGTCTAAGGGCCATCAGTCGCTCCCGGGCTGCTCGATGCCCATGTTGGCCAGCGCGTCGGCGCGCTCGTTTCCGGGATTGCCCGCGTGGCCCTTTACCCAGCGCCAGTCGATGCGATGGCCGTGCGCGGCAGCGTCAAGGCGGCGCCAGAGGTCCTCGTTCTTCACCGGCTTCCTGTCCGCGGTCTTCCAGCCGCGCCGCTTCCAGGCGTGTATCCACTCCGAGATACCTTTCTGCACGTACTGCGAATCGGTGTACAGCACCACGCTGCAGGGGCGCTTGAGCGATTCGAGCGCGCTGATGACAGCCATCAGTTCCATGCGGTTGTTGGTGGTCGCCGGCTCGCCGCCGAACAGCTCGCGCCGCTTGCCGCCCGCGCTGAGCAGTGCGCCCCAGCCTCCCGGGCCGGGATTGCCGCGGCAGGCGCCGTCTGCATAGATTTCGACCGTGTCTTCAGCCATTTTCTTGTTTGTTGGAACATCCGTTGGAGTGGGCATGGCCATTGGATTGGGTCACCGGCGACAGGCCACGCGCCTTTGCCCGTTCCTTGCGCCAGGCCGGCGTGACCAGCCGCATCCCGACCGTGCGCTTGATCGCGCGCACCACGTAGACCCCGCCCGCGATCGGCCACCAGCGGGCACCGGCCTTCTCCATGAAGGCGAAACGCGACAGCCACTTCTGGTGTTCGAGCGGCGGGGCATAACAGCCGAATTTTCCGCCGTTGAGTTCGAACCCCAGCAGCTTGAGCCAATCCTTCAGGCGCAGCAGCCCGATCATATGCGCATTCCACGGGCATTCGGCGCTGCGGCCCGAGAGCGACTGCTTCAACCCCCACATTGACAGCGTATTGAACCCCGAGATGACGATCTGCCCCTCCGGCATGAGCACGCGCTCGGCCTCGCGCAGCACCAGGTGTGGATCGGGGCTGAACTCGAGCACGTGCGGCAAGACCAGCAGGTCCACGCTCGCGGACGCAATCGGCAACTGGAGCGGATCGGCTGCAACCGTTGCTCCCGGCTCAAGCGACAGCGGGAAACGGTAGGAGATCCGGTTGCCGCGCAGGAAATCGATTCCCGGCAATCCGATCTGCACCGCGCGAAAACCGAATACGTCCTCGACGGCGCTATCGAACTGGTCGAGTTCCCAGTCGAGAACATAGCGACCCTGGGGCGTATTCAGCCAACTCGCGAGCGCCGGGGGGACCGCGGGAGCTACAATGGACATATGCGGAAGAATACTTTGCAGACAGCGTTCGGGGAGACTAACACGCGACTATCGCGGTTTGCGGCCACGCGCCGGACCATGGCTCACAGTGCTCAGGCTGGCCGCTAGAACCGCGCTCCTCGGGTGCGCGGCTCTGCTGGCCGCCTGCGCGACCCAGCCCGCCGGGACGCCGGAGCCTTCCTCAAAAATACCCCACGCGCCCTATCAAGCCGGGACGCAGTCGCCAAAAGTCGCGCCTGTGGATCCTGCGGCAGGCAAGCCCCTGGACGCAACGCGCCTGCCACCATTCGATGGCGAGAAACAGGTCGTCAAGGAGCCGCTGCGCGGCCTGGCCCTGGTCGACCTCACGGTGCAGCCGGGCGACCTTTGGCAGCGCATGCGCGCAGGATTCTCGATGCCGAACCTTGAAGGAAGCCTCGTCCAGGAACGCACGGCATGGTACGCGGCACGACCAGAATATCTCAAGCGCATGTTCGAGCGCAGCCGGCGCTACCTCTACCACATCGTCAATGAGCTCGAAAAACGCGGAATGCCGACGGAGCTGGCCCTGCTTCCCATGGTGGAAAGCTCGTTCAACCCGATGGCCTATTCGCGCGCCCATGCCTCCGGCCTCTGGCAGTTCATCCCGGGTACCGGCAAGCGCTACGACCTGGCGCAGAACTGGTGGTACGACGGGCGGCGCGACATCGTCGCGTCCACCTCCGCGGCGCTCGACTACCTGCGCGACATCTACGAAATGAACGGCGACTGGCACCTGGCGCTGGCGTCCTACAACTGGGGCGAGAACGCGGTGGCCAAGGCGGTCGAGCGCAACAGGGCGGCGGGACTGCCGACGGACTATTCGAGCCTGCGCATGCCGCAGGAGACCCGCAATTACGTTCCCAAGCTTCAGGCGCTGAAGAACATCATCGCGGATCCTGCGCCCTTCGGCATCGTTCTCGACCCGATCCCCAACCAGCCGTATTTCGCCACCATCCCGCGCGAGAAGGACATCGACATCCGGCTTGCCGCGAAGCTCGCCGAAATGCCGGTCGAGGAGTTCGTCGCCCTGAACCCCGCGTTCAACCGCCCGATCATCCCGGCCGCGGAAAATGCCCGGATCGTGCTGCCCGCGGACCGGGTGCAGATATTCCACGCCAACCTGGAGAAATACGACGAAAAGGCGCTGGTTTCATGGCAGACCTACCAGCCCAAGCGCGGCGACAGGCTGGAGTCCATTGCGCGACGCTTCGACGTGCCGCTTGCCCGCCTGCGTGAAGTGAACGGGATTTCGGCCCGAACCAGCCACCTGCCTTCGCTTCTGGTGGTCCCGATCAACGGAGCAGCAAAAGACGGGACGAGCCTGCCACTCATGTATGCGCCGCCGACCCCTGTGGCCGCTACCAGCACGCAGGTGCACACCGTGAGACGGGGCGAAACCTTCGCCTCGATAGCGCGCCAATACCACGTGACTCCCGACGAGTTGCGGCGCTGGAACCCTGTTGGGCGGGTTCTTCTCGCTGGTCAGAAGTTGCGTGTCCAGACACCCTCCGAGCCGCGCCAAAGAGTCGAAGTAAAGAAGACAAAGCATAATTCAATCAATAAGAAAAGAACAAAACATAAAGCAAAGAAGTAAGTATTTAAATGCATTCCGGGCACCCGGCTTTTTGCGCTGCGGCATGACTTCCGGGGCAATAATGGGCTTGCGCGCGGGGCTGGCAGGTCTAGAATCAGTCCCCCCGCTTTTCGCCACACCTATCCCATCCGGACATGAGTCCCGCCCTGCGCAGGATCGCTTTTCTCTTCTTCGTCACGCTCTGGGCGTTTCCGGCGCGCGCCGATCCGCTGCTATTTTTCCTGATGAGCGCGGCCAAGGAGATTGCCGCTGCCGTCGCGGCAAGGCCGGCACCCGATGCGGCCGCCCTTCCCGTGCCGGTGCCTTCCACGACCTACCCCGGCACTGCCGTCGAACCCGAGACCCTGCGCCAGATCATCGACGAAAGCTTCGGCTACCTGAGCCATGCCCAGCGCCGTGAAGTGTTCGAAAGCCTCAACGAAATGCTGCTCGACCCCAAGCTGGGAGCCAACCGCGCGACCCTGATCGAATTTTTCCTGCACAAGGCGCTGGCTGTCCGCGCCGCGCAGGTCGAGCTGGCGAAGCTCTCGGATGGCGAAAAGCAGCGCCTGGCGGCACAGTTCAGACAGGAGACCGCCGCCCTGCCCGAGGAAGAGCGCCAGCAACTGCTCGGCCTGCTCGAAAACAACCTGCTGCCGGTCCCGCCCGACCTCAATCGATTGCTGCTGGCCGAGTTGCAGGAACCCCGTCAGATCCGCTGAGTCCGCGTTCCGTCAGATCCGCTGACCGTCAGGCGTCGATCTTCGGCACTGCGGCCAGCAATTCGCGCGTGTAGGCATGCTGCGGCCGCTCGAGGACCGATGCCGCCTCGCCCTGCTCCACGATCCGCCCGCGATGCATGACCGCCACCTCGTGTGCCAGGTGCCCGACCACCGCGATGTTGTGCGTGATGAACAGGTAGGCCAGGCCCAGCCTGCCCTGCAGTTCCACCAGCAGGTTCAGGATCTGCGCCTGCACGGACACGTCCAGCGCGCTGGTCGGCTCGTCGCACACGATCATTCGCGGTTCCACGGCCAGCGCCCGCGCGATCGCGATCCTCTGCCGCTGGCCGCCAGAGAATTCGTGCGGATAGCGGCCCTTGGCCCGGGGCGAAAGGCCGACCTGGTCGAGCAGCGCGTCGATCCGCCGGTCGCGCTCGGCTGCAGTTGCCGAGGCATCCAGCGCGCGCATCCCCTCGGCAATGATGTCGGCCGTGCGCATGCGCGGATCGAGCGAGGCGTAGGGATCCTGGAACACGATCTGCATGGCCGCGCGCACCGGGCGCAGTTCGCGCCGTGACAGCGTCGTCAGTTCGCGACCCTGGAAGCGCACGCTCCCGCCGGTAGGCCGGATCAACTGCAGCAGCGCCTTTCCCGCGGTGGTCTTGCCGCACCCGGATTCCCCCACCAGCGCCAGCGTGCGCCCTTCGCGGATCCCGAAAGACACGCCATCCACCGCTTTGACCCAACCCACCGTGCGCCTGAACAGACCGCGGCGCACCGGAAAATGCATCTTCAGGTCCGCTACTTCGAGCAGCATCGGCGCGTCGGACGGCGCGGACGGCGCGACTGCCGTCGCGCCCGGAAGCGCCCTCGGACCCGCCCGTTCGTCCTCACGAAGGTGACAGCGAACCGCGTGCCCCGCACCGGCGGAGGAAAAGTCCGGGGGCTCGGACCTGCAGCGCTCGAACACGAACGGGCAGCGCTCGGCAAACCGGCAGCAGCCAAACGCCTGCGTCAGCGCGGGCACCTGGCCGGGAATTACCGCCAGTTCGGCGCCGCGGTTCTGCGCGGTGGGAAGCGCGGCAAACAGCATCTGGGAATACGGATGCTGCGGCGCGCGGAAGAAGTCATCGCGCAAGGCGACTTCGACCAGCTGGCCGGCGTACATCACGCCCACCTGCTGCGCCATCTGAGCGACGATGCCCAGGTCGTGGGTGATGAGCAGGATCGCCATCTTCCGCTCGGCCTGCAGGCGTTTGAGCAGCTCGAGGATCTGCGCCTGGATCGTCACATCGAGCGCCGTGGTCGGCTCGTCTGCGACGAGGATGTCCGGGTCGGCCGCAAGCGCGGCGGCGATCATGACGCGTTGCTTGAGGCCACCCGAGAGCTGGAACGGGTACTCGCCAAAGCGCCGCTCGCACTCGTCGATGCCGACCGCAGCCAGCAATTCGAGCGCCCTTGCCCGGGCTGCGGCCGCGTCCAGCGTGGTGTGGCGCTCGAGGACTTCGAGGACCTGCCGCCCGACGCTGAGCACCGGGTTGAGGGACGTGGAGGGCTCCTGGAAAATCATCGCGACGCGCCGGCCGCGGATCGCGCGCATCGCCGCTTCAGGCAGGGCCAGCAAGTCGGCGCCGCCAAGGCGCACGCTGCCTTCGGCGACGTGCCCTGCATCGGGCAGCAGGCGCAGCACCGAGAGCGCCGTCATCGACTTCCCGCAGCCGGACTCCCCGACCAGGGCGAAGCACTCGCCCGGTCGGATCTCAAAGTCGACGCCATCGACCGCATGCAGCGGACCGTCCGGGGTTTCGAGCCAGGTCTTCAGGCCCTCGACGCCCAGCGCGTCGCCACCTGTCGTGGGCACCGCGCTCATGCCGCCGCCTTGCCGACCGGCTGGCGCACCGCGCCGACGCGAGTCCGGGGATCGAAACCGTCGCGCACCGCATCCGCGAAGAGGTTGGCCACCAGCACGAGTACGAACATGAAGAAGAAGGCTGAGGCAAGCGACCACCAGACCATCGGCTCGCGCGCCATCTCGAGGCGCGCGCTGTTGATCATGGTCCCGAAACTGATCGTCGAAGGATCCACACCGACGCCAACGTAGGACAAGACCGCCTCGGCGAGCACCAGTCCGGAGAAGTCCATCACCAGCGAGATGATGATGATGTGCATCACGTTCGGCAGGATATGCCGGGCAAGGATACGCGCGTGGCTCACGCCGAACGCGTGGGCCGCCTGGATGTACTCCAGTTCGCCGAGCTTGAGCGCTTCGCCGCGCAGCAACCGGGCGAGGCCGGTCCAACTCGTCAGGCCGAGGATCATGCAGAGAAACAGCAGGCGCAGGTCGGCGCGCTCCGCGGACGTTGGAAACATGTCCGGGTGCGTGTCGATATACACCTGCATCATGAGCACGCTCGCGGCAATGAGCAGCACGCTGGGGATCGAATTCAGCGTCGTGTAGGCGTACTGGATCAGGTCGTCCACCCATCCCTTGAAATACCCCGCCATGATCCCGACCGTGGCCCCGAGGGGCAGCAGGACCAGCGTCGTCAGGGTGCCGATGACGAGGCTCGTGCGGATGCTCTTCAGCGACAGGTAGAACACGTCCTGGCCAACCTTGTCGGTGCCCAGCACGTGATAGCCGGTGGACAGGCCGAAGGCCGGCCCCGCGAGCGCCAGCAGCACGCCAAGCGCCAGGAACGAGGCGCGCCACGGGACCTCCGGCCGGCGGCGGGCGAAGCCGCGCAGCGCCAACCCGATCGCGACCCAAAGCACGGCGGCTGCGGCAAGGCCGCCAAGGGCACGCCAGGCAATGTCGGGCGCGCGCTCGGCTTCGTCCGCCAGGTGCGCACCGCCGAACCGCAGGCGGGGATAGGCGCGCACCAGCTTGCCGTCAGGCTGCTCGATCTGTTCTTTCTGGTACAGGCGCGTTGCGAGCGGCATCGAATAGGTCTTTTCGCTGTTGCCACGCAGGCGGAACAGCGCAAAGTCCAGTACCGAGCGCACCTCGACCGAGTAGGCGACCGGCGCTTTCGGGTCGGCGGAGTCAAGCCGCGGCCGGTAATGCAGCGAGTCAAGCAAGCCGATGGCGAGGTACACCGCGAGGACCACAGCGGATGCCATCGCGACGGGACTGCGAAATACGCGCGCCCACGGCGCGGCGAGGTGCGGCCGGTGGCGGCAATAGAGGGCGTACCCCGAACCCGCCATCAGCAGCAGCCATACCAGCGCGTCGGTCCAGAGGAGCAGCGGCACGTTATTCGAGCCTTATGCGCGGGTCGACCAGGGTGTAGGACAGGTCGGTGAGAAGCAGCCCGAGGATGTAAAGCAGCGAGCCGATGAAGACCATGGAGCGCACCACGGCGAAATCCTGCGCCTGGATCGCATCGATCGTGTAGCTGCCCAGGCCCGGTATGCCGAAGAACGATTCCGACAGCAGGCTGCCCATGAACAGCAGCGGGATCACCACCACCGCGCCGGTGAGGATGGGGATCATTGCGTTCTTCAGCACGTGGCGGAACAGGACGACGCCTTCGGTCAGCCCCTTGGCGCGGGCCGTGCGCACATAGTCCTTGCCCATCTCTTCGAGGAACAGGGTCCGGTACCAGCGGCTGCCGCTGCCGATGCCGCTCACCACACCGATCAGCACCGGGAGGACGAGGAACTTCGCCGCATGCAGTCCGCCGTCGTAGCCCGAGATCGGCACCAGGTGCCAGAGTTTCGAAACAAGGAACTGACCGCCGATAATGTAAAACAGTGTCGAAATCGACATCATCGCGACGCACAGCACGACTCCCGAAAAGTCGAGCGCGGTAGCGCGAAAAAACGCCATGCCCAGCGCGAAGGTGATGTTCACCGCGATGCCGATCAGGAACACCGGGATCGCAAGCGCGAGGCTCGGCCCCATGCGGGTGCGGATTTCACGGCCGATGTCGCGCTTGTCTTCGGCCGCCCCGAAATCGAACACGAACAGGCGCGCCGACTTGGCGTAGAAGATGGTGCGGGTAACCTTGCCCGCGCCCTCGGCTGCCGGATTCCAGAATAGCGGCCGGTCGTAGCCGCGTTCGGCCTTCCACTTTTCGATCGCGTCGGGCGTGACGCGCTTGGCGCCCAGTTGCATGCGCGCCATGTCATCGGGTGTATTGACGATGAAAAACAGCGCAAACGTAATGAGGTTGACCCCGATCAGGATCGGGATCGCGTAGAGGACGCGACGGACGATGTAGGCAAACATCAGCGTTCAGGCCTTCCCGGCCCCGAAGGGATGTCGGAATGCGCAGGTGCGGATTGCCCCGGCGCGCCCTCGCGGCCCGCCATGCGCTCGCGCCGACGGTAGCTGCGCACCGCCGGCACGCAGGCCAGCGCAAGGAGCAGTGCGACGACGAATACCGGCCAGACCACCGGCTGGTTCCACTCGCGGCGCAATGTCGCGCGGCGCGCCGCATCCACGCGCAGGTACTTGAGTGTGTTGCCTGCCATTTCGTTGGATTTCACGTTGTGCAGCCAGCCGTGGTGCAGGGCAAAGGACTTGGGGTGGAACCCGCCGACCCACGGCGCGTCCCGCCGGTAGATCTCCTCCATGCGGTCGATCACCTCCTGGCGCTCGGGGGAGTTGGGCATATTGCGCATGCGCATGAACAGCGCGTCGAACTGCGGATTCTGGTAGTTCGACGCATTCTCCCCCTGCGTGCGGGCGCGGCTTTGTGCGCCGTTCAGCAGGAACATGAAGTTCTCCGGATCCGGGTAGTCCGCGTTCCACCCCATCAGGAACAGCTGCTGGCTGCCCTTGCGTATCTTTTCCTGGAAGCGGTTCCAATCGGTCGGACGCGGCTCGAGCTGGATGGACAGCTTGGCATACTGCTTTCTCCACCAGTCGAGCAGTGCCTTGTCGCCCGGGCCGCGAGACGTCGTGTCGAAGTTCAGCACCAGCGGCTGCCCGGTCCTTGCGTCCCGGCCGTCGGGGTAACCCGCTTCAGCGAGCAGTTTTTTCGCCTCGCCGATATCGCGGCGCCGGGCCATGCCGTCGCGCCAGACGTGGGTATAGGCATTGATGCCGGGTTCGCCCGCGCGAAAGCCGAATATGCCCGGCGGGATCGGCCCGCTCGCGACGATGCCGCGCCCGTTGGCGAAGATTGACAGGTATTCCTCCCAGTCGATTGCGATCGCCAGCGCGCGGCGCAGCTTGCGCGCGCGCTCCGCGTCCTCGCCGCCCGCCTGTCCGCCGACCACCGGATCGAGCCAGTTCGCCCCGAGGTAGTACACGGACGCGGAGACGGAAGTCTGCAGCGCGATACCGCGCGCCTCCATCGCGGGCGTCAGCGCCGCGTCGCCCTCGACCGACACGCGCACGGCCTGGTCGAAATTGTCCGACCCGATGCCCGAGGAGTCGTAGTAGCCCTGCAGGAACTTGTTCCACAGGGGTATTCCCTCCTTTTCGCGCGTGTACACGGCGCGGTCGATGAACGGCATGGTCTTGCCCGCGTCCGCAAGCAGCCCCCCCTTCGCATCCCCCGCCTCGCCCTCCGACGGATAGGGCTCACCACGAAAATTCGGATTGCGCTCGAGCACCATGCGCGAGTTCGGGTTGTTCTCCGAGAGCATGTAGGGGCCCGTTCCCACCGGCCACCAGTCGAGGTCGAAATTCTTTTCCGCCATCCCCGCCTGACGGAAAAACTTTTCCGCCTCCCAGGGCATCGGCGCGAAAAAGGGCATTGCGAGCCAATAAGCAAATTGCGGATAGCGCCCCTTGATCCGGATCCGGTACGTGTGCGCGTCGATGCGCTCGACGCCATCCAGCGGATACTCGCGCAGATCCAGCCACGCGTCCTGGGGCAGCCCTTTCGCAGCCGCCTTTAGACGCTTGGCCAGATCGTCGAGCCCCACGATGTATTCGCTCATCAGCCCGAAGATCGGCGAGTGCAGTTGCGGATGCGCAAGCCGCTTGATCTGGTAGATGTAATCGTCGGCCGTCAGTTCCCGCGTCGCGAGGCCGGGCAGGTCGTACGGCGTTTTCATGCGCGCAACGGTTGCGCTGTCGAGCGCGAGATTGGGGGCGTTGAACGCGGGATGCGGCTGGTAGCGGATGCCCGGCCGGATGCGAATCTCGTATTCGGTGAACTTGCCGTCCTCGATGTCCTTCGGCGCGGGCACCGCAACGGCGGTCAGCGGAACCAGCTCGTAGGGCCGCCTGAGATAGTGGTACTGCAGGGGCGGTTCATACACCTGGCGGGTGAACGTCGCCTCGTCCGAGGCGTAGGACTGGACCGGGTCGAGGTGCTTGGGGCGATCCACGAACACCGAATACAGGATGTTGTTGCGCGACTCCGCAGACGGATGTGGGTTATTCCAGACATCGCCGCAACCCGCGGTGCCGATACAGGCGACAACCGCGAGCGCGAGGACCGGAGCGGGCCGGAATCGCATGCGGGAAGTATAATCTGAGCCGACCTTAAGAGAGGGAACAGCATGGGATTTCTCGCCGGACGCCGCATCCTGATCACCGGACTGATCAGCCACCGCTCGATCGCCTGGGGGATCGCCAAGGCCGCGCAGCGCGAAGGGGCCGAACTGGCGCTGACCTACCAGACCGACCGCTTCAAGGAGAGGGTGGAAGACATGGCCAACGAGCTCGGCTCGGCCATCGCGCTGCCCTGCGAAGTCAGCGACGACGCCTCGATCGCAAAACTGTTCCAGTCGCTGGGTGCGCACTGGGACAAGCTCGACGGCCTCGTGCATTCGATCGCTTTCGCCAAAAGCGATGCGATCTCCGGAGATTTCCTCGAGGGCCTCTCGCGCGAAGCGTTTCGCGAGGCGCTCGATATTTCGGCATACAGTTTCCCGGCGCTTGCCAAAGCGGCGCTGCCGATGCTCAGCGAACGCGCCTCCCTCGTCACGCTGACGTACCTGGGCGCCGAGCGCGTGATCCCGAACTACAACACGATGGGCCTCGCCAAGGCGAGCCTCGAGGCAAGCGTGCGCTACCTGGCCGACAGCCTCGGCCGCAACGGGACCCGGGTGAACGCGATTTCTGCCGGACCCATCAAGACGCTGGCGGCAAGCGGGATCTCGGGTTTCGGCAAGATCCTGAAGTTCGTCGAACAGAACGCGCCGCTGCGGCGCAACGTGACCATTGATGATGTCGGCAATGCGGCCGCGTTCCTGCTCTCGGACCTGTCGGCCGGTATCACCGGCGAGATCCTGCACGTGGACAACGGATTCAGCACCGTCGTCGGCGGCATGCGAGCGCTTGGAGAAACACCGGCAAGCTGAGGTCGCAGGCAGGATCTGACTTAAGGCTGGACTTTCTTTTCCAGGTTCGCCTGGTTGATTTCGACCTTCGCACGCGAGCGCAGGCCGGCGATATAGGCCGCGAACTGCTCCGCCCCGGCCTGGTTTCCGAACTGGCCCATGGCGGCCGTCTTTTCCGCCTCGCCTGCGGACGCGGGCGCGATGACCTTGTTCACGCGATACAGGCCGTATCCGCCCTCCAGTTCAACCCCGGCATAAGTCGGCAGCTTCGCCGGGTCAGCCGCGAGTATCGCGTGCAGCGCCGCAGGCGGCAGGCCCTGTGCCGCGGACCGGCTGACTTCGCGCGGCTCTGACCACTTGAGGTCAGCCTCTTTCCCACCGCGCAATTGCTCCAGCCTTGCTGCACCGTCCTTGCGCGCCAGCTTGAGTGCTTCGCGCTTGCGCAGCAGTGTTTCGATCTGCGCCTTGACCTCGTCGAACTTCAACTGGGCTGCAGCCCGGTGCTCGGCCACGCGCGCCGAGACCATCACATTCTGTGCCACTTCGACCGCGTCGGTATTGCGCTTCGACTGGATCGAATCCGGCGTGAACAAGGCCTCAAGCAGACGAGGATTGGCAAGCACCCCGGCGGCCGGTGATGCCTGCTTGGCAATCCAGTCGGAGTGCTGGATCGCGAGCTTGAAGCGCTCGGCAGCCGGCTTCAGTGTGTCGGACTGCTCGTAGACCAGGTTGGTGAACGCTTCTGCCGCCTCGGCGAATTTGCGCGTCCCCTTCTCGCGGGCGACATCGCGCACGAGTTCGTTCCTCACCTCATCCACGGTCTTGGTCTTCCCAGGCTGGAGGTCCGTCACGCGGATGATGTGGTAGCCGAATTCGGTCTCGACCACATCGCTGGTTTCATCCTTCTTCAACTTGAATGCGGCGTCCTCGAACGGCTTGACCATCATGCCGGGAGCGACCATGCCCAGGTCGCCACCCTTTTCTGCCGAGCCCGGATCCTTTGAGTTCTGCTTCGCCAGTTCGGCAAATTTTCCCGGGGTTTTGCGAAGCTCGGCGAGCAGGGCTTCCGCGTTTTTCTTCGCCGCCTCTTTTTCGGCCGGCTTCGCGTCTGCCGCTACCGGAATCAGGATGTGGCTCAGACGCCGCTGTTCGGGTTGCACGAACTGCGCCTTGCGCGCGGCGTAGGCCGCCTTGAGTTCGTCCTCGGTCGGCGGGTCGAGCGCGCCAAGCTGCTCGGAGGAGAGCACCAGGTAGTCGACCTTGACCTGCTCGGGGGTACGGAACTCGCCGGGGTTCGCATCGTAGTAAGCCTTGATGGCAGACTCCTCGAGCTTGACCTGGGCGAGATAGGACTGCACGTCGACCACAGCCTCCTGGATCTCGCGCCTTTGCCCTGCCAGGGCGATCAGGCGCTCCGCAATCGCGTGCGACTGGATCGCGCTGCCCGACACCGAGCGGGTCAGCTGGGAAAGAGTGAGGTCATAGCGCATGCGCGCCTCGAAGCTCGCTGGCGTCATGTTCTGCGCGCGCAGCAGCGCCTCGTAGGTGTCCTTGGAAAAGCGCCCTTCGACCTGGAAAGGCTGCATGCCGGCAATCAGCTCGCGAAGCTGCTCGTCGCTGATAGACAGGTTCGCCTTGATCGCAGCGGTTGCAAGCACCCGCCGGTCGATCATGCTGTCGAGCAACCCCGTGCGCGCCTCGGGGGTGTCAAAGCCGCTGACGTCGGCACCGCGCCCGAGCAGGCCGCGGATGCGGTCCAGTTGCTGGCGAAGCTCCTCGGAGAACTCACGCGTCGATATGCTCAAGCCGTCGACGCTTGCCACGTCGTCGGCGCCGCGCATCGAGCGGGTATAGGAATCCAGGCCGAAAAAAGCGAACGGGACGATCAGCAGCCCCAGGATGATCTGGATGACTATTTTGTGCTTGTGGACTAGGTCAAACATTGCGCTTGTCGATTCGCCTGGCGGACATCAGTTCGCAGATATGAAAAAGGCGAACCTAGGTTCGCCTTTCCGGGAATGTTGGCGGAGTGGACGGGACTCGAACCCGCGACCTCTGCCGTGACAGGGCAGCATTCTAACCAACTGAACTACCACTCCACGCGTGTTGCCGACTTCTGTTGCCTCACTCACCGCTACTGCCCTGCCTGGCCAGCCTGTGGTGGGTGCTATAGGGGTCGAACCTATGACATTCGCCTTGTAAGGGCGACGCTCTACCGCTGAGCTAAGCACCCGATCCGGCCAAAGTCCCGCCCCTGCCGATCTTCAACCGCCCCGCCCATCTGCACATGGAGCGGTTCGTAAACAGCCCGCTAGTTTACCGCATCCTTCAGCGCTTTTCCAGCGCGGAACTTTGGCACCCGCGCGGCCTTGATCTTGATCTCGGCCCCGGTGCGCGGATTGCGGCCAGTCCGGGCGGCGCGCTTACCGACATAGAACGTGCCGAACCCCACGAGGGTCACCATATTGCCCTTTTTCAGGTTCGACTTGACCGCAACGACCATGGCGTCGATCGCGCGCTCTGCCGCCGACTTGGAGATTTCCGCGGCCTGGGCGATCTGCTCGATCATTTCAGCTTTGTTCATTCCACTCCCTCCTGGGTTGGCTCAATGCGTGATGACGCCCGGCTTGGCGTCGCCGGGCTTTTCCTTCACTTCCGGAAGCGCCGCCACGTCGACTTCGGTCAGCGGCACGGGCTGGCGCTCAAGCGCCACCTCGAGAACCTTGTCGATCCACTTCACGGGGACGATCTCGAGCTTGTTCTTGATGTTATCCGCGATTTCCTGGAGGTCCTTGACGTTCTCCTCGGGAATCATCACGGTCTTGATGCCGCCGCGCACCGCCGCGAGGAGTTTCTCCTTCAGGCCGCCGATCGCGAGGACCTCGCCGCGCAGCGTGATCTCGCCCGTCATCGCCACGTCCGCGCGAACCGGGATCCCGGTGAGCGACGAAACCAGCGAAACGGTAATCGCGCTGCCCGCGCTCGGGCCATCCTTGGGCGTCGCCCCTTCCGGGAAGTGCACGTGGATGTCGCTCTTCTCGAACGCCTCGTCCTTGATGCCGAGCTTCTTCGAGCGGCTGCGCACCACTGAGCGCGCGGCCTCGACCGACTCCTTCATCACGTCGCCCAGCGAACCCGTGCGGATGATGTTGCCCTTGCCAGGCATCAGCGCGGTCTCGATCGTCAGCAGTTCGCCGCCGACCTCCGTCCATGCGAGGCCGGTGACCTGGCCGACCTGGTTATCCTTCTCGGCAAGACCGATCGTGAACTTGCGCACCCCGAGGTACTTGTCGAGATTGCGCGGGGTGACAGAGATCTTCTTCTGCTTGCCCTCGGTCAGGATCTGCTTGACCGCCTTGCGGCAGATCTTGGAGATTTCGCGCTCCACACTGCGAACGCCAGCCTCGCGGGTGTAGTAGCGCACGATGTCGCGCAGCGCGGGCTCGGTCACGCCAAGCTCGCCGTCCTTCAGCCCGTTGTTCTTCATCTGCTTGGGCAGCAGGTACTTGAGCGCGATACTGACCTTCTCGTCTTCGGTATATCCGGACAGGCGAATCACTTCCATCCGGTCGAGAAGCGCCGGCGGGATGTTGAGCGTGTTCGAGGTGGCGATGAACATCACCTCGGACAGGTCGTACTCGACCTCGATGTAATGGTCTACGAAGGTGTGGTTCTGCTCCGGATCCAGCACCTCGAGCAGCGCGGAGGACGGGTCGCCGCGGAAGTCCATGCCCATCTTGTCGACTTCATCGAGCAGGAACAGCGGGTTTTTCACCGCAACCTTGGTCATGCTCTGCAGGATCTTGCCCGGCATCGAGCCGATGTAGGTACGGCGATGGCCGCGGATCTCCGCCTCGTCGCGCACGCCGCCCAGCGCCATGCGAATGAACTTGCGGTTGGTCGCCTTGGCGATGCTCTGCCCGAGCGAGGTTTTACCCACGCCCGGCGGGCCGACCAGGCACAGGATCGGGGCCTTCATGCGATCGACCCGGCTTTGCACGGCCAGGTACTCGAGGATGCGTTCCTTGACCTTCTCCAGGCCGTAGTGATCCTCGTCGAGGACCGCCTGCGCCGCCTTGATGTCCTTGGAGATCTTGGTCTTCTTGCGCCACGGGAGGTTGACCAGGGTCTCGATGTAGTTGCGAACCACGGTGGCCTCGGCCGACATCGGTGACATCAGCTTGAGCTTCTTAAGTTCCGCGTCGACCTTCTTCTTGGCTTCCTTGGGCATGTGCGCCTTGCGGATGCGCTTGTCCATTTCCTCGAGGTCCGCGCCTTCCTCGCCCTCGCCGAGTTCCTTCTGGATCGCCTTGACCTGCTCGTTCAGGTAGTACTCGCGCTGGCTCTTCTCCATCTGGCGCTTGACGCGGCCACGGATGCGCTTTTCCACCTGCAGGATGTCGATCTCGGTCTCAAGCTGGCCGAGCAGGTGCTCGAGACGCGCCTTGACATCGAACATTTCGAGGACCTGCTGCTTCTGCTCGAGCTTGAGCGGGAGATGCGCGGCGACAGTGTCCGCCAGCCGCCCGGCCTCGTCGATCCCGGATAGCGAAGTCAGGATTTCCGGCGGGATCTTCTTGTTCAGCTTGACGTACTGGTCGAACGCAGAGAGCAGTGCGCGGCGCATCGCTTCGACTTCGTGTTGCACCGCGCCCTCCGCGGGGATCACCGTCGCCCCGGCGGTCCAGTGGCTCTTGAGGTCGTTGATCTCTCCGATACGCGCGCGGTTGCCACCTTCGACCAGCACTTTCACAGTGCCGTCCGGGAGTTTCAACATCTGCAGAATGTTCGAGATGCAGCCGATCTCGTACATGTCCTCGGGGCCCGGATCGTCCTTGGCGGCGGATTTCTGCGCGACCAGTAGGATCGACTTGCCTGCCTCCATCGCCGTCTCCATCGCCTTGATGGACTTGGGCCGCCCGACAAACAGCGGGATCACCATGTGCGGGAACACCACTACGTCGCGCAAGGGAAGCAGCGGATATTGGACAGCCTGGGTGTTGTCGTCTTTTTCCTGCGGATCGGACATTGTGGTCCTCGGTGGCCTGGATACGTTGTCTTGCAAATATGCGGCCGCTCTGCCTTAAAACAAGCCTTACGCCGAACCCTTACGCTGAACCGTTACGCTGAACCGTTACGCTGAACTGCCGGCGACCTTCTGCTGGTCTGAATAGATGAGGATCGGTTTCCCGTCGGCGTTGACCATTGCTTCGTCGACGACGACCTTGGTTACATTCTCCATCGTCGGCAGTTCGTACATCGTGTCGAGCAGGATGTTCTCCAGTATCGAACGCAGTCCGCGGGCGCCGGTCTTCCGCGCCAGCGCCTTCTTCGCAACCGCGCCCAGCGCCGGGATGCGCACCTCGAGTTCGACACCCTCCATCAGGAAGAGTTTCTGGTACTGCTTGAGAAGCGCGTTCTTCGGCTCGGTCAGGATCTGGATCAGCGCGGCCTCGTCGAGCTCCTCGAGCATCGCCGCAACCGGCATCCGGCCGACGAATTCCGGGATCAGGCCATACTTGATAAGATCCTCGGGCTCGGTGCCGCGCAGGACCTCGCTGATGTCCTTGCCGTTGCGGGTGCTGCGCACTTCGGCGCCGAACCCGATCCCCGACTTTTCCGAGCGCGCACGGATGATCTTGTCCAGCCCGTCAAACGCGCCGCCGCAGATGAACAGGATGTTGGTCGTATCGACCTGCACGAAATCCTGGTTGGGGTGCTTGCGCCCGCCCTGCGGCGGAACCGAGGCGATCGTGCCCTCGATGAGTTTCAACAGCGCCTGCTGCACCCCTTCACCCGACACGTCGCGCGTGATTGAGGGGTTGTCGGACTTGCGCGAAATCTTGTCGATCTCGTCGATGTACACGATGCCACGCTTGGCCTTGTCGACATCGTAGTCGCAGTTCTGCAACAGCTTCTGGATGATGTTCTCGACGTCCTCACCCACATAACCGGCTTCGGTCAGTGTGGTCGCATCCGCGATCACGAACGGCACGTTGAGCAGGCGCGCGAGCGTCTGCGCGAGCAGCGTCTTGCCCGAGCCGGTCGGCCCGATCAGCAGGATGTTCGACTTGGCCAGTTCCACCTCGTCATTCTTGCCGAGGTGCTTCAGGCGCTTGTAATGGTTGTAGACCGCCACCGAAAGGATTTTCTTCGCCTGGTTCTGGCCGATCACGTACTGGTCGAGGATCTCGCGGATCTCGCGCGGCGTGGGCAGGTCGGACTTGGCGCCCTTGCCGTTCTTGTCGGTCGCCGTTTCCTCGCGAATGATGTCGTTGCACAGCTCGATGCACTCGTCGCAGATGAACACCGACGGGCCGGCGATCAGTTTCCTGACTTCGTGCTGGCTCTTGCCGCAGAACGAGCAGTACAGCAGCTTTTCGCCCGAGGAAGATTTTTCCGACATGCGTGTGTGCTCCCGCCTTTCCTGGTTCGTTAATCGGGCCTAGGCCGCGCCCATCGCCCTGGAAGAAAGAACACTGTCGACCAGTCCGTACTTTACCGCGTCCTCCGCCGAGAGGAAGTTGTCGCGATCCGTGTCCTTCGCAATCGTATCAACGTTCTGCCCGCTGTGCTTGGCGAGGATCTCGTTCAGGCGCTGGCGCAGGTAGAGGATTTCGCGCGCGTGGATCTCAATGTCCGATGCCTGGCCCTGGAAGCCGCCCATCGGCTGGTGGATCATGACGCGCGAATTCGGCAGGCAGAAGCGCTTGCCCTTCTCGCCGGCCGCAAGCAGCAGGGAACCCATGCTCGCCGCCTGGCCCACGCACAGCGTGGACACATTCGGTTTGATGAACTGCATCGTGTCGTAGATTGCGAGGCCTGCCGACACCGAGCCGCCGGGCGAATTTATATAGAAGGAGATGTCCTTGTCGGGATTCTCCGACTCGAGGAACAGCAATTGCGCGACGATCAGGTTGGCCGTGACTTCGTTCACCACGCCGACGAGGAACACGACGCGCTCCTTCAGCAGGCGCGAGTAGATGTCGTAGGCGCGCTCGCCGCGGCCGGACTGCTCGATGACCATGGGCACCAGGCCCCAAAAAGCTAGTTGGATCCGCAACGTTCTGTCCGGTCAACGGATCGTAGCGGAAGCCGAGAACATCGAATTCGCGGATAACCGACGTTCCCGAGACGTTGCCCGGACACGTTCCGTTCACCGGAGCAACGGAACATCGTGTAACAACGCCTACTCCCGACGGCAGAGCGGTTCCGTTAAGGATGACGGCATTTCCCGGCAGAATACGGTTGGTGATACTGCGAAGGAAAAGATTTCGTCCCTGCGAACCGACGTATGCTACGGTAAGCACTGTCTTGCCCGGCAGTTCGTGCTGTACCGAGATACCATATTGCGTGACGCGTTCCGGA